>SXKJ01000246.1 GCA_005778115.1 Planctomyces sp. | reverse complement strand
TTAGTGTCGGTGTTTTCTAATTGAAGCGCATTCTCAAAGTGGTGATACAGCCCAAAGACACGGTCGGTTGGCAGCGCACGATTGTGTTCATTCTTGACGACTCGCGCACCTCCGGTTTTCGGCAACCGAATCGCTCCAGGGGCAGACGTCGAAGTGTCGCTCCCTTCGTTCGTGACCGTGGTAAACGTGACCCCGGACAAAGAACCAAACGAGTCTCCGAACATATCCGGAGCGCGTGACATTCGTGCTAATGACCGCTGATTCCCTGGTTGATTCGCAGACGGGTTGAATTGCGGTTGAGGCGGAACCGGCATCGGGGGAGTTGCGGGACGAGGAGCGGGAGTCGGCGTTGGCTTTGCGGGTGTCGGCGGCTTTGCCGATGGCGGTGCCTTGTCCTGAAACACCAGCTCGGCGTCATTTCCGGGTTCAGCGTCAGCGAATTCAAACTCGCCGGCCGATTGTCCCGCGGGCGACTGCCATGCCAAGACGCTGGCCGGAGCCAACAACGCCCCGACGGACAACAAACAGAGTGTCAGCTTGAAGACCAATGGAGCGTTCCTTGGAAATCTCGGCGACCAGTCCAAATCCCTGAGCGAAGACGCACGTCCTGGCTGTATCGGCAGAGGTCTCAGTCCATGTTGCTCGAAATGGTTGATGCAGCGATCCCGAATACGAACGACTTTCAAAAGATGACGATGGCAACGATCCGAGAAACTGCATCTGCACTTCAAGGCGACAGACGATAGACCACATCGGGCGGCACTGATTCGTTTGCCGTCGCAGAACTCGTCTGCGTCGGATCGACTATGGACGGCGAATTGGTTATCAGTCTTGGCGGCGACGTTTCAAACCCGACCGACCTGGGCTCGGCTTCAAAACCTAGCACGACGCGCCAGCGAGTGGTCAAATCGTCAAAAAGTCAACCACTCGCTGGCGCGTCGTGCTGGGTTTTGAAACTGCCTCAAGCGAAATGCCATTACGTCACGCACTCGTCATCGAGCCGAAAAGAGACTCAAGTTGGACCAGTTTCGGTTTGAACTTTTGAAATCGGACACTTCGACCGCCGCTCGCCGCGGTCGCTGGTCGACGCCTCATGGATTAGTGGATACGCCGGCGTTCATGCCGGTGGGGACGCAGGCCAGCGTCAAAGGTCTGACGCCAGAGCAGCTTCGCCGAGTCGGCGTGCAAAAAGTGCTGGCCAACACATACCACTTGGCGTTGCGGCCGGGGCCGGAAGTCGTTGCTGACTTGGGGGGGCTGCATGGGTTCATGGGCTGGGATGGTCCGATCCTGACTGACAGCGGCGGGTTTCAGGTCTTCTCGCTGACGTCGTTACGGAAGCTGGATGACGAGAAGGTCGTCTTCAAATCGCATCTCGATGGCAGCCTTCTGGAACTCTCTCCCGAACGAGCGATGCGGATTCAGGAGTTGCTCGGCGCGGACTGCATCATGTGTCTGGACGAGTGCCCGCCGGCGGATGCTCCGCGTGAGAAGCTCGTCGACGCTGTTGATCGCACGACCCGCTGGGCGGCGAGGTGCCGTGAAGCACATCAGCGTGACGATCAAGCGTTGTTCGGAATCGTGCAGGGGGCGACCGATCGCGAGCTGCGTGAACGCTCGGCGGCGGGATTGTTGCCGCTCGACTTTCCTGGCTATGCGATCGGCGGTCTGAGTGTCGGTGAGGCTCCGCCTGAGATGTACGCGACACTGGATTTCACCGCCCCGCTGCTGCCAGTCGATAAGCCGCGCTATCTCATGGGAGTCGGAACGCCAACCGACTTGTTGGAAGCAGTCTGCCGTGGAATCGACTTGTTTGACTGCGTAATGCCGACGCGCAACGGGCGTAACGCGCTCGCCTTCACCAGCAGCGGGCCGGTGCGATTGCGCAATCTCAAACATCAGCGCGATCCGGGGCCGCTCGATGCCGAGTGCGAGTGTCCGTGCTGCATGCAGTTCAGCCGCGCGTATTTGCGGCATTTGTTCATGAGCGGCGAGATGCTCGGCCCGGTTCTGGTCTCGTGGCACAACATCGCGTTCTATCAGCGGCTGCTGCGCGGGCTGCGTGAGGCGATCGAACACGGGACTGCGGCGGAGTATCGAGAACAACAGATCGCGAGATGGAGGCGGGAGGCTTCGTAGGGTGGGGCGAGTCATCGAGACCCACCACGAAGGACAAGCAATTGGTGGGTCTCGAAGACTCGACCCACCCTACGGGAATCCTTCAAATCGGCAGCCCAGTTCGCTACAAGCCCGCCCACTATGAGCAGTCCCAATCGTCCTGCGAAACTGGCTTTGTCCGACGGCACCGTCTTTACCGGCCGAGCTTTCGGAGCCGACGGCGAGATCTTCGGCGAGGTCGTGTTCAACACGAGCATGACCGGCTCTCAGGAGATCCTCACCGACCCGTCGTACTGCGGTCAGATCGTCACCATGACGTACCCGCAGATCGGCAACTACGGCAGCAATCCCGACGACGTTGAGAGCGGCGGCCTGTCGCTCTCCGGTTTCATCGTCCGCGAGCTGTGCCGATTCCCCAGCAACTTTCGTTCGACGTTGTCGCTGGATGATTATCTCAAACAGAACAACGTCATCGGACTCGAAGGGATCGACACCCGCGTGCTGGTCCGCCGCTTGCGAGTTCACGGCGTGATGACCGGAATCCTCTCGACCACGGACCTCAACGATGAGTCGCTGGTCGAGAAGGCTCGGCGCAGTCCTGACATCGTGGGACTCGATCTCGTCAAAGAGGTTATGCCCAAGCAGATCCGTAATTGGGATCAGGGAGTCAACAGCCTGGTGCGTGAGCGGATCACTCCCGGCTACGAATCGCTGCACAGAGAACTTGCCGACAATTCCGCCGGACCGCATGTGGTCGCGATCGACTATGGCATGAAGTGGAACATCCCGCGTCATCTGCGGCAGCTTGGTTGCCGAGTCACTGTCGTCCCCGGTTCCGCATCGGCCGAAGAGGTGCTCAGCCTCAATCCAGACGGCGTGTTTCTCTCGAACGGGCCGGGCGATCCGCGGCCGCTGGATTACGCGATCAACACGATTCGCGGACTGCTTGGCAAGAAGCCGGTCTTCGGGATTTGCCTTGGACATCAACTGCTCGGACTCGCGCTCTGTGGCGAAATCTACAAGCTGAAATTCGGACATCGCGGAGCCAACCAGCCGGTCCTGTATCGCGACACCGGCCGCGTCGAGATCACTTCGCAGAATCACGGATTCGCCCTTCAAGCCGATTCGCTGCCGAAGAGCGTTGAGGTCACACACATCAACTTGAACGATCAGACGGTCGAAGGCATCCGTTGCAAAGACGTCCCCGCCTTCGGAGTGCAGTATCACCCGGAAGCCTCGGCCGGCCCGCACGACAGCCATTATCTGTTCGCCGAGTTTCGCAAGATGATGGCGTGATCGAGAAACCCCAAGGTCCAAATCTCAATGTCCAATGAATGACCAAGCTCTAAATCCCAAATTGCTGACTCGTAGTCGTCTTGTGATCTTGGGGATTGGAAATTGGGTTTTCATTGGACATTGAAATTTCGACCTTGGACATTCCAAACCCAACCCGAACCAATCTCAAAAGGATTCCCACTCCATGCCCGCCCAACGCACACTGATTCTTTTTAAACCCGACGCCGTCCAACGCCGGCTCTGTGGCGAATTGCTCAGCCGGATCGAAAGGAAAGGGTTGAAAATCGTCGGTCTAAAAATGCTGCAAGTCACCCCGGAGCTTTCCAAGAAGCATTACGTCGAGCACGTCTTGAAGGATTTTTATCCGTTGCTCGAATCGTTCATCACCGCCGGCCCGGTGGTTGCGCTTGCGGTGGAAGGTCCGGAAGCAGTGTTGGTGATGCGAACGATGCTCGGCCCCACCAACGGAAGACAAGCCGCTCCCGGCACGATTCGCGGTGACTATGGAGTCAGCCGCCAGATGAACCTGATGCATGCCAGCGACAGCGTTGAAGCGGCGAAACGCGAACTGAAGATCTACTTCAAGCCGACCGAGTTGCTCGACTATACGCCGACGCTCGCCCAGTGGGTCTGTGCGGCGGATGAACTGACCTTCGGCACTCGGTAGCACTGACTCCTGTGAGACGCTCAGGCGAGCGGGGAGGCGTTAGCCCCCCGGTGTATTCGACGAAAGACCGGGGGACGAACGCCGCCCCGCTCGCCAGCCACAGTCTTGGACTGCGCCCCCGCCGTGCGTTCGGATTGAGCACGAACGATCGCGGCCGCGGCGATCACAAACGGGTAATACTGATAGCTGAGATAAAGCACGGTCGTCACCGAGATCGCCAACATGTGCGTACCGAGCATGATCGCATCGTTGTACTTTCGCAGCGACCACAACGATCCGAGTAATCCCAAGAAGCCCAGGATCGTCAAGCTGACCGCGGTCCAGCCTTCGATCAGCAGCAGCCCCAGATAAAAGACATGCACGGTCTGCCCCATGCCGGCACCGCTGGTCATCACCCGATAGGTGCCATCGGTGCCATAACCGAGCAGCAAGCATTCGCTGGAATAATCAAAGGCCACCTGAGCCAGATGGGTACGATCGTCGATCGACGTGTCCGCATTGGAAAGTCGCAGTTCGACGGTCGCGTTGAGCTTGTCCACCAATTCGGCCAAGCTGGCTCCGCGATTCAATACGAGCAATCCCAACACGCTTGCTAAGGCTAGCCAGCGCAGCACGCGAGCTTTCTCAGGCTCACGCCAGAAGAAGTAGAACAGCAATCCGGGCACGGCCAAGATGGCCGACTTCGACACCGTGCTGGCGATGCCTCCCAGCAACAGCAGCAGCAACACAATCCGTAATGATGCCTGCCGCACGGCTGGTAAAAACAGAAAGCATGGCGTGAGTGCCATCGTCAACGAATTGCACTGCAACACCAAGCCGGCTGCGCGGCTACTGTCCTTGTAGTCGATGATTTTCTGAGTCGGCAGCGTCGGCACATAGCCAGTGAACTGCCCCATCGCGACGATGCAGCTTAGCCCGCTGGCGATCAGTAACAAGTACGCGATCCGTTGCGGCGACAGATTCACGAATGCGCACCAGCCGAACGGAATCAAGAAGCCCCACAGGTAAATCATCTGCAAAATCGGGATCAACGTCCCGTCAGGGTCGAGCATGTGCGACAGCAAGTTGAGTGGCAGCACCAGCAGAAACGGAATCTGAAACGCTCTCAGTCGCAGCGCGTGGCTGAAATTCAGCAGGATGGCCGGAATCAAAAACAGATCCGCCAGAGTCAGACTCGTTTCCGTGTACTTGATCGCCGGCAGCGGCAGGAAGAACAACGCCGCCTGCGCGCAGAACGACTGGATCTGCATGGTCAGCGTCATGGGCGTCGGCGTGACGGTATTCACCACGGAAGCACGCGGAGCATGGAACGCGCGTGTGCGTGCCTCATTCTTGGCCATCAGGAATGGATCATGTTTTGAAACGGGAGGCATCGAGAGTCTCGCTCATGCGGCCTTGGAGAGTTCCATGGGTTTCGGTCGGAAGCTGACACCCGATCCAGAGGCCGTCGCCGTGCGGTCCACGAATCGTGCGAGCACGAATAACAGCCACAACATGGGTGACAACTCCGTGCGTCCGGCATGGAAGTCACGTTCGAGCCGCAGCAGAGTCGCCGAGTTCAACCAACCGCACTCGGCCACCGAGCGTTGGCGGAAAGCTTCGTGCACAACGTCACGCAGCGGCCCGGAAAGCCACGACCGCATCGGAACCGAAAAGCCATGTTTCGGACGTTCAAACATTCGCCGTGGGACAAAGCCCGCCAGGGCCTCGCGAAGGATCGACTTTGGGCCGTTGGAGAATTTGGTGCGTGTCGCCAACTCGGCTCCGAACCGGGCGACGCGGTGATCCAGCAACGGCGAACGAACTTCAAGCGAGACGCGCATTGACGCCCGGTCCATCTTCACCTGCAAGTCGTCGGGGATGTAATAGGCCGCGTCGAAACAAGCGGCCTGCGAGAGCGGGTCAGCCGGCACACGTGCGAATAAGTCTCGCACCAATTGCTCGGCAGCGTTGTCTGCTGTTGCCGATACGTCGCACAACAGGTCGCTGGCTGAAGCAAACGTCGAACCGCCGATGAGCTGGGCGTACAAGCCGGCGGCATCCCGAGTCTCCAGCAACCGCTGCAATCGCAGCCCGCGCTGCTGGTCGACCAGCGGCAGCATCCGTCCGAGAAATGATCGTGCGAGTCGCGGCATTCGTTGAGCTTGCAGTGCGCGACGCAGCCAGCCGTAGCGCGAGTAGCCGCCGAAGAACTCATCGCCGCCGTCGCCGCAGAGCGCGACCGTGACATGCTCCTTGACCGCTTCGCACAACAGCATCGACGGCAGGCCGCTGCTGTCGGCAAACGGCTGCTCATAGCAGTCGAGGTAGTCGTCGATCATCTCCGGCAGCCAGCGTTCATCCAGCGACAGAATCTGATGGCTCAGTCCCAAATGCTTGGCGATCTCTGCGGCAAACGGCGCTTCGTCCGCCGAGCCATCTCGAAACGAGACCGTGAACATCGGCAGATCGCTGCGCCCGGTGGACTTCAGCAACGCCGCCACCAACGACGAGTCGATCCCACCACTGAGGAATCCACCGATCGGAACATCGCTGAGCGTGCGGATCGAAACCGCGTCAGAAAGTAATTCCGGTAGCCCGCCCCTTTGTGGATCGGTCGATCCGTGTCCCCAGTCCCATTGCGTCACATCGAAGTACTTCTTCCGACGCCGAATCTCACCCCGATGCAACACCACAAACTCACCGGGGCAGACCTGCGTCGTGCTGCGAAAGAACGTGTGTGGCGACGGGAAGTAGCCGAAGTGCAAATACAGCGGCAGCGACGACGGATCGGGTTGCAGTCCGAAGCGGCGAAACGCTCGTAGCTCCGAACCGAACGCGAAACCGCTGGTTGTCTCATGAAGGAACAGCGGCTTCTTTCCCATCCGATCCCGCACCAGCGTGACTTCACCGGAAGGGAGATCCAGAAACGCGGCCGCGAACATCCCGTTGGTTTGCTCGAAGATCGCTGATCCGCTGCGTTCAAACGCCTCCAGAAAGACTTCAGTGTCCCCGGTCGTGCGCAGAGAGAGATCACGGCAATGCTTCGTGGCGAGTTCGGCCGAGTTGTAAATCTCGCCGTTGAAAATGATCGCTGTGCGGCCGCTCGCGCTGACCATCGGTTGGTTCGCACGCGGGTCGAGATCGCGGATTGCCAGTCGTCGAAAGCCCAACCAAACGCGCTGATCGGGACCGGACAGATGCCCGTCCGAATCGGGACCACGATGCGCGATTGCGTCGGTCATGTCCTTGACGATCGGCTCGCCCCACGGAGCTGGATGTCGCAATGCAAATCCGGCGATGCCGCACATCACGCCGCTCCTTTCCGCAGATTCTGTTGGTGAGCGGGGGGCGTCAGCTCCCCAGTCATGGTGAGCGGCACGGCGCTAGCCGCCGGTGATTCTGAATCGATGTTCTCCGGCGAATTACCAGCGGCTAGCGCCGTGCCGCTCAGTTGCTTGGCGGACATTCCCGCAATCAACCACAACCCGACGGCCAAATACGGCAGCTTACTGATCGCCAGCGACCACGCGGCGCCGTGCATCCCGAACCTCGGCACAAGCCACCAGCAGGCGACCAGTGCTGCCAACGACGTTGCCGTGATCAGTGGGAGTTGAATCTGAATGAACCGAGCGGCGATCAACGCAGTCATCATCACTCCGGCCGAAGTCGCCACGAGCGTTGCCCACATGATCGCCACGAAGACATCGACGTGCTCGGCATAGTCCGCGTTGAACAGCAACGTCAGCAGCGGCCGACCAAAGAGCCACGCGATAACGACTCCCGCCAGCGCAACCGCTGTGTGCATTGCCATCAATCTTCCAAGCAACCGACGGAATCCGCGCATGTCGCCGCTCGCGTGCAACCGAGCCAGTTGAGCGCTGGCTGAGGACTCCAGCGATTTCGTCAGCGTGTGCATCGCATACAGCGGAGTACACAACGCTCCGAAAACTCCCAACTCCGCTTTGCCGCCGAAATGCTCGACGAAGTAGCGTGGGAAAAACGTGTTCAGCGAAACCAACATGCCGGTTACACCCAGCGGCACACCGAGCATCGCCAGTCGCCACAACGGGCCTCGTTCCCACACCGGACGACAGGCCGAAAGCCGAGAGCCGAAGGCCGAAAGCCGTCGATCCAATCTCGAAGCATCTCCCGCCAACCACAACACACTCGGCACGTCGTACAACAACACGGCTGCCAGCCGAGCAATCGCTGACCACGCACAGGCCGCGACAATGTCATTCAACAGCACAATGCCGCCACACAACCCAGCCGCCGAAAGCACGCTTTGCAGCACCATCGACTTCGAGATCCGATCCAATCGCTCGCGCTGCTGAAACAACCCGTAAAACGTGTTCGACAAGGTCTCGATCGCTTTGCTGAATCCGACCAGCAGAATCACCGCCAGTGCCGCATCGTGATAACCGGAAAACCAACCGGCACCCCAGCACGCCAGCATCGCCATAACGCAGGCCGCAAGTTGCAGGCCGAGATAATGTCCGAACTGAAACTCTTCGTTCGCATCCGTCGCTTGCAGCCTCCGCAGTTGCAAACCGGCAAACAGAAAAATCGGCGACGTCATCGTGATGCCCAGGACGTACGTCCCGACCGTTTCCTGTGAGCACATCTTGGCCAGCACGACCAACACGCCCCACTGGCAGAAGGCGTAGAGCACATTCCCGATCAGCGACCAAACGAAGTTGCTCTGCACCGACAGCGGTGCCGGTCGCCCATCCGTGGTGCGAGGGTCCAGCGTTGGCATGAGAAGATCGAAGGGATAAGGAAGCTGAGGTGGTTTGGAGCAGGTCGATTGACCCGTTCGCGAGGGAAATGCGGCGGCGATGTAGTCCAGCCAGCCTGTTTCGCCAAGAGCAGGTTGTCGTCCGAAGCCGTACCGCGACCGTCAGGGAGCGACTCGCGCACCGAGCGGGGCCGCTTTCTAACGATCGTGGTATGGAACGCTCACAAGCCCGGCGACGATCGCCGTCATCGTCCGCCAGATCGGCGAGTTCTCATCGAACACTTCCGCCGTCGCGATTGCCAGCACGCCCACCGCGTGATCGTCGCGAATGATCGGCAGCGCCAGAGATTGGCTGGCACCGAAGCGTGTTAGCCAAGAGGCCGAGCCGGTCAGCCCGCGCTGGACCGCATCTTCGCGAGCGACCACCGGCTGAAGTTCCGATGCCGCACGCACACAGCCGAGCTCCACCCGCGACATCGCCACTCGACCGGTCGCCGACATGAAGCCGATGCGTACTTCCTCCGGCATGTCCGCAATCGCTTGGAAGCTGATCTGTTCGAGTTCCTCACCGACACGCCGCCACCAGCCGACCGCTCGCGCGCCAGTAGCCGACAGCAACGCCGACATCACAGCGTCCACCCGATCAGCCAACTCGCTCGACCACGCTTCGCGAAAGTCCCGCACCAAAGCAGCATCCACTTGCGACATCACCAACCTCAGCAGCACTTCGATCCGGGAGAACAACATTCGCCAGCATCCGCGGCCAAATCGAGCGACACGAACATCGAGCCGCTGGGAGCCGCCCCGATTTCGACATTCGCGTTCGGCAGCAGCACAAGCTGCTCGCGATAAGGGGGCTGTGCCAGCATCGCGAACTCGGCATCGCGGACATCGACACGCTCGCCGCGAACGAAGTCTTGGCGGAAGTCGGTCGTCACGCTTTTCCACGGGCCTCGATAGACGACCGCGTGACGGAAGTCGCTGGTCGTCGTCAGCTGCGGCTTGAAGGCTCGCAAGGTCAGGCTGCGGAATTCCAGCGGCCCGACAGTCGTCCACGGTTCGATTTGCCGTTCGAGAATCTCGACGCCGTGAAACCCCGCCGACTCGAATGCGGCGAGAAACCGGTCTTCACGAAACGCTCCGCTGATGCAGCCGCTCCAGAGATTTACATCCGCTTGCAACTCGGCCGGCACGTCGTCGCTGCTGACGATGTCGCTGATGACCGCTCGACCGCCGGGCTTCAGCACGCGAAAGATTTCAGAAAAGAGCTGCCGCCGATCTTCGCTCCGCACCAGATTCAGCACGCAATTCGAAACCACAACGTCGACCGAGCTGTCAGCAATTAGCGGCGCGGAAGCTCGCAATGAACTCGCATGCTCTTCTGCCCGCAGCCAGTCACTGCTGGATCGAACCGGATTCTCGGCAAGGAACCTCTCGAAGCGTTCCAGGTTGAGCTTCAGGTCTTGAATCTTCCCTTTGCGAAATTCGACGTTGTGAAAACCAAGCCGATCACCGACGACGATTTGATATTCGCGAGCCAGATTCAGCATCTCGTCGTTGCAGTCCACACCGATGACTCGGCCAGAGGCGCCGACGACCTGCGCCGCGATGTAACAAATCTTCCCGCCGCCAGAGCCGAGATCGAGCACCGTCTCACCGGCACGCACATGCTTCGAGGGGTCGCCGCATCCATAGTCACGCTCCAGAATCTCCGGCGGAATGATCTCTAGAAACTGGCGGTCGTAACTGACCGGGCAACACAGCGCGGCTTCGGACTGATTGGCGGCCGCGCTGTACCGTTCGCGCACAGCGGCCTCGACGTTCAAACCACCACAACAAGATTCGGAAGACATGGATGATCCCTGAGGAAAACAGACTGATCCGTGACACCGCAGTATAATCGTGTTGCTGTCCGTAAAATGGGAGGGCGAAACAATCACTCCGAACACTCAGGCGGGCGGAGCGGTACGACATCGAGCCCAAAGGGACTGTGAAAGGACGCCATTGTGGAATTGCATCTTTCCGGACAAACAACCGTCGTTACGGGAGGCGCGAGCGGCATCGGGCTGGCGACGTGCCGAGCTTTCGCGGCGGAGAAATGCCGCGTCGCGATTTGGGATCTCGCGTCGAACGTTGATGAGGTGGCGAGACAACTCGGAGCACAATTCGCGGTAGCGGCCATCGGCTGCCGAGTGGACGTCACCGACTCCGAGGCGGTCAGCCGCGCGACGCAATCGACGGTCGAGGCGTTTGGTTCCATCGACCATTTGGTTCACGGAGCGGCGATCGGTTCGGGCAAGTTCGGGTTTCCATTCTCGAATCTCTCACCCAGCGATTGGCCGCGTGTGTTGCAGGTCAACGTCCTGGGAATGGTGAATGTGGCGCACGCGGTTGCGCCGGTGATGGTCTCGCGGCGGCGAGGCACGCTGGTCTTCGTGGCGTCGGTGGCTGGGCAAATCGGTTCGCAGACCGATCCGCCTTATAGCGCGTCGAAGGCAGCGAACATCAACTTTGCGCAGTGTCTGGCCAAGGATCTCGCACCGCACGGACTCCGCGTGAACACGGTTTGCCCCGGCATGGTGCAGACGCCGCTCAATGAAGCGGTCTGGCGAAGCTGGCACGATCAACAACCGGAAGAGAAGCGGTTGAGCTATCTCGATTGGGCGGCGTCGAAGATTCGCGCGGTCGTGCCGCTGGGGCATTGGCAGCGTCCGGAGGACATCGCCGACATGATCGTGTTTCTGTCATCGGCGCGAGCGGCTCATGTGACCGGCCAGACGATCAACGTCGATGGCGGGTTCGTGATGCACTGGTGAGTTAGTAGTTCCACCTTTAGGCGGTGACTTTCGGCCTAAAGGCGGGACTACAAACCTATCGCCAAGCGAACGTTTCACCGGTGAGCTTCTCGAAGGCATCGATGTATTTCGCTCGCGTGCGGTCGATGACGTCGAGCGGCAATTGTGGCGGCGGGCTGTTCTTGTCCCAGCCGGTGGTTTCCAGCCAGTCACGCACGAATTGTTTGTCGAATGAGGGCTGTCCTTGGCCCGGCGAGTATTGATCCGCCGGCCAGAAGCGCGAGCTATCGGGAGTCATCACTTCGTCGATCAGCCATAACACGCCATCGAGTTGGCCGAACTCGAATTTCGTGTCGGCGATGAGAATGCCTTTCGCTCGAGCGATCTCGGCACCGCGCTGATAGATGCTGAAGCTCAAGTCACGCAGTCGCCGTGAGGTCGCTTCGCCGATCAGACGAGACATCTCCTCGAACGAGATGTTGATGTCGTGGCCAGACTCGGCTTTGGTCGCGGGGGTGAAAATTGGCTCGGGAAGTTGGTCGCTCTCGCGCAGTCCTTCGGGCAACGCGATGCCGCAGACCGAACCGCTTTGGCGATACTCCTTCCAGCCGGAGCCGGAGAGATAGCCGCGCACGACGCATTCAATGGGGACGACCTCGGTCTTGCGGACCACGAGACTGCGACCGGCGAGCGAATCTCGATCGGTACCGGCGGGAAGCGGGACGTCGTCGAGATTCTGGCTGAGCAGATGATGTCGCACCGGCAGGTGCTCGAACCAAAAACGGCTGAGCTGCGTAAGCACTCGGCCTTTGTCGGGAATGCCGCTGGGCAAGACCCAATCGAACGCACTGATGCGGTCCGATGTGACCATCAACATCCGGTCGCCAAAGTCATACATATCCCGGACTTTACCGCGCTTCGGGGTCTGTCCGGGTATCTCACTGCTCAGGAACGCGGGGCGCATGAGTTTGCCTCAAAGTCCACGGAAAGGGGTCGAAGTCTAGTCGTGTAACCGCTGCTTGAACAACCACTTCACCACCAATAGACTTCGCCCCCTTGCCGGCCTGAAGACCGGTACAAAAACGAGGTGTGCGACATGTTTGCGACCGAACTTTCGTACGCTCAATCTCGAGGTGGCAGCCGCTGAAGATGCGAGGATTCGCGTGGGTGTCATGAAGTTCCAGGTCTATCCCGACCGCCTGATGTCGGAATGGCCCGAAGCTCAGAATGCATACATCACCGGCTTCGATGGCCGCGTGTTTCCCTCGCGTGTCGAGATCGAAGACAACACAGTCGCCTGCCGCCGTCCCGCTTCCGACAGCGGTAAATTCAACATTGCTTGGCCAGTGCCCGGTTTTGGACGCCCCGTATTGACGACCTCCAGCCTGCGTGAGCAAGAAGGTACCTACCTGCTGGCGTTGGAATTGGCTCGCGGAAAAATCTGCCAGGTCCGGAATCAGGTCGCGAGTTGGGAGCAATTGGGAATGCAGATTCCCGCCGCGTTCGACGAGATTCATAAAGCGGCTCACCTGCTGTTTGCCAAAGCGGTCGGAATGAAGAGCGACCCTGCCGCCGCCAGCGACATCGCCACGCAAGCGATCGCGAAAGCTTGCGAGGCCGCCGAAATGCTGACGAAGGCCTACACCGAACAGCGGATGGCGATTCGCGTGAAGCGCGCCGCGCAATTGCCGATTAGTTTGGGCTGCAACCTGGCTCAGGCCACCCCGGACGCGAGTTGGGAGTCGTGGTTGTTAGGGACGTTCAACACGGCGGTCGTGCCCATCGAATGGCGATTCATTGAGCAGGAAGAAGGGAATTACAATTGGGATCGGCTCGACGCGCAGGTTGAGTGGTGTCTCCAGCACAAGTTAGTGATCAGTGGCGGCCCGTTGCTTGACCTGTCTTTGGATGGCCTGCCCAAGTGGTTGGACCAATGGGGGCACGACTTCTTCAACCTGCAAAGTTTTCTCTGTGATTTCGTCGAGACGGCGGTGCAGCGGTATGCCGGAAAAATTCGACTCTGGGAAGTCTCCGCACGCGTCAACACTGGCGGTGCATTGAACCTGACTGAAGAGAATTGTCTGACGCTGGTCGCACGCACGTTGGAAGTCGCTCGCCGAGTGGATGAGGAATCGCAGTTCTTGATTCGCATCGAGCAACCGTGGGGGACGTATCAGACGCGCGGCCAACATCGGCTCTCCCCGGTGCAATTCGTGGATGCGTTGCTCCGTTGTGGTGTTGGGCTAGCGGGAGTGAATTTGGAGATCGCCGTCGGTTACGGCGAACATGGCTCGGCCTCTCGCGATCTGCTCGACTTCAGCCGATTGCTGGACGTCTGGAGTGGCTTGGAAATCCCGCTGCACATCACGCTGGCGTTTCCGTCGTCGAACCAACCCGATTCGCAAGCCAACCCCGGCTTCGTTCAAGATGCCAACGGTTGGAAATTGCCTTGGAGCGAAGAGGCTCAAGCCGCTTGGATCGACACATACCTGCCGCTGCTGATCGCCAAGCAATCGGTGACCGGCATCTATTGGTCGCACCTGACCGACGCCGCTCTCCACGACTTCCCGAACGCCGGCCTGATCGACGCGACCGGCCGCCCGAAGTTGGCCCTGAAATCGCTCGGCGAGCACAGCCGAAATCACTGGCAATAGTGGCCTCCGTCGCTTTTGGGTGATGGGACATTCGGGCAGAGATCAGCCGCAGGGCGCTAGCCCCGGTCTGAGATCGATGCGAACCGGACCTAGCGCCCTCCGTTGATCGTTCTGCCAGTCACTTTTGTCACGACCGTCATCTGACTCAGCAAGTCGCGGAGCGTTGCAAGTCTCGGCTCGGAAAGTCAGGCTACGGTCCTTGCCCAACGTCCAAGGAAGGAACCGAAATGCCCAAGTTGACCCAAGCCGATCTGATCGATCTGAACCAAACGTTTGAAGCCCGCTCGCCGCAGGAATTGCTGGCGTGGTCGAAGAAAGTCTTCGGCGACAAGCTCGCGGCGATCTCCGCGATGCAAGAGGCCGGATGCGTGATCTGCCACATGATCTCATCCGCGAATTTCGATATCCCCGTGCTGTTCGTCGACACCGGCGTCATGTTTCAAGAGACGCTCGACACGCGCGACCGGATCATCAAAGAGTACGGTGTGAACATTGTCACGCTGCACCCAAAGCTGACGATGGCCGAACAAACCGCCAAGCACGGCATCCTGTACCTGACCGTCGAAGGTCAGAAAGAATGCTGCCACATGCGCAAGGTCGAGCCAATGAATGAGGTTGCCGGCCAATACTACGCCTTCGTTGGCAGCCTGCGCCGCAGCGAAGGGGGCAAGCGTGCCATGTGCCCCGTCCTGCAAGTGGATACCGAGAACAACACCATCCGCATCAACCCGCTGGCGATGATGACCGACGAGCAAATGGACGCCTACGTCGCCGAGCACAACGTCATTCTGAATCCGCTGCACCAACAAGGCTTCTCGACGATCGGGTGCAACCGCTGCACGACCCCGGTCCTGCCGAACGAACCGAAACGAGCCGGCCGCTGGCGACATCTCGGACCGTGGGCCGTTTACTGCGGTATCAATCCCGCCGATCGAGAAGCCGGTGCGAAGCAAGTCATCGAACTACCACAAGACGTCATCGACCGGCTGCTCGGACGCGAGACCGATTTCGCGATCTAACAACTTCGTAGCCACGCTCGCCAGAGCGTCGGATGCTGTCTCCTTTCGTCCCAATCTCTGGCGAGATTGGCTACGACACTACTCTTTGGAGAACTGCACCATGAAGCGATTGCTGGCCTGCGTTGTCTGTTTCTTGTCATTGGCGATTTCGGCCGCGCGTGGCGATGACTCCAAGGAGTTCTTCTTCAAGGCCGGCGACCGAGTCTTGTTCCTCGGCGACAGCATCACCGAGCAGTATCAGTACTCGACCGACATCGAACTCTATCTGACCACCCGATTTCCCAATTGGAATTGCCTGTTCCTCAATGCCGGCATCAGCGGTGACACGGCCACCGGCGGAGCAGGTCGCTTCGCATCGCACGTCCTGGCTGAGAAGCCGACCGCGATCACGATCAACTTTGGCATGAACGACGGCGGCTACGGGGCCTTCGATCAGAATCGAAACAACGGCTACGTCTTGAACACCGAGAAGATGCTGACGGTCGCGAAGGACGCTGGAGTCCGAGTCGCGTTGTGTTCGCCGAATGCGGTCGATCGCCGCATTCAGGAACGCTTCAAGCTGTACCTGGAAACTCAGAAACAGTTCTACGAACCGCTGGCGGGATTGGCAGCCAAGCACGGTGCTCGATTCGCCGATCAATATGCGATCACACGCGGCGAACTCGAACGAATGGAAAAGGACGACGCGAAGACCGTCATTCCCTTCGGCGACGGATTTCACACGTCGCCGAATGGAGGCATGATGATGGCCCACGCAATCCTCACCGCGTTGAAGGCCCCCGCACTCGTCAGCGATGTGAGCGTTGATGCCGCGACGAAGAGCACGAAGACTCAGGCGTGTGTGGTCTCGAATGCCTCGGTCGCCGTCGATGAGGTCGAATTCGATCGGCTCGATGAGAGTCTGCCACTCCCAGTTCAGAAAGATTGGGTGTCGTTGCTGCCTTACCTCAATGATCTGAAAGACCTCAATTGGTACGGCCTCAAAGTCGCTGGACTCGCCGAGGGGAACTACAAGCTGTCGATCGACGGCATCGAGATTGGCAAGTACTCGTCGAAGCAACTGGCCGACGGCGTCAATGTCGGCAACGTGACCTCTGGGCCAATTCACGCGCACGCACAGAAAGTCTTCGACACGATCAACGCCAAGAACGGCATGGTGCATCAGCGATTTCGAGGCGTCGTGATGTTCAACGCGCCCGACTGGCTGGCCGACGTCGTCGCCGAACGCAAACCGGCTGAGCTCAACAAACGCATGGAGCAGATCAAAGCCAAGCAGGCCGAGGTCTATGAACTTGCGAAGCCTGCCAAGCACCGTTGGAAATTGGAGCGAACCGCTGCTTGATCACCTCCCTTGAAGCGATCGTAACCATGAGCCGCACGCCGGATTTTCCCGAAGAGTTGTTCGATGCCAGCGCTGGTGAGGAATCCGCCGAGGCTCAGGAGGGTTTGTCGGGGATGAACGACTCGCTGATTTTTGTTGGGTTCAATTCTCGCGTGGTGGCGCTCGATCGGCGCACAGGAGAGCTTGCCTGGGATTGGAAGTCCCCGAAAGGTTCCGGGGTTGTCGCGGTATTGCTCGACCTGGACCGGTTGATCGTGTCGGTTCAGGGCTACACCTATTGCCTCGATCCCCACACCGGTGATGAGTTGTGGTCAAACCCGCTCAGCGGCATGGGAGTCGGCATCTCCTGTCTGGCGTCGGCACATGGCTCGACGCTGGCTTGGTCCAACCTCGCGCAGATTGCCGCTGACCAAGAACGAGCACGCCAACATCAGCAGTCCAACATGCAGCACCAACAGATGCTGCGTCATACTCATCATCTGCCAGGCTGAGGCAATCGCGCCCCTCGCACCAGTCTAGTCTTCCTTCAGCTTCACTTTGTAATTGCCTCGAGCCTCATCGTATTCGAGACGGATCAGGCTGCGACTCTCGGCGTCTTTGATGAGGTCCGTGAAGCTCTTGTAACCGTAGTATGCTTCGTTGAAGCCGGGATGAACTCGGCGAATCGTCTGCTTGACCTGCGAGCCCCACAGCGTTTCGTAGTCGGCCTGTTGCGAGCGGACAATTTCGCACAGCCACTCGATCGCTTCCTGCTTCTTGTCGGTGTCTTCTTTTTCCTTCGGAGTTTCCTTCTCCTTGTGTGGATCCTTGGGTCTTGGCGGCCGGGCGGCGGCTTTCGCCTTTTGCACCATGCGGACCAGGTCGTCGTAGTAAATGAACTCGTCGCAGTTGGCGATCAGCATGTCAGACGTTGAATTCTTCACGCCGCAGCCGATGACCCGCTTGTTGTTCTCTTTCAGCTTGCTGACCAGCGGAGAGAAGTCGCTGTCGCCCGACAACAGCGCAAACGTGTCGATGTGATTCTTCGAGTAACACAGGTCGAGCGCATCGACCACCATGCGAATGTCCGCGCTGTTCTTGCCGCTCTGGCGAGTATGCGGGACGTCGATTAGTTCAATGCCGTGCCCGTGAAACTCGCGAACCGCGTGACCGTAACCGTTCCAATCGCAGTACGCCCGCTTAAAAACCAGCCGCCCCTTTTCGAGCAGCCGTTTCAGCACCAACTGAATCTTGAACTCCCCTTGGTGCATGTCCTTCACGCCAAGCGCGAGGTTTTCAAAATCGACGAACACGGCGATCAGACTTTCGTCAGCGACAGACATCGCGGACTCCTTTCAGGTTGACCGAAGCATGTCGAGCACCACCGGATCAATCAAGCTGCTGGCCACGTGACGGACGTGGTCGAAGTCCTGGTTTCGGCTGTGCTGGTGTGGCACCGAGATGATGTAGGCTCCGGCGTTGGCAGCGGCTTTGCTGCCGTTATGACTGTCTTCCAAGACCAGCATCTCATGCGGATCAACTCCCAGCCGAGCGGCGGCCTTGAGATAAATCTCCGGGTGAGGCTTCCCATTGGTGACGTCTTCGGCCGTCAGGGTCATGTGAAATCGGTCGAGGATTTCAAAACGCGTCAGGATGCGCCGCAGGTAATTGCTATCCGAGGAGGTCGCGACCCCCTTGGGTAAACCGCTCCGTTCGATGTGATCGAGCAGTTCGAACAAACCCGGCATCGGTGCGATCTTTTCGTCGAGCATCGCCAGGAATAAGTCGTGTGATTCCCGCCAAAGCTTGATCGGATCGACATTCAGCCCGGCAGCCTCGACGAGCAATGGATAACCCTCTTCCGCTCGGCGGCCCATGATGAGCGTGAAAAACTCATCGGTCATTTCACAGCCGTGCCGACGCATCAATTCGACACCCGCTTCGTGGAAAATCTCCTCGGTATTGAACATCAGACCGTCGAGGTCAAAGGCGACTGCTTTAATCATGGGAGATTGAATTCGGAAGGCGGAATGCGGAATGGGCTATCTTAGGCAGGATGGAAGTTGCTGTCGGTAACTCAGGTCGAGCACGTCCATCGGGTGAGCAACCCAAATGTCGTGGCCAGCTTGGCGGAGTTGCATCTGCAGTTGCAGTGAGCATCCAGCGTTGCCGGTGATGACGGCTTGAGTATTTGTCTTGAGGATATTCTCGAGCTTGCGACGTCCGAGCTGCGCGGCCATCTCAGGTTGAGTGAGGTTGTAGCTGCCGGCAGCTCCGCAGCAAATCTCACTCTCGGCCAGCGGGACGAGTTCGAGACCGGGTACTAGCGACAACAGGTCACGCGGTTGCTCGCGAATCTTTTGAGCGTGGCACAAGTGGCAGGCGTCGTGATAAGTCGCTCGAAGATTGATCTCGCCAGTCGGCTTGATCGGACCGAGCGACATCAGAAACTCAGACACGTCCTTGACCTTGCAAGCAAATTTGTCGAGCCGTTGTCGCGTCGCATCGTCAGCCGGTGCGAGTTCATGCGCGACGTGGCCGTAATCTTTCAGCATCGAGCCGCATCCAGCGACGTTGATGATGACGGCATCGACGTCGTCGGGGTTGAACGCGGCAGCGTTCTGCTGAGCTAACTGCAAAGCGGGTTCGCCGGCTCCGCTGTGATAGTGGATCGCTCCGCAGCAGACTTGGTTGCGCGGCACGACCACTTCGCAGCCGTTGTATTGCAACACGCGGGCGGTCGCCCAATTCGTTGGCCCGAACATCGCGTCCGCCACGCAACCGGTGAAGAGTGCGACTCTCGCGCGGCGCTTGCCAACCGGAGACAATACTTCCGGCAATGGCGGAGTCGGAGGCGGCAGCGTTGGCAGCAGCGATTGCATTCGTTGAAGTTGCTTCGGCAGGAGTCTCGTGACACCAAGTCCTTCCGCCAGGCGATCCAATCCCAATCGCTGCGCCCAGCGAGCGGGCGCGAGAGCCCAACGCAGACGATTCGCGTACGGGAACAAGCCATAAAGAATGAACTTCTGAAACCAACCGTTGGCCTGCGAATCTCCGGCGACCAGTTCACGCTGCTGCATCTCGACGCGAAACGGTTCAATCAGACGGCCGTATTGCACGCCGGAAGGACACGCCGTTTCACATGCTCGGCAGTCGAGGCATAGTTCCAAGTGATGTTTGACGGTGTCCGTCAGTGCGATCCGACCGTCGACGACGCCGCGCATCAAGTAGATACGTCCACGCGGGCTGTCGTTTTCGTTGCCGGTCTCGAGGTACGTGGGGCATGCCGAAGTGCACAACCCGCAATGCACGCAGTTCATGAAGTAGCCATAGTCGATCTGTGAGCCGACAGGTGGCGCGACGGAACATTGATCAGATGCCGGCAGCGGGATCGTCATAGCGACGCGGTTCTCAACAGAGGCTGATTGAACTCATGGATTAGCAGGGCAAGCTACCGATTGCCGAGTGTTGCGTGAAGGCGGCGTGAACGACGGACGCTCACCGGAGAACTGAGCAAAAATGCTGGCGTGGTCAGTCGAGAGGTGTTAGCGTTCGTCCCACAACATGCTTCATACTTCGCTGCCGTTCCTGTCGGACGGTGGTTGGTGCCGTGGCGAGTTCGCACCTTTGAGCCTGAAGTCGCTGCGTGTCTTACTCTCGACGCAGGAGCAGCAACATGATTCGGAAGATTTTGGCTGGGATCATCTGGGGAGTGTTGGCGAGTGTCCTCGGATCGGTTTGCGCAGTGTCCGCGGACAAACCGGAGATGAAGCGATTCACCGTGAGTTTCAAGCCCGACAAGGAAGTGGTGCCGAAATCCAAGAAGCCGCAGAAATTCGCGCCCGAACTGCGAGCCTTGATGCACGTCGAAGGCAAGTTGGTAGGACGCACCTCAAAGGGCGAAGCGGTGATCGAAGCTCAGAAGAATCATGCGGACGCTCTCGAAAGCCAATCGGTGGAAATTGGACTGACGGTGGGCGTTGCTCCGGAAAAATTCACGCCGATCAACCGGCTCATGCTGAGTTATGAAGCGGGCAAAAAGCCAACCTAACAAAGTTTGGCGAAGGCGGGGCTGAAGATTGTCAAGGACAAGGATTTCGACGGCGATTACGAGAAAGGAACCCTCTTAATCGTCGAACCGATTGAGCAAACGGGGATCACGAGCAAGACGGTCTCTGCGTTGGATGCCAACAAAGAAGTGACGAAGGCGTACCCCAGTCATCGCATTCAGTTGCCTCCGCAGCCTCCCAAGAATGCGCCGAACGGCGCGGGTACGGAAAAGAAAGTTGAG
The DNA here is from genome assembly GCA_005778115.1 of Planctomyces sp. GTDB lineage: Bacteria > Planctomycetota > Planctomycetia > Planctomycetales > Planctomycetaceae > SXKJ01. Next base: position 1,004 of record SXKJ01000246.1, on the reverse strand, counting down.
CAGCAATCGAAGCGAATCAAAGTCAACCAGGCTGCCCCGATGGCTCCGAACCCTGTGATTCCGAACGACCCCGAATTTGGCCAGCTTTGGGGGATGAAACAAATCAATGCGTCCGTAGCTTGGACATCGAATACTTCATCGCCGGTAATCGTCGCCGTGATTGACACGGGCATTGATTACAACCATCCCGATCTCAAACCCAACTTGTGGGCTTCACCCAGCGGGGCTTTCGGATTCAATGCCATCCCCGGCAGTGATCCCAACGACCCTTACGATGACAACGGACATGGGACTCACTGCGCTGGAACAATTGCCGCCGTCGGCGGCAACAAATATGGCGTTGCCGGTGTGAACTGGAATGTGAAGGTCATGGGGCTGAAGTTTCTTGACTCGGAAGGGAGCGGCGACGACTTCGATGCCATCCGCTGCATCGACTTCGCTATCGGAAACGGTGCGAAGGTGCTCAGCAACAGTTGGGGTAGCTACGCAGAAGTTCCGGAAATTGAAGAGGCCATAGGGCGTGCTCAGCTTAGCGGCGCGTTATTCATCGCTGCGGCCAGCAATGACCGGGTCAACAATGATGGCGCGAATCCAAGCTATCCTTCCTCCTATGACGCGGACAACATCATCGCCGTGATGTCGGTTGACCCGAATGGCAGCATGTCGTCTTTCAGCAATTACGGTGCGAGGTCGGTGGACTTGGCGGCTCCGGGGCGGGACATCCTCAGTACGCTCCCCGCCGAAAACTTTGAAATGAAGAGCGGCACCTCGATGGCGACTCCGCATGTGGCGGGAGCGGCTGCTCTGCTGTGGGGACATCCCAAGTACAAGCTGGCGGATTGGAGTGAGATCAAGACGGCCCTGTGTAAGCCTTCACGATCCGGGGCGATGAGTTGTTGAAAATGGTCTGGTGTGAATTCGAGATTTTCGCGACAGAGGGAGCATGTCGCTGGGAATCACGGAAGAGATGATCGCTCGTCAGCCTGCGGAAGCTCAAGTCATCA
>SXKJ01000021.1 GCA_005778115.1 Planctomyces sp. | reverse complement strand
GCTCCACCGAAAAATCGAGGACAAACGGCAACACACCCTGTAAACTCATGCCCGGCCTCCCTGCGGCGTTGAAGTGCTGATGCCACAACACCTTCTACGCCCTCGCGGGCCGCTTCATTGGATACGCATGAATAATGTGGGTTATGCGGATTGACGAGGGATTGCGGACATGAGGACACCATCTCCAATCCGACTCACCCGCAAGACCGTCGCCACTAAATCTCCTCTCGAAACTCTCCGAATGGGAATAACAGAATCGAGCGCTCGGCTCTTTTCATCCAAGGCTCTCGAAAGGTTTCGAGATCATGCCCCGTATTCAATGGCGATTCCGATTGTTCTCCGCGTCCGCGCTGTCTGCTGTCATGTGGTTCGCGCCGCAAGCGGGCCGGACGGAAGAAGGTCCCGTGGCCTCGGTGCCTGCGGCGGAATCCGCTGCTGGGGACGCCTCCGAGTCCAAACTCGCACCGACTGAGGAAACTCCGCTGACGGTAGCGTTTCGCGAGCATCTCGCAGATCCGCAGTCCGGTCCGTGTGGTCGGCCCGAATGCCCGATCTGCAATCCGAAACCGGCCGCGAAGCCGCCGGCACCGATCCTGCCTTGGAAGGGGGTCTATTTCAACAACGATTTTTCGTACAAGAACAAACCCAATGCCCCGCACTTCCTCGGCGAAGAGTTGAAGAACATGCCCTTGTTCGATTGCGACTGTGAACCGAGTGGGATCACGCTGTCCTACGGTGGTGAGGTTCGGCACCGTCACATGAACGAAGACAATCGCTTGCGACCGCTCGCGCCGGGACAAGGGCCGGGACGCAGTACCTATGACCTGTATCGTTGGCGTCAGTATGTGGACCTCAAGTATCGCGACGAGTTTCGAGTCTATGTCGAGGGGATCGACGCTTCGATCTTCAGCAACGAACTGCCGGTGACCGGCATCGATAAGAATCGCTGGGATATCCAAAACGCATTCTTCGATTTGAAGGTTGCGGAACGAGACGGCAAGCCGGTTTATTTCCGAGCCGGTCGCCAAGAGTTGTTCTATGGAGCACCGAGCGCCGTCAGCCCCGGACAGCAAGTGATCTCACCGCTCGATTGGGCGAACACGCGCCGAAATTTCGAGGGCTTCAAGATGTTCAGCAACGGCGAGACGTGGGATCTCGATCTGTTCGCCGTGCAGCCGGTCAATTCGGCCAACCCGACGGGACCAACCGGAGGTCGTCCGGCTGCCGGTGCAAACGCGGCAGTCAATACCTGGGACAATCGCTTTGATCACGCCGACCCGTCCCGTTGGTACAGCGGAGCCTACATGGTCTACAAGGGGATCAAGGACCAGACGTTCGAGCCATATTACGTCTGGCTGCAAACCGATAGCTCGAGACACGTCGGTCCTGCTCCCGGCGTCCCGGGGCCAGGTTGGGCGGACGGCAATCGTCACACGCTCGGATTGCGATGGACGGCGACGAAACCTATCAAGGACGAGTGCGATCAGCCGTGGATCGTGATGGCCTCAGATATTGAAGGTGCGTATCAATTTGGCAAAGACAACTCCGCTCAAGTGTCTGCTGGCTTCTTCACGAGCAAACTGGGGGCGACCCTCTCACAGGTGACTTGGACCCCGCAGCTCAGCTTCGTCTATTACTACGGCTCGGGAGATAAGAATAACGCCGACGGCAAGAACACTACCTACAACGTCCTTGTTCCGCTGAATCACGCGTACTGGGGGATCATCGACAATTTCGCCGGGCAGAACCTCAACGACTACGGGCTGCAAACCACGATCAAGCCGCATGCGAAGTTGACCGGCTTGGCCGCCGTGCATTGGTTCAATCTCGTGAGCAACACTGATACCGTCTACAACGTGGCGGGCGCTCCGGTGGGTGGATTGGGTACCGGCAAGAACCTCGGCCAGGAAATCGACCTGATCGGCACCTATTCCTACAACCCGAACTTCGATGCGCAAGTCGGGTATAGCTGGTTCTTTTACGGCTCGCACTTCAGCGGAGCGAACGCGAACCTCAACGGACAGCCGCTCCAAGATGCGACACAGTTCTACATCCAGACGTCGCTGCGATACTGATCGCTCATGGATGACGGTCTCCACAAAATCGCCCCGGTCCACTTGGCCGGGGCGATTTCTTTTGGGAGATTGATGAGCCCGACGCAACCTGAAGGAAATCTGAATTCGTTGCTTTTTGGGTATCACAAATTGAAAAGCCCCTGCCTATCATCCTCCGCTATGTCGCTTACCCGAACCTATCCAATGCTCCGCATCAGCCGCTTCGCGGTTGTGGCAGCGCTGTTTGGTTTGTGGTTGGTCAGCGAGCAAGCGTGTCAGGCGAGTTGCGGCGACTACCTGGTTCATCACGGCACGCAGGCGAAATCGACCGATCCGTCGAACACGCAGCACGGGATGCCCACCACGCCGTGCCGAGGAGCCAATTGCTCCCGCCGTTCCGAGACACCGCCTCTCCCGACTCGACCGACGGTCGAGACAACTTCCGTGGAGTGGCTCTGTGTGATCGAACAGATTCGTGGCCAGGACGATGAGTCCCATACCTGGTCGCTGGGGTCTGGATCGCTGATGGCTCGGCACACGAGCCAACTGCTGGATCGCCCTCCGCGAGGGTAAAGCCGGTTCGTCCGGAGTCACGCGCTGACGCTGGGTTTGTCCTTGCGCATCCTCGGCCAAGCGGCGAGGTCGTGTTGTGTCACGATTGCTGGCTCACGTTTCAGACGGATCAAAGCAGCCCTAAAGGGGCGCGACTCGAAAGCCCAAGGCAATGCCCTGGGTGAATCAGTCGAACGAAAGTCATTAGCCCTGAAGGGGCGCAACTTCCACGGATGTCATGCGAGTCTCGCCCCGTTGGGACTAAACACCGTTTGGTGTGGACTCACCCAGGGCGTTGCCCTGGGTTTTCGAGTCAGTCCCCGTTGGGGCCAAAAGCTTGAGGCTGGTGACACGCGATTTTTTCAATCTCCGAGCGGAAATTCCGCCGGAGTTTCGTCTCAGTGATATTCTTCTCTGCTCTTCATTTTTATTGGGAGAACTGTGATGTCTCGATCTCTTCATTCCCCATCAGTTCGTCGTGGTTTTACGCTGATCGAACTCTTGGTGGTCATCGCCATCATTGCCGTCTTGATTGCCCTGTTGTTGCCCGCCGTGCAGCAAGCTCGTGAGGCCGCTCGCCGGTCGCAGTGCAAGAACAACCTCAAGCAGATTGGGCTCGCGCTGCACAACTACCTCGAAACGGCCAAATGTTTTCCGTTTGCACTCGGTGGAACCGGAAACAAATACTCGGCGCTGAGTCAGCTCTTACCGAATCTCGACCAAGGGCCGTTGTACAAGAAGATTGATTTCAAGCTGGTCATCACCAGTCCGGCCAACACGGCGGTCGGGATGGTCGAATTGCCGCAGTTTCGCTGTCCATCGGATTTCGCAAACCCCCTTGCTGCAGTTGGGGGCGCAATCAACTACATCCCCAACAAAGGGACCAACGTTTTGTGGAACGACCCGGCCGGGAACGGAGTGATCTTCTTTATGAGTTCGACGAAGTTCTCGGACCTCAAAGACGGCAGCAGTCAGACTGCCGCGTTCAGCGAACGGAACGTAACGGACGGTTCGCTCGGCATCTCGACTCCCGATTCGGACACCTACTTGAGTGCTGCGAACCCCGCGGATCCCGATCAGGCCGTGCAGATGTGTCTGGCGGTGAATGTCACGAATCTGGCCAATCAATTTCCTAATCACATGGGCGCGCCGTGGATGGATGGCAAAAACGGCTACCAGCACATTGGTCCGCCGAATGGTCGCTCTTGCGGTTTTCAGACCTCGTCCAAGGCCGCGATGACGGCGAGCAGCCGTCACACCGGTGGCGTGCATACCCTGATGTGTGACGGATCTGTGCGGTTCGTCAACAACAGCATCAATGTCACCGCTTGGCGAGCCATTGGAACTCGCAACGGCGGGGAAACCGTTGGGGAGTTCTAAGCGTAGGAGTGAATCCGAATTGATGCTGGGTAGCCACGCTCGCACAGAGCGTGGGCTTTCCGTGATAGATCCCGCGTTCTGGCGAACGTGGCTACGAGAGATGAGGTTTTCAATGTCTCCAAGTGTTCGCCATCTCCAGGCGTTGTTGTGTGGTGTTGTGTTGAGCTGTGTGTTGTTGGGATGTGGCGGTCCGGTCCGGGCTAAGCCGGTGCAGAGCGATTTGGCTCGGAAGACTTTGGCCGAGGTGTTGGATCACTGGAAAAGCGGCGGCAACATCGAAGAGCTTCGCAAACGGAAGCCGGAGATCGTCGCTCAGGACTTTGCCTGGATGAAGGGGCTGAAGTTGCAGGAGTATCGCATCCTCGACGATGGTCGTTCCGAGAATGCGAATCTCCGCTGCGAGGTGGAACTGACGCTTGTACCTGAAGACGGCGGAGCACCGACCAAGAGAACCGTGAACTACCTGATCGGCACCGATCCGGTCCTGACCGTGTTTCGCGAGGTTGGCGACTGAGCCAAGTAGGCCGGTCACTCCGTGACCGGAATTTCCGAGTCATGGAGTGACTCGGATACGTTTTCAACAAGGAACTCGTCATGCGATTTGCCAATTGGTTGCTCGTGGCTTTGGCGCTGCTCGTGATGTCGTCGCCGGTGCAGGCTCAGCGGCAGAAGCTGAAGGTCAACGAAGAAGACTTCGTGAAAGAGGCACCGGTTGTTGGCAACAAGCTGCCCGACGTCACGGTGTATTCGCCAACTGGGACGGAGTTCAAAACGGCCGACCTGCGTGGGCATTACACGGTGCTCACGTTCGGTTGCCTCACCTGACCGCCGTTCTTGTGGAACGTCTCCGGTCTGGAGGCGGTGCATCGGGACTACGAGTCCAAGGGAGTGAAATTCTTTTTCATCTACAAGTCGCTGGCTCATCCTGAGCTGGCGGGAGATTACGTCCAACCATTTACGCTGACCGAGCGGTTGGCTCACGCGCGGCAGGCGGAGAAGCAACTGGGCGCGACGATTCCGTGGATCGTCGATGCGATGGATAATCGACTCAAACACGCCTTGGGCAATCGGCCCAACTCCGAGTTCATCGTGAACCCGGAAGGTGTCGTCGTCCGTAAGCGGGCGTGGAGTCACCCGGCAGGTGTTCGCAAAGACTTGGAAGAGCTGGTCGGGCCGGTCGAGCGGATCACTCGAGAGGAAGACGTGCATCTGAAGATCGAGTTGCCGGTCAAAGCTCCGGCCGCTCGTGGCGTTGTGCAGCGATTGAAGCGGCCGAGAACGGTGGCGATCGTCATGGAGCCAAAGATCGAAGAGCGCGGCCTGCCGTTCTTCGCCAAGCTCCGAGCCGAGGCGACCGACGAACTCGTCAGCGACGGAGCCGGCAAGTTGTATCTCGGCTTTCATCTCGACCCGTTCCAAAACGCGCATTGGAACAACCTCACGCGGTCGCTGTCGTTCAAACTAGAGGTTCCCGATACGGCGAAGTTCGAGCAGACCAGCGGCGTTGCTCCGAAAGTCGAAGCGATCAGCGACACGGACCCGCGCGAATTCTTGCTGAACGTCGAGGCTTGGCCGAAGGACCAACCGCTACGCCTCACCGTGACCTACGCCGCTTGCGTCGGCGAAGAAACCTGTCATCAAGTCAAACAAGAATACGTCCTGCATCGCCGCCGCGACCCCGATGCCGGCTCAGCGCGTGGCGAAGGTGCTGGTTACTGGGATCGCGACGAGTTCGCTCAACAGCAGTTGGCGGGAGACAAGGACAAAGACGGCAAGCTCAGCCGCACTGAGGTTCGTGGCCTCGTGCTGCCACATTTCGACGCCCTCGACACGAACAAGGATGGCCTGTTGGAGTTTGAAGAACTCAAGGCTGTTTCGGATTGGCTGAATCATCATCACCAACCCGGTGCGATGCGAACCGATTCAGCCGCCAAGCCGCCCATTCGATTGAAAGCCAAACCATGAAGCGATCGACTTGTTGGGTTGTGTCTGTCGTCACCGCGACGATCGGCTTGCTCAGTTGGGCATGGGCGGACAAGCCGTCGGACGACAAGGCCAGCAAGTCGAACGCCGCGAACAAATCCATCACCGACAATGCCGTTCGACACGCGGCGCTCGTTCGGACGGGCGAATCACGCTACGACTGGAAGTGGTTGGCCGCACGATGCGACAAGGACCGCGACAGCCAGATCTCGCGCCGCGAGTTCTCTGGCTCGGCGAACGACTTCGCGCGGCTCGATCGTACTTGGGACGGCGTGTTGACGGCGGACGATTTCGATTGGTCCACCGACGGGACGCTCTGCCGTCAGAAGGAAACCACGTTCTCGCTCTTCAAATCCACGGACACCGACAGCAACGGCCGCATCTCACCCGAAGAGTGGCAAGCGTTGTTCGGCAAACTCGCGAAGGACAAAGGCTATCTCAGCGAGGAACAGTTGGAGGAGCTGATCTACCTGCCGCGTGTCATAAAGACTCGCAAGGAGACGCAGAACTTCGACAGCATCGCCAACTTCCTCGACGATGCAAACGCGAACTTTGCTCCGAAGCTGCCGCAGATCGGCGAACTGGCTCCCGACTTTGAACTCAAGACCGCTGACGGCCAAACGAGCGTTCGCCTCTCGTCTTTCCGAGGTAAGAAGCCGGTCGTGCTGATCTTTGGTTGCTTTTCATGCGGAAACTACCGGACGTACTCGGAAACGCTCGAAGAGATGTACCGCCAGCGCAAGGACGACGTCGAATTCGTGCGTGTCTATGTCCGCGAGGCCCATCCCTCGGATCAGCAGAAGCCGACTGAGACGAACGCGAAGGCGAGCATCCTCGTGAAGCAGCCGACGACGCTGATTGAACGTTGCACGGTGGCGGGTCAGTGCTCGGCCACGTTGAATATCAAAGGTCCGCTGGTCGTGGATGAACTCGACAACCGCGTCGGCCGTACCTACGGAGGCTGGCCCGATCGTCTGTACGTCATCGACCGCGACGGTCGAGTCACCTTCCGCAGCGGCCCCGGCCCGTTCGGTTTCAGTCCTCGCGAAATGGAACAGTCGCTGGTGCTGCTTCTTCTTGACCAAGATGGTCGTTGAGCTGAGCCGTTATGCTTCGATCTCACGAGAGAGATGAGTCATCAATTGAGGAAACATCCGATGAAAGCTGGGCCGTGGTTTCGAAGATTTGTGTGCGGATTTTCCATCGGCGGATTGATGAGTCTTGCGCTACCGCTCGTGGCTGACGATCCGTCAGGCGACGAAAAACAAAAGCAGGCGTCGGATGCGAAGTCTTCACCGGAGTTACCCGGTTCAGAAGCAGCGTTCGCGAAGATTCTGTTTGGGAATCTCTCGGCCGAGCACATGAAGTCGCTGGGCGAGATGCTGGAAAAAGATTGGAAGGACCGGCCGGAATGGGGCGAGATGGCGGTCGCGATTCTGAAGGATGACTTCATGCGGCCGGGAACCGGCTGGTGGAAGCCGAGCACCATGCGGTACGACTGGAAATGGCTGAGCGAACGATTCGATACCAACAAGGATGGCAAGGTCGAACGTGAAGAGCTTCCGAAGGACATCGCCAAAGCCGATCAGTTGTTTGCTCGGCTCGATCGTGACGGCGATGACGAGCTTGCGCCGGCGGACTTCGCGGACTCCGATCCGATGAAGGCTCAGGCGTCGAATCGGTTGTTCGACAGATTCGATTTCGATTCGAACGGCCGGGTCACGCAGCAAGAAATCGCCGAGTTCTTTCGTCGCGCGGACAAAGACAAAGCGGAGTTTCTGACGCCCGAAGACTGGTGGCTGGCGATCGACCCGCCGGCCAAGAGACGGACCAGCGGCGAGGCGGATGTACCGGCGATGGGCCCGTCGTCGCCGAGCGTCGCGCTGCGGATGCTGATGCGTGGGGAGATGGGTTGGTTGACCACTGGCCCTCAAGTGGGCGATGTCGCCCCGGACTTCACGCTGCCGAAACACGATGGCACCGCCAACGTCAAGCTGTCCGATTCGTTCGGGAAGCGACCGGTGGTACTCGTGTTCGGCAGCTTCACCTGAGGCCCCTATCGATCCCAGTCTGGGGTCATCGACAAGCTGTATACTCGGTTCAAAGACCGAGCCGACTTCTATTCCGTTTACATTCGCGAAGCACACCCCACGGATGGCTGGGCCATGTCCTCCAACAAACGAGCCGGCATCAATGTCGCGCAGCCGAAGACCGCCGCCGAGAGGACTCAGGCGGCCGTCCAGTGCTGTGACTCGCTCAAGATGACGCTGCCTCTGTTGGTCGATGGCATCGACGACAAGGTCGGCCGCGACTACAGCGGCTTTCCGGACCGGCTGTACTTAATCGACCGCGAAGGCCGCGTGGCCTACAAAGGAGGCCGAGGTCCGTTTGGTTATAAGCCGCGCGAACTAGAGCAGTCGTTGATCATGCTGCTGCTTGATGAAGCCCAGCCGACAAAGTCCACGACGAGCAAAGCGAGTCCAAATCCACCAAGTGAAAAGTAGCGTCGAATGACGCCGCCGGGCGCTAGCCGGCGGTTTGATTTCACCGAACCGTGGGCTAGTGCCCAACGGCTAATTCATTTCGTAAACGACTCTTTTGAAACCCCAAACCAGGAGCAACCAACATGGCCGACCCCGTCATCAGCAATCATCAGCAGTCGATCCTGAGCAATCAAGCGCAGATCCTCGCCAACCAAGCAAAGATCGAAGAGAACCAGTCGAAGCTCGACAAAGTGGTCGGCAACCAGACGGCGATCTTGGCGAATCAGAAAAAGATTCAGGCCAACCAGGCCAAGCTCGACAAAGTGCTCAGCAACCAAGCCGCGATCCTCAAGAATCAGAAACGCATTGAGGCCAACCAGGACAAGATCCTGGCTAACCAGAAGAAGATTCTGAGCAAGTAAGGAACAATAGCTCCGTAGCCGAAGTCGTGAGACTTCGGTCCGAACTCTCACGAGTTCGGCTACATCGGAAACTTGTAGCCGCGTTCGCCAGAACACGGGCGTTTGGCCAATCTCACCCCGCGTTCTGGCGAAGCGCGGCTACCGAAAATGACAAATGACCCTCAAGCGCAGAGTTCTTCTGGCGTCGATCGGCTGGTTGAGCACGGTGACTTTGTTGCACCTGTGGCTCAACACGTCGGCGTTCGAGCTAAGAACAATCAGCTCGGCCCAGACCGGAGCGCAATTTCGGGTTGGTTTCCTGCCGGTCACCTGACACCTGACTTGTCCCGTGACCCATTTCATCAACCAGAGCATGACTGGGTCCGGGACTTTTGAACCCGTGCGGTTCAACGGCTTTCCGGAATTGAAAGAGGCATTCCTGTCGCATCATTTGAAAGCGACCTTCATTTTGGCTCCGATGGCAATGGCTCTCCGCGAGCAAGGGGTGCCGATCAAGATCGTTTACCTGGGTCACCGCGACGGCACGACGATGATGGTTCACAAGGACTCGGACATTCGTCGCCTCGAAGATCTGCGTGGGAAAAAGGTCGCCGTCCCTAATCGCTTCTCGAATCAACGGCTCATAATCTTCCGGGCCTTCAAGGAGCGTGGTCTGAATATGGACGAGGTGACGCTGTTAGAGATGCCTCCGCCGGATATGCCGGCCGCACTGCATGTCTGCGCGGTCGATGCGATCATTTCGGGCGAGCCATTCATGGCGCAGTCGGAAATGGACGGCTACGGGCGTGTGCTGTTCATGACCAAGGATGTCTGGCCGGAATTCATCTCGTGTGTGTTGGCGGTCCACGAAGACGTCATCCGCGATCATCGTGCTGAAGTGCAGCAACTGGTGGATGGCATCGCACGCAGCGGCAAGTGGCTCGACACGACGATGGACCACCGCATGCAGGCGGCGACGTTCACCGGGCAGAACTACTACAACCAAGATCCCAAGCTGTTGCAGTTTGTGCTCAGCAAGCCGCCGGATCGCGTCAAGTACACCAACCTCGCCGTGCGGCGCAAGGATTTTGAAGAGATCGAACTCGTCGGCCGCGAGTCGGGCACGTTGCAAGGCACGGCCCACTTCGAGGACTACGCCGATCCCTCGTTTGTCACGGATGAATCCGCGATCCAACCGTATCTCTGGGAGGCAAAGCCATGACACCCGCAGTTTCCGGCGAGCAAGCGGCGCTCAAGAACGATCCAGGCGAGCGGGGCGGCGTCAGCCCCCCGGTTGTCTCGATCGTCCACCGGGGGGCTGACGCCGCCCCGCTCGCCGGGATCACCGCACGAGCGATCGTATTGCCGTCGCTCGTCGCCGTGATGTTCCTGCTCTTCTGGGACGGAGCGGTGCGATTGTCCGGCAGTCAGTTGTTTCCTAAACCGCTCGACGTGTTGTGGGGGTTGGTGGAATTGGCTAAGAAGGGATTGCTCGTCAAGTACGTCGTGGCCTCGTTGTTTCGCGTCACTTGGGGTTTCACTCTGGCCGTGATCGTCGGCATTCCTTTTGGACTTTTGATGGGCTCGAACAAGCTGGTGCAAGAGGCGTTCAATCCGCTGATTCAGGGCTTTCGCCCGATCTCGCCGATCGCCTGGATTCCGGTCTCGATCCTGTGGTTTGGGGTCTCCGACGCGGCACCGGTGTTCCTGATTTTTTTGGCGAGGGTGTTCCCGATCACGGTCTCGACCGCGGCGGCCGTCAAAAGCGTGCAGTCGGTTTATCTACGAGCGGCCGACAACTTCGGTCTGACGAAGTTTCAGTTGTTTAGCCAAGTCATCTTCCCAGCGAGCCTGCCGCAGATCATCACCGGCCTGCGGATCGGCTTGGGGATCGCGTGGCTGGTGGTCGTCGCGGCCGAGATGATCGCCGTCAACTCTGGCCTGGGCTATCTCATCATCGACGCGCGGAATGCCGGCAAACGATATGACCTCGTCGTGGCGGGCATGGTCTTGATTGGTGTGATCGGTTGGCTGTTGGATTTGCTGATGCGGCAAGTCGAGCGCTTTCAGACAGTGAAGTGGGCGTATGGGACGCTGCATGATTGAGCCACCCACACAGAGCCTGCCAACCGAACGAACCGGGACTCCGGCGGTTCTTGTTCGCGACGTGTGGATGGACTTCCCGCACAAGCAGGGAAGCCAGGCCACACCCGTTCTCGAACAGATCAACGTGGAGATTCCGCGCGGCGAGTTCGTCTGCGTGGTCGGGCCATCGGGTTGCGGGAAGACGACGTTGTTGAACATCATCGCCGGCTTTTTGAAGGCGTCGCGCGGCGAAGTGCTGGTCGAGGGGGAGTCGGTCCACGGCCCCGATCCGCGGCGGATCGTCATCTTTCAAGAAGGCTCCGTGTTTCCATGGCTGACCGTGTCGGCGAACGTTGGATTTGGACTGAATCACGTTTCCGCGGCCGAGCGTGAGCGTGTCATTCAACACTACATCGACATGGTCGGGCTCACCGGATTCGAGTCCGCTTATCTCCGGCAGTTGTCAGGCGGCATGCGTCAGCGCGTCGAGATCGCGCGGGCACTGGCCGCGAACCCAGAAGTTCTCTACATGGACGAGCCGTTCGGGGCGCTTGATTACTTCACTCGCTTCAAAATGCGAGCCGACCTCGTGCGCATCTGGCAACAAGAGAAGAAGACGATCTTGTTCGTCACTCACGACATCGACGAAGCCATTCAATTGGCCGACCGCGTCGTGGTGCTCAGTTCGCGACCGTCGACCATTCGACTCATCATGTCCGTGCCGCTGCCCCGGCCGCGCGATTTGAACTCGCCAATCTATCTTGAAACGCGCGACCGGATTCTCAATGCTCTGGGCATGAGCCTGCGGAACGGGATTAATGCCAGTTGCGGAAGCCACTCGGACGCGAGCGGGAATTGTTGATCGCGACGTACGGTGTCATCGCACTTCGGAAGTATCCGGGCCGTGTGAAGGGATTTTTATGAGGCCAATTTCTGATTCACGGCTCACATCCGGGTTCGTTCGTCATCCGATTCGTTATGGCGTGGTGGCCGTCATTCTGGGAACTGCATTGACCACCTTCGCGCTCTGGACTTCGATCGGATCAAAAACCTCTTCGCCCCCTGCGTCTTCACAACAAAACCAGTTGGATCTGCAACCTCGGCAGCCATTAGATGCCAGCGGCTTCGGCACGATCATGCCAACCGTTGTTTCCTGGAATCCCAAGGCATCGCCGCGAGAGATCGGGGAGAGTTGGGATCGGCTGGCGGAATTGGCGATCGCACAGCTCGACCACCAATTGGGACAACGCGAGGACAATGTTCTGGACACCGTGACGTCGTTGTCGTCCAAAGCCACTTATCTCATGTACGATGGAAAAGCCGAGCAAGCCTACGACATTCTCACGCAGGCTCAGCTCAAGGCTCAAAGTTTTCCGCTAGTCGCCAAGCAGTGGCAGGCCAACCTCATTTTCCTGCGTGGAGTGGCGGCCCTGCGGCGCGGTGAGAATGAGAATTGCATCATGTGCCGGGGCGAGAGTTCGTGCATCTTGCCGATCAACAAAGCGGCCGTGCATCAGAGTCCTGAAGGATCGCGGCTGGCGATCAAGCATTTCACCGAGTATCTGGAACTGTTCCCCGATGATTTTGAGGTTCGCTGGCTGCTCAACCTGGCGCACATGACCTTGGGCGAGCATCCGCACAAAGTAGATCCCAAGCATCTGATTCCGCTCGATCGGTATCAGAATTCGGAAGTGGACATTGGCAAATTCCGCGACATCGGCCACATCGTTGGCGTCAATCGGCTCAACCAGGCGGGTGGAGTCATCATGGATGACTTCGACAACGACGGTCTGTTGGATCTCGTCGTGACGTCGTTTGATCCCCGGCAGGCCATGTGTTTTTATCGCAATAACGGCCAGGGGACTTTTGAAGAGCAAACACAGCAGGCCGGGCTGACCGAGCAATTTGGTGGTCTGACTTGCGTACAGACCGACTACAACAATGACGGCCTGTTAGACATCTACATCACGCGCGGAGCGTGGGTGCGCTGGCCCATGCTGCCGACACTGCTGCGCAACAATGGGAATTGCTCGTTTACCGATGTGACGAAAGAGAGCGGATTGCTGGACCCCGTGAATTCCAATGCCGCGATGTGGGCGGACTTCGACAACGATGGTTGGCTCGACCTTTTCGTCTGCTGCGAACGGACGTCTCACCGCCTGTATCGAAACTTGGCGGATGGCACTTTTCAGAATGTCGCCTTTGAGGCTGGGATCGCAGTCGATGGGCAGAAATTCGGAAAGGGATGCACTTGGTTCGACTATGACAACGACGGCTGGCTCGACATCTATGCCAACTGCTTCCAACGAACATTGGGAGATGTTGTCAAAGGAGTGATCGGTGAGCCTCACGGGCTCAAGACGAATAAGCTGTATCGGAACCTTAATGGCGAGGGTTTTCAGGACGTGACTCGCGAGGCCGGACTGGATGGGGTCTATGCCGCGATGGGCTGCAACTATGGCGACTTCGACAACGACGGATTCCTCGATATGTATCTGGGGACCGGAGATCCGAATGTGGCGACGCTCATCCCCAACCGGATGTTTAAGAACCTCGCCGGCAAGCGATTCGTGGAGGTCACCGGCTCCGCGGGCGTCGGGCATCTCCAAAAGGGACATGCGGTGGCGTGTGGAGAATGGGATCGTGATGGCAACACCGACATCTTCGCCGAGATGGGCGGTGCGATTCCTGGTGACCAATACCACAATGTGCTGTTTCAAAATCCTGGCCACGATCGCCGCTGGATCACGGTCAAACTGGTCGGCAAGCAAACCAATCGAGCGGCCTTGGGTGTACGTATCAAGGTGGTCACTGCGGGCAGCCAGCCGTTGACGATCTATCGGCATGTCTCCCCCGGCAGTAGTTTCGGAAGCAGCCCGCTGGAGCAGACGATCGGATTGGCCAAGGCCGACCGCATCGCTCTGCTGGAGATTCACTGGCCGACTAGTAGAACGACGCAGGTGTTCCGTGATGTTCCCGTGGATCGGGCCTTGGAGATCACTGAATTCGCGGACGAGTACCGTGTGTTAGAGCGGCAGCCTGTCGTGTGGAGGAAATAACAACATGGCACACATTCCATTGCCCGACGGCGTGCCGGGCATCTCGGGTTTGCTAGTCGCATACCGCGACACCGAGCAGCACATCAACGGTCTCACTCAAGCGGCGATGCGTGGCCCGTCGTCACTGACGGAAGCGGAGCGTGAATTGATCGCGGCGTATGTCTCCGCCGGCAACGACTGCGTGTTTTGAATGGAGGCCCACGGAGCCGCGGCGCGGCAACTGCTCGGCGAGCAGTCTGGTGTGGTGGCGGAGATCTTCGAGGATGTGGACTCCGCCCAGATCGACGACAAGTTGCGAGCCTTGTTGGTCATTGCGGAGAAGGTCCGCATCGACGGACGCCTCGTTGGGGAATCTGATGTGCAAGCGGCTCGTGAAGCGGGCGCGGACGACAAAGCGATTCACGACACCGTCCTGATTGCCGCGATGTTTTCGATGTTCAATCGGTACGTCGACGGGCTCGCGACCTGGACCCCCGCCGATCCCGCCGTCTACGACGAGATTGGGCAGCGGCTGGCAAACAAGGGCTACGGCAGTCGCTTTCGTGAATGATACGTAGCCGTCATTGCTCCGCGTGACGAGCGGAGTGCTTCACCGCGGTCGCAGTTCATGAGAGGCAGTTTTGACACCGTATTCTCGTGAATGCGGTCGTCGGAAGCGTGCGGATCATCACACGCAGCGATGATGACTACGTAGGCTTGCCTCATCGCGGCAGCGAAGCAACGTTGGGTCGGCGGATCAGAAGCTGAAACGACTCGTAGGAATGCACCGCCATGCCGCCGAACTTCTTGTACGAACGGAAGGATCGCTCTGCGGCTTTGACTTGTTCCAGGAACTTGTCGTAGTTGTCGTCGCCGAAGGTGATCTTCGAGAGCATTTCGCTGGTCGCTTGGAAGGCGGGGATCTCGGCTCGGCCGGGCGTGGCGAGATCGCGGTTACGGAAGTTGCCGAGTTCGGGATCGACGCGCACGGCGGTTTCGGCGGCGGCGCGCAGTTGGGCGATAGCATTTGGCGTCAGGTTCTGTCCGGCGGCCCCGAATTTGTCACTGATGGTTTTCATCGCACGCTCAAACCGGGCTAACTCTTCGCCATTGGGTGCGACCGGGACTTCCAATCCAATGTGGACGTTTTCGCCGTCGTCGAGCCGTCGTACTCGGAAGCCTTCGTAGCGGCACAGATCGCCGAACTCGCGAGCGTTGCCGCGGATGGCCGTTTCAAATCGCTTGCGCGGTAAGCCGACGACGAACCAGGTGTCAGACGGAGCGGAAATCGAAGTCTCGACCCCCATGAAGACCCGCGCGCCTTTCGTTTCGTCGGCATAGCGCAGAATGTCTTGGCCGTGGACGACCATGCCGTCGGCTCCGTCGGCGTTGTCGCGGTAGTTCATGATTCCCACGTTGTCGAGCAGATCGACGCAGTGCCAACTGGCCGGTTTCTTTTTGCCGTTGAACGTGATTTCGCTGACCGGCTTTCCGGTCTGCTTGTCGGTGTGATGCCACCAGAACGGAAGATCGACGCCGAATGCCAATCCTGATTGCGTTCGGACGCGGCGCTGACATTCCACATGCACGTCCAAGAACTCTTTGAGCATCCGCTCGCGGCGTGTGCGATCGCACCAGCCCAGCAGCATGTGTGGCTCGTTGTCGAAATGAATGCCGTCAAAGCGTTGATCGGGCGGCGAGGCTTGATTGAACGCGATGATCGCTTCGACCACGCCCAGCGGGATCGAGTGCCTCAGACGCGCACAGTATTCGGGATCGCCGTCGAGCACGTGAATTTGCAGCCGTGTCTTGTGCGCGGCGGCGAGAAACGTTCGCAGTTTCTCTGTGTGACGCAACTCCACGCGAGCCGGTGCCGGTTTGCCGTTCGGCTGCGCGGCCAATGTGCTCATCGGATCGGTCTTGTATCCGACCTGCACCCACAGTTGCTCGATCCCCTCGGTCGCGCACAGGTCAAAGAGACCATCGCGAGCGGTCTCGTTGTCGAGGAACTCGCCGAGTTGCCAGAGCCACATCGTGCGCGGCGCGGCATGTCGGACGAACTGACGTTCGTTGTTCTCAGTCGCGTTCGGGTTCAACTGCGCGGCGGCAGAGGTCTTGAAGCTAATGTCGTCGATGTAAATCGTCGATTGCCCAACGGAGTGAAACAGTAGCGTCAGTCCCGCCAGGTTCGACAAATCCAGCGCCGCCGCGTCCTTGAGCGGAATGAGCACCTCTTGCCACTGGCGGTTGACCCCATCGGGCAGGAATCCGCGAATCTCACCCAGTTCGAGCAAGTCTTCTTTCTCATACCACGAGCGATCGGACATCTTGACCTGGAACCGTTCACCGCCGACATGGCCGCGAATCCAGAACGAGAGATAGGCATACGGTCGCGCGTCGAGGAATCGTTTCTTGGCGGCCTTGGCATCAAAGAATTGAAACCAGACACCGCAGTAACCTTCTTCGCGTTTATCGGCGCGGATGCGCAGGCTGGTCCCATTGGGTCCGCCGTGGAAAAGAGACTTATCGCGCAGAATGTCGATCTTGCTGGCTCCGGATTGGAACCGTCCGTGCTGGCCATCCATCGCATTGGGGATGCCGATCTCGAAGTCATCGACCAGAGCGACCTCCGGGACAGCGGCCTGTGACGTGGCCGATAGCAGCGTCGCGCCGACGATCAGGGTGGCGAGCGCCCGCCAACCGTGGCGCGTCGTAGAGTGAGGGGATTGCAGGCGTTTCACAGCGTCCTCGCCAGACAAGAGCTAAGAGAGTGTCAAAAGACAAATCGACTGTCACTGACCTCCTGGTTTTGGCCCCAACGGGGACGGACTCGATAGCCCAGGGTAACGCCCTGGCTTGGTGCAACACACATTGATGTTGAAGCCCCAACGGGTCGCAACTTGCATGACCTCCATGCCCGTCGCGCCCCTTCAGGCAACGCCGTGAAGAATTTTTAAGCGGCGATGTTTTCATTCGTGAAGTTGGTGAGTTGCTTCTTTTCTTGCGGAGAGAGCTGGCTGAGTTTGGGATCTCCGAGAGGTTTTTTATCAGGGTTGGGGGGATGGTAGC
>SXKJ01000245.1 GCA_005778115.1 Planctomyces sp. | reverse complement strand
TGTGATCGGAGCCTTCACCGCGAAATTCGACCCGGCTTGCTGTTCAAAGACCTCAACAAACTGAGGCCAGCGTTGTCGAGCCTCCGCCTCCGCCCGTTCCATCACCTTTAAATCGGGAGCGACTTCGATGACGGGAACCTCGGCTTCCTGATAAAGCGCGGCGAACGGGTCATCCGAACGCAGCCGATCAAGAGCCTCATTCGAGTACGCATAGAGCAGATTTGAGTCAGGCAGAAAAATCGCCAGACAGTTGTCGTCGATCAGTTCCGCCAGCAGCGGTCCCAAGAGTCGATACCACTCGCGAACCGACTCCTCAGGTTCATCCGGTTCGAGCCCCATTGCATCGCACGAAATCCACGCCGTGTGCTGAGCAAACAGTGTCCGCAGCCGGATGTCGGCCATGTCATTCGCCACGGCCTCTGGATCTTCAACGTAGGGTGACGGGAAGCAATTGACCAAGAACATCCGGTCTCGAAAGCGAATCGCCGTCGTGATCGACGCACCGGCCACGAAGCCATCTTCCCCTTCGTTCGTCCCGTCACCGAGGTCCGCGTTCCAAGCTTTTCTCGCCGCAGTCGCCACATAGATCGGTTCCAACTCTTGAGGCTCGCGCAGCAACGCCACAATCGAAACCAACCGATGCCCCGATGCGGCGCGTCTCTTGCGCCACCAAAACCACGCTGCCGCTAAACTCAGGATCACAATTCCAACAATGATCGCCGGCCACATGTCTGCTTCCTCTCTTGTCACTGAGCAGGAGTCATTTCATCGGTTTGCGTTGAGTCAATCGCCGGGGATTCCAAACAACCGCGCCGCATTTGCCGTCGTGGTCGCCGCCATCTCGTCGAGCGTCCGACCATGTACTTCAGCCAAGCATTCCGCCGTGTGACGCACAAACGCCGGCTCATTCCGTTTGCCTCGATGCGGCTGTGGAGCCAGATAGGGAGAATCGGTCTCGACCAACAATCGCTCCAGCGGCACTGACTTCGCCAGCTCGCGCAGTTCGATGTTCTTCTTGAACGTCAGCATCCCCGCGAACGAGATGTGTAGCCCTAACTCCAATGCAGCATCGAGCGTCGCTCGGCCGCCGCAGAATGAGTGCATGATCCCTTTGAGCTGACTCGCACCCGCCGCCTCACGCAGTACGGAGACGACATCCGGTTCCGCCTCGCGGCAATGCACTATGAACGGCAGGTCGCGGCGCTTTGCCAATTCCATCTGCCGACGAAAGTAATCGAGCTGCACGTCAAACGGAGTGTGATCCCAATACCGATCCAGCCCTGTCTCCCCGATCGCAACCACCTTCGGCGACGCCGCGAGTTCTTCGATCGCTTCCCAATCCCCCGGCTTCGCCTGCACCGCGTAGTTCGGATGGATGCCCACCGCCGCGAACACCTGAGGCACTCGTGCCGCCAGCGCAATCGTCGCTCGGCTGCTCTCCAGCGTTGTCGCGACCGCCAGCATCGCCGTCACACCAGACGACACCGCCCGAGCTATGACCTCATCGACGTCCTGGCTGAACGCGTCCTCGTCCAGATGAGCGTGCGTGTCAACGAGGTGCATGGTCGACTCCGCTTCAATCCGTAGCCCAACTCTCCGAGTCGGCTGGTTATCGTCAACGTCCCGACTCAGAGAGTCGGGCTACGACGACGGCTGACTACGGGGCTTGCAGTGCCGCCAAATTCGCACGCTCGTTGTTCTGGACCGCTTCCAGAATCTCGCGGCACTCGTCACCGGCGGGAAGCAGCGTCACGGTTCGATCGATGGACTCCACCAGCTTCTTCTGGGACTCGACCAGTCGCTTGAGCAAGAATGTCATCGAGACATAGTGCAGGTCGGTGAATTCCGCTGGAAACTTGCCGTATTCGACCCGGTCTTGTTGAGTCGCCAAAAACTCGGCCACTAATCCAATCGATTGCCGTTGCCGCTCGACGCACTGCATCACCGAGTCGCGCAGTTTCGCCCCTTCGGCACCGGCCGATGTCCACGGCCAGCACTCGCCCGCGTACTGCAAGAAGCAGCTCGACAGTTCGCGGAGCACGCGGTTCAGGATTTCCAAATCAGTCGAGAGTGCCATGAACGATCTCAAACCTCATTCGCCGCAGCGGTTCAAATCCACGATCAACGGCCGGTCAGCAAGATGGACGCAACGTTGCTAAACGCCTCAGTGAACTGAGACGGAAAGAGACCCAGACCCAACACCGGCAAGCAGATCATCAACACAAACAGGCCCACCGGCATCATGTCGTAGCTCACTTTGCGAGCTCCGTCCGGACGCGGCTTCAAGTACATCGCCTTCAAAATTCGGATGTAATAGAAGAGTCCGAAGACCGCATTGATCGCTCCGGCACCCAGCACGAACCACATCACCCAATGGACCGAAGTCGCTTTGAAGACCGACGCGAACACCACCAGCTTGGCGAAGAAGCCACCCATCGGAGGCAGACCGATCAAACTGAAAATGCACAACGCCATCCCAAAGCACAGCAGCGGGCACTGAGACGCCAAGCCGTTGTAGTCTTCGATCTCTTCGCTGAGGATTTGATTGCGAATCAACGCCACGATGGCGAACGCACCCAGGTTCATAAACAGGTACACGAACAGGTAATAGATCAAGCCTTCGATGCACGACAGCGTGATCGCCGTCGTTTCCGAACCACCGTGCTTGCTGTACTTCATGACCATCAAGGCGGAGACCGCCATCAGCATGTAACCGGCGTGAGCGATCGTCGAATACGCCAACATGCGTTTGATGTTCGTCTGGCCGTAAGCCGAAAGGTTTCCGAACGTCGCCGTTACCGCCGCCAGTACTCCGATGCCGATGCCCAGCGCGAAGGCGATCTCCGACACTGCGGCCGAACCGCCAGAGAATGACAGAGCAAATCGGACCAGCAGCGCGAATGCTCCGGCCTTCGACGCGACCGACAAGAAACCGGCGACCTCGGCGGCTGCTCCTTCAAACACATCGGGGCACCAGAAGTGGAACGGGAAGATCGACAGTTTGAAGGCCAGGCCGACCATCACCATCAAGCTCGCCAGAACAATCGTGCGAACGACCGGATCACCGATCCCCGCACCTTGGCTGACGATCATCGCCAGTCGATGTCCCATCTCCGGCATCGAGCCTGTGCCCGTCAAACCAGTCAACAAGCTGATGCCGTACAGCATCACACCAGCGGCACCGGCTCCGTAAACGACGTACTTGAATGCCGCTTCGCTGCTCTTCTTGCGGCCCTTTAAGAAGCCGACCATCGCGTAACTGGGAACGCTCGCCATCTCGACGCCCATGAAGAGCATCAGCAGATGATTCGCCGAGGCCATGATCATCATCCCCAGCGTCGCACCAATCAGCAGCGTGTAGAAGTCCGGGCCGTCTTCCCGATCCGG
>SXKJ01000244.1 GCA_005778115.1 Planctomyces sp. | reverse complement strand
AGCCGTCGAGAACCGAGTCCACATCCACGACCTCCACGCCACGCTGCTGCACCAGATGGGCTTCGACCACGAACGCCTCACCTACCGCCACGCCGGCCGCGACTTCCGCCTGACCGACGTGCATGGCCGAATCGTGAAGGAGATTCTGGCCTGAAGCACATTCCGTTCGTTGACCGTCCATCGCGTTTCAAAAACAGAAAGCTCTCATGAAATCACTCGCCGTCTGTTTGATGTTGCTCCCTTGCCTAATCGGCTGCAAACGAAACACGAGGTGTGGGTGCTAATGGCCGAGATTCAACCCGGCCTGACGTTTGATCTACACGAGTACCACGGCGATTCGTTCTGGATGTCCGCTCGTCGCCAACGCATCGACGACGATGAAGTCTGGGAACGCCGCATGGCCAGCGAAGCGATCCGAGCGGTCGCGGCATCGAACACGAAGCTTGCCCCGGAGGATTACTCACCCGGTTCGTTCTTTCAGCGGTTGGAGCGCGGAGTCTATTGGCTCGATGCCGGGAAACGCGGCGAGGGTTTCAATCTGGTCGACTTCGCCGCGAAACAATACGGCCCCGGCTTCACGATCGAAACGGGCATGCGCGGCCCCTTCGAGGATCGCGTCCGACAGCACTTGCTGGTCGTTCAAACGGCGGTGAAGCTGTTTGAAGAACGCCACGCCTAGGGTGTTGATAATTCGACCTTGACGAGGTTTTTCTGTCACGCCGAATGGTGCCGCGGCCTCTTGCCCGGAAGGAACTCTGCGGTCTCTGTGTCTCCGTGGTTCAATACAAATCTGAACCACAGAGGCACAGAGACCGCCGTGAACCGGCGTGATTTCCGCTGCTCGTCAACGCCAATTTTCAACACCCTACCGCTACGCCTAACCAACCGTGACGGCCGATGAGCCGCGCGCTCGACGATCGACACGGCCAACGTCACGCCCGGACTCATGCTGCATCAGTTCGCCCGCTGACTCCGCGGATCAGAAGGGCCAAGGGAAAGGCGGGAAGTGACCTTAATACGCTTGGCATCGCCGGAGTCTCGTATTTTTGGGTCATAATCTTCGTCTACCGGATAAGTCAGTGCGTGGGCTCCAAGGTCATCTGAGCCTTACCGAGTCTGCGAGTGGCTCGCATCGGCGAATTCTTGAGGCTGGGAATGCCAAGAAACGAGTGATTTCTCATGTGGACTTCAATCTTTTGGAAGCTGACCGTTGCCATCGCGTTTGTATTGGCGAACGTCGCTCCGACTATGGCTCAAGGCAAAGGGGGGGGTGGAAAGGGTGGCGGCAAGCAGAACGGTGGCGGCCAGCAGAACCAACAGGCGATGCAGCAGATTCAGCAGATTGGCCAGCAGCTTCAAGAGGGTCAACGAGCACTGCAAAAGGCCGGTGACCAGGCCGCCGAAGCTCGTCGCGAGTGGCAAAAGGTTGATCTCCAACACAAGGAAAACTTGCGCGAGTTGGCTCAGGCGAAGAAATTCGCCGAAGACGAAGCCAAGAATTCGCCAGAGCTGAAAGCCGCCAAAGAGAAGTTGGAAGGGCTGCGCAGCGAGTTGGCTGAGATTCGCAAAAAGGTGATCGAGACTTTGGTCCGTGATCGCGAGGACTATCAACAAGCCTGCCGAGTTCATGAGGCTGCGGTCGCTCAGCAGAAGGCCAACAGTGGTGCTGACGTGTCGCCGGAGACTCGCAAAGAATTGGCCAAGAAGACAGCCGAGGCTGACAAAAACAAAAGGACCATTGAAGACGTCGCGATGGCAGATCACACGGAGGCGAAAGAGTTCGCCAAGCAGATCAAAGAGGCGACTGCGGAACTCGCAGCCGCTTCCAAGAGAAAGACCGACGCGATCGAGTCGGACCCGAAGTTGAGTTCTGCCAAGACCGCTTTTCTGAGAACGCGAGACGAGCTGAAGACGGCGAAAGCGGCTCTCGATCAAGCGGACGGTGAGGCGAATCGGATTCGTTCGGCAATGCAGTCGTTGGCCAACCAGCGGGCGTCGATTCAAAACCAACTCCAGAATCAGTCGCAGGCGCAGCAGCAGCAGAGCGGCAAAGGCAGCAGTCAGAAGGGCAAAGGGAAAGGCGGGAAGTGACCTTCATTGGCTCGGCATCGCCCTTGTCTCGCCGATTTTGGTCATAATCTTCGCTCACCGGATAAGTCAGCCTTGAGACCTCATTTCGGACGACGAGCGATGGACGACAACACGCGACAAGCGGCTCGACTTTGGACGCTGGCTCAGCCGGTGGTTTCGGCGTTTGTCACGTCGGTCGTGCGGGATTTCTCGGCGCGTGATGACGTGCTGCAAGAGATTGCAGTGGCGGTCATCGAATCGTTCGATCGGTACGACTCGTCGCAATCGTTCGTCGGCTGGGCGCTGGGGATCGCGCGGAATCAAGTCGGGCTGTATCTCCGGCGAGTGCGACGCGACCGGCTTGTCTTCGATGACGAGACCATTGGCTGTCTGGCATCCGCGTTCGGGGCCGTGTCGGCCGACGAGTCTCCGAAGCTCGATTTCTTGCAGGACTGCCTGCGCGGACTGGAAGGACGGGCGAGAGAACTCTGTGACCTGCGTTATCGGCACGACCTCAAACCCGCCGCCATCGCGGAGGCGGTGGGGATGACGGCGAACTCGGTCGCCAAGGCGTTGCAGCGGATTCGGGATCAACTGCGCGAGTGCATCGAGCGAAAGGCCGCAGCAGCAGGGACAACGACATGACTCATGACCCAAAACAACTGATCGACGGTTATCTGGATGAGACGCTCTCCTCCGATGAGCACGAGTTGCTGAATCGCTGGCTCAAGGCGTCGCCGGAGAACGCTCAGCAGTTGGCACAAGCGACGCTCTTGCACGATCGACTGCGAAGCGAACATCTCGCGCTCGCGGCAATGCCAGGTCGCCACGGTCGCCAGACCGTGGGCGATTCGCCGGACGATTCCCACTCTCTGGCGAGAGTGGCTACGAGGAGTTCGCGTCGCATTCGCCCGTTGGCAACATCAGCCGCCATCGTCGCTGCGATGTTGTTGGTCGCCGTCCTCTGGAAAGGTTTCGGTGAATCGTCTGCATCGGCGGCCGTCGTCGAACTGAATCGGATCATCGCGGCCAATGCTCTGCCGTCGGATCGCATCTTTCAGATCACTGTTGAAGAATCGGCATCACCTCAGCGTCAACGCGAGCGATCGGAGTCTCCGGAACTGAGTCGGCCACCGAAGCCGCCGATGGAGGGGGCCGTGCTGCATATTCGCGGCGACGGTCAATTCGTGCTCGTGCGAAAGACCGCCGATGGCCGACCGTTCGTCACAGGCAGCAACGGTCGGACAAGTTGGGCCGTGCGGCCAGATGGGCCGGTGCGATTCAGTTCCGATCTGACTCGCTTCAACCGCGACCTGCCGGGGCACGAGCACTCCCTGCCGCTGAGCAACATTCACGAGGGGCTGGAACGTTTGCGAGACGCCTTTGACGTGCAACTGCTGCCCGTCGAAAGCGCGGACGACGCGGGCGCTGATGACGAACCGAGCCGACTGATCGTCGCCGTCAAGAAACGCGGTGTCCGGGGACCGAAGCGAGTTGAGGTCACTTACTCGATGCGCAGCGGCCTCATTCGGCAAATGCGATTTGTCGAGATGCCCTACGGCCCGGAGCGACTGACGCTGCGAATGACGCTCGTTGAAGAGCAACCGCTGGGCAACAACTTCTTCGATCACCAGTCACATCACGATGCGGATCGAACCGTGGAAGAGGAGTAACACCGTGCTGAGATTTCGCCGTTTCATTCCACTGGTGATGTTGGTCATTGGGCAAATCGTTAGCGCGACAACGCTGGCTGCCGATGCTGTGCGACCGCCGAATTTTGTCGTGATCTTGATGGACGATATGGGTTGGCGCGATGTCGGGTTTATGGGGAACTCGTTCGTTGAGACTCCGCACATCGACGCCTTGGCGCGACGCGGCGTGATCTTCACTCAGGCTTATGCGAGTGCCCCCAACTGTGCGCCGACACGAGCTTGCTTGTT
>SXKJ01000243.1 GCA_005778115.1 Planctomyces sp. | reverse complement strand
GGCGAGCGGGGCGGCGTCAGCCCCCCGGTGGGCACGATCGCCGCTAGAAACCGGGGGGCTGACGCCGCCCCGCTCGCCAGCGCAAAGATCACGACCGGCATGCGCGTCACGGTTGGCAGGCGCAGACTCTTCCGAGCAATGCGTCCGGCGTGAGCGACCGCTGCTTTGCGAGCGACTGGTGTGTTGCGTCGGTTTGGCGTTTCGTGAGCGACCCTCGCCCCGCGATTGATCCGTGCTCCGCGCAGGACCGGCGTTTCGCGTGTGATCCATGTGTCGCGGAGATTGGGCATGTCTGCCGCGACGTTTGTGAGAATGCTGCTGAGCGATCTGCAATTCGCCAGTTTGCCCAGCGCGCCGGTCGATCCGAGAAGGGCCGTCGCGAGCAGGTTGGACCGCAACTGATGTTCGCGAGGCAGCGCTCGTAGTGACCGCATTGATGCGGTCGGTAGACCCAATGAATCGGGTCGCTACGTGCATCCCGATGGACCCGATGAATCGGGTCACTACGAACGTGAAGCCGGGGTCGTGTCGGATTCGTCCCGACCGCCTGCGTGAAAACGCAGGGGACGAAACTGAAACAATCGCGACCAGGTCCGGCTTGTCTCTTTTTATTCCCGAAGGAGTGTTGCCGTGCGCCTATCATTTTGGACGGAAAAACTGCGCCAACGGATGGCTGAATTATCACGACGTCGCCACGCTCGGCGCGGGTCTCCTCACCCCGCCGCCGGCCATCCGGTCGAACGCTGTGAAGACCGCTGTTTGCCGACGGTCTCCGCGTTGCTGATCACGAATGCGTTCAACCCGCTGCAGCAAGATCTGACGATCCAATCCGACAGCGCGGACGACATCACGGTTTCCGTGGATGCCAGCAACAACGTTCTGATTCAGGTCGGCGTGAACGGCGGAGCACAAACCACGCTCCCCAGCCAGCCGACCGTCGCATCGGCCTCGCTCGCTCGAATTGACATCTTCGGCAGCGACGCCACGAACATCATCAATCTGCGAGGTGTCACGACAGCCAACGGCTTCGGAGCCGGATTGATAGTGACGGCCAATGCGGGAGACTCGAACGACCGCATTGACGCAACGGGTTCGGACATCGCCATGTCATTGCTCGGCGGCAATGGTGCCGACGTGCTGATTGGCGGTCTCGCCAATGACATCCTGGAAGGCAACGACGGTGCGGACACGCTGACCGGTGACTTGGGGAATGACACATTGCTCGGCGGTAACGGAGTTGACTCGCTTGTTGGAAACGCCGGTCTGGACTCGCTCAACGGCGGCGACGGAAACGACTCGCTGAATGGCGGTGACGATGCGGACAACATCTTTGCGGGCAACGGAGCCGACAACATCGATGGCGGACTGGGCAATGACACGCTCAACGGCGATGGGGGCAATGACACCATCAACGGCAATCTCGGAAACGACACGATCTTAGGAGGTGCGGATCAGGATTCACTGCTCGGAGCTGACGGCGACGACGTCATCAATGCTCAAGGCGGTAACGACACGGTCTTCGGTGGCACCGGCAACGACGATCTGCAAGGGGGTGACGCCAACGATCAAGTCCATGGCGATGCCGGCAACGACACGCTTAATGGCAATTTGGGCGATGACACCTTGACCGGTGGCGATGGCAATGACTCGTTGCAAGGCGGGTCCGGCAGGGACTCGATGGACGGCGGCATCGGCAGCGATCGCGTCTTGGGTCAGGCTGGAAATGACACGCTCAATGGCGGTGGAGACGCGGACCTCCTGGACGGCGGCGACGGCAACGATTTGCTGTCCAGCGCCGATGTGCCCGCAGCCGTGCTTCCTACTCTGTCGATCGGCGATGCCACGGTGACCGAAGGAGACAACTTGTTCTTTACGCTGTTCAATGCACCCAACGATGTACCGGTCACGGACGACAACACAGCGCTGGCATCAGCGGACTTCGACGGCGATGGCGACATCGACTTGGCGACGCCGGCCTCAATTCTTTTGAACAACGGTACTGGGTCGTTCCTACCGGCGGTGGCCACCGGCTCGCAGGCACAAGGTCGTATGGACGTCGGAGACCTGGATGGCGACGGCGACATTGACATCGCCATCGCTAACAACCCGACTGGGGATGTCGATGTGCTGATCAACAATGGTAACGGCACGTTTCAAGCGCCGCGCACTGCTGCGGATTTGGGAACGTTCTTCGGAACCTCTGCGGTCACGATGATCGATGTCGATGGCGACGGCGATCTTGATCTAGCGGCCGTTGTCGGATTCTCGACTCCAGAAGTGTTTGTCACGCTCAACAATGGCAATGCCACGTTCCAGCCGCCCCAGCAATTCGCGGCGGGAGCCAATGGAGCGTCCGACATCGTCGCCGGCGACTTCGACGGCGATGGTGACATCGACTTGGTCGTGGCCAAAGTTTTCTTTCAATCGAACATCGCATTTCTGCGGAATAACGGAAACGGCACATTTGCCACCGGAGTGTTGACCGCCGTCACGGCCGAACCGAGTTCCATTGTCGCGGCCGACTTTGACAACGACGGCGATCTGGACCTCGCCACCGGAGGAGCGACCAGTACCGTGCTGCTCAATAACGGCACGGGCAACTTCACCGCATCGGCTCCGATCATCAACACCGGATTCTTCCAGAGTGCTAATGATATCGCCGCGGCAGATCTGGATCTCGATGGTGATATCGACCTGGCAACCGTTGCCTTCAGCGGACAGCTTTCGCTGCTCGAAAACGACGGCATCGGAAACTTCGTTGCGTCTGGACCGGCAACACTCTCCACTAATCAGGGGTTCGGCGAAGAGATCGTGCTGGCCGACCTTTCCGGTGACGGTGCCCCGGACATCGCGGTCAACGATGGCTTTGCGCAAAACAATGTTTCGGTCCTGCTGAACACCGGAGCCATGAGACCGACGGCGGTGTTCAACGTGACGCTGTCGGCTGCCAGCAACGTGCCTGTCACCGTGTCGTTCGCGACCGCGAATGGAACAGCCGTGCTCGGCAGCGATTATGAAACACAGCCTGGTGTTCTGACGTTTGCTCCGGGAACGACAACACAAACAATTCGCGTGTTCGTCGAAGGGGATGTGGTCGGGGAGCCGACGGAGAATTTCTTCGTGAATCTCTCCAACGCCTCCAACGCGACGTTTGCTGACGCGCAAGGTCTGGGATTGATTCTGGACAACGACGGATCGCCGCCAGGTCCGACCATGAGTATCGCTAGCGTCAACGTCACAGAAGGGGATGCCGGCACTCAAAACGTCGCCGTCACCGTCACGCTGTCCGCTCCGCTGGGAATTCCCGCTTCCGTCCAATTCAATTCGACCGATGGCACGGCGGTTTCTGGCCAAGACTACATTCCGGTCAGCGGAATGTTGATCTTTCCGGCTGGCAGTATCAGCCAGACCATCACCGTGCAGGTCAACGGTGATTTGCGAAACGAAGGGAATGAGAGCTTCTTCATCGACCTGTCCAACCCCGTCGGCTTGCCGTTGTCGAACTCACGAGCGCAGATCTCCATCACAGACAATGACAGCGCATTCCCGCCATCGACTCCCAATGACACACTGTTGGGAGGCGCCGGAAACGACACGCTGATTGGTTCCGTGGGCGACGACTTGGTGAACGGCCAATCGGGCAATGACTCGATGTTGGGTGGCGACGGTGCCGATTCGATGCTGGGTGGCGCGGGGAGCGACACGCTCAACGGACAAGCCGGTAACGACACGCTAGACGGCCAAGGAGGCAACGACTCACTGGACGGCGGAGCGGGTGAGGATCAATTGGTCTGGACCGGAGCGACTGGCGGCAGCGACACGGTGAGCGGCACGTCGGGATTCGATACGGCGGCCGTCAACGGCACTGGGGCGGCCGACACTTATTCCGTTGGGCAGAATGCGTCCGGGGAATTGACCGTCTCGGACAGTGGCTTCACGCTGACGATTCAGTCCACGATCACCAACGTCGTCATCAACGGCAACGGTGGCGACGATGTGGTCACGATCGGTTCGCTCAGCAATGTGACGGGAACCGTGTTGACGATCAACGGCGGTGACGGGAACGACAACCTCAATGCGTCGGGAGCGGTGCTGGGCTTCGTGCGGATGGGACTGAATGGCCAAGTCGGAGACGACGCGCTTACCGGCAGTTCCGGGATGGATACGCTTGATGGTGGCGACGGCAACGATTCGCTTTTCGCCGGAGCCGGCAACGACAGTGTCATTGGCGGGTTGGGCGACGATCTGCTCAGCGGACAGGATGGCAATGACACGCTCAATGGCAATGACGGCGACGACAATGCCGTGGGCGGCAACGGCAACGATTCGATCTTCGGCGGACTCGGCAACGACACGCTGCAAGGACAGGCCGGCAACGACACGGTGCAAGGTGAGGACGGAGACGATTTCGCTTCCGGCCTGACCGGCAATGATTCGCTGGTGGGAGGCACGGGTTTCGATACTCTCGACGGTGGCGACAACGACGACACGCTTGCGGGTGAATTCGGCGACGACTCGCTCATCGGCGGCGCGGGTGCCGACAAGCTTCGTGGTGGCGACGGCAACGACACGCTCGATGCTGGAGACGGCGATGATGAACTCAACGCCGGAGACGGCGACGATCAACTCATCGCCGGTGCCGGCAACGATGGCCTCGATGGGGGCGACGGCGACGACATCATGAACGGTGGGGCGGGCAACGATGTCCTGTCGGGCAGCGACGGCAACGACTCGATGGCCGGAGGCTCCGGAAACGACACGCTTCTGGGTGGCGACGGAGACGACAGCATCAACGGCCAAGGTGGCGGCGACATCATCGCGGGGAACGAGGGCGTGGATATCCTCGTCATCGACGCCAGCGATGTGGTCAACGAAGCCTTTATGCTGTCGCAAGCGTTGTTGGACAAGCTGAACGGCATTTGACCCGAGATTCGTTTCTTCGGTTTCGAGAACGCCTCGTTTGGCAACGATAAGTCTCAGTTGTCAGCCCCAAAGGGGGCGTGACTCGAAAGCCCAGGGCATCGCCCTGGGTTGGCTGTCGAGTCTGGCCCCGTTGGGGCCAAAGCAACAGCATCAGGAAACTCCAAAGAGCGGAACGAGTCGTGCGGCAGTGACGTCCGCCGAACGCATCGTTCGCAGCTCTCCTTCGGGCGACCCGGTCTGGCGGTCAGACCGGGTCGCTTTGTTTTTTGCAGTAGGTTGGGACTCTGTCCCGCCCGGTCGGGATGTAATCCCAACCTACGGCTGACGCACGCCGATCGTCAGCAGCAAATTGGCCCACAAGCGCTGGTCGGCCGTTTGGATCGTCAGCACATGATCGCGTGAGGCGACCGCGTCATAAAAATCCCACTTCGGGATCGGCTGCAACGGAATCGTCAGCCCCGCACCGGACAGAATCGAACGGTACTCGGCCCAGATCGGCGGATCGCCCTTGAGCGCGTACGGATCATCGGCCGGGATGCCCATCGTGTTCGCCGCCTCGACCGGCAGCGCGGTGAGCAAAACTTCCAACACCTGCGTGCATGTCACGATGCCGGGGGCGAGGTTCAAACTCACAAGCTGCGCGTTCGGACCGAGCGTATTCGACGCTGGATAATTGCCGTCGGCGATCAGCACTTTGGAATGATGCCCGGCGCGGGCGAGGATCGCGGTGATCTCCGGATGAATCAGGGTGTGCTTCAGCATGGGTGCCTTTCAATGAGAGGATGGCCGCGCTCGGCCGTCTGTGTTTTGAAATTTGAAATTCGAGATTTCCAAGGGCCACCGAAGGAGGCCATCCTACGACGTCTTCAACCCGCTCGCCTTCAGGACCGCTTCCTGCACGGCCAAGTCGTGGTCGTAGGAGTAATCCGCGGCCTTCTCATTGCGGACGATCTTGGCGAGATCCGCTGCGTCGCCGACGTAGCGCGGGTAATTGCCGAAGCGGGCGTCTTGATAGCCCTTGCCGTACTTGCCGCGCGGTTGATTGAGTGTGAATCTCACGTTCGGCGCGTCAAGCGGTTGAATATGAAACGTCCCCTGAGTGCCGCAGACAACGAGGTGCCGCCGCTCGCCGCCGTCGATCTCGACCGAAGCGGCCTTCACCGAGGCGATCGCCTTCGGGTACTCAAACACCGCCAACTGGTTGTCGAGATGCGTGTCGTCTTGCGGCCCAACCTTGCGGGCGAACGAATGCACTTTGTCCGGCTTGCCGAGCACCCCGATCACCAGGTCGATGACGTGGCAAGCCAGCTCAAACATGATCCCGCCGGGATACTCGGCCAGTTCCTTCCGTTGGCTGTTGCCGATGGCTTTGCTCATCAGCGTATGAATCTCGTAGACCTCACCCAGCCAACCGTTTTTCAAAAACTCGCGGAGCATCAGCACGGCCGGGCTGTAGCGAAACATGTAGCCCATCTGAACGACGAGATGTTTTTTTGCGGCGTCATCCAGCAACCGTTTGAACTGCGGCAGCGATTCGCCCGCCGGCTTATCGAGATGAATGTGCTTGCCGGCGGCGAGACACTCTTCGGCCGTGTTGAGCAAATCGCGGACGCACGTCTCGACGCCGACCACTTGCAGGCCCGGAGTGTTGAGCAACTCTTCCTTCGTCATGAACTTCAGGCCGCGATAGATCGGATCTGCTTCCGCCTGACGCCGCAGACCAGCGTCCGGTTCGGCCACGCCGACGACTTCCCAGTCGTCCGATTGCCGATAAACCGACATCTTGCTGGCGTGTGCGTGGCCGACACCGATTTGACCGTATTTGATTTTCATTGTTTGCTCCAATGAGAGTCGCGGGAGCGACTCGCCTATGTAGCTCAGTCGCTCCCGCGACTGAGATTTGTCGGTGTAACTCCGACCTAGAAACCGCGCAACCGAGTGGCTTCGGCGACTCGATCGAGGGCCAGCAGGAACGCGCCGCGGCGAAGAGTCGTGCGGTGCTCTTCAGCTTTGGCTTTGATCGCGTGATAGCCTTGAACCATGCGACGTTCAAGACGCTGATTGACCTCGGACAACTCCCAACGGAACTGCTGAAGGTTCTGCACCCACTCGAAGTAACTGACGGTCACGCCGCCGGCATTCGCCAGAATGTCGGGGACAATGTGAATGCCGCGCTGCTGGAAGATGTGATCCGCCTCGAACGTCGTCGGAGCGTTCGCTCCTTCGACGATTAGTTTCGTTTTGACGGAATCGGCGTTCTGCTCGGTAAAGACGTCTTCGAGCGCGGCGGGAATCAGCACGTCGCACTCGGTCGCCAGCAGTTCGGCGTTCGAGACCGATTGGCCATCCTGTAATCCGTGAATCGAGCCAGTCGCCGCGTGCAATCGCAACGCTTCGGCCAAGTCGATGCCGCGTGTGTTGACGACACCGCCGGACACGTCGCTGATGCCGATGATCTTGGCTCCCATGTCGCGCAGCGAGATCGCCGTGTGCGTCCCCACCTTGCCGAAGCCCTGAATGACGACCCGCGCGCCTTTTAAGTCGATGCCGAAAGACTGACACGCCTCGCGCGTCGCGAAGGCGACACCCAATCCCGTCGCGGCTCCGCGTCCTTCCGAACCGCCCAGCGAGACCGGCTTGCCCGTAACAATCGCTGGCGTGTAGCCGTGACGCCGCGAGTATTGATCCATGATCCAGGCCATCGTCTGCTCGTTGGTCGCGACGTCAGGAGCGGGGATGTCGATATTCGGTCCGATGATCGGATCAATCACGTCGGTGAAGCGTCGCGTCAGCCGTTCCAGTTCCAGCAGTGACAGCGTTTTCGTATCAACCTGAATGCCTCCCTTCGCGCCGCCGAAGGGGATATCGACGATCGCCGTCTTCCAAGTCATCAGCGACGCCAACGCGCTGACTTCCGAGTCCGTGACCTCCGGGTGATACCGCAGCCCTCCTTTGAACGGTCCACGCGAGTCGTTGTGCTGAATGCGATAACCAATGAAAACTTCCAGCTTGCCGTTGTCGCGGATGATCGGGATCTCAACCCGCAACTGCCGGTCGGGCGTGAGCAGAAACGACATCAGACCGTCGTCGAGCTTGAGGGAAGTGGCGGCTTCGATGATGTAGCGATTGACGGTATCGAGCGCGTTCATGAATTCTCCGGTGCGGTCGTGCTTTGCGCGATTCGTTCGTGCAGCCAGGCGGCATCGTCCGTGTTGAGCGCCGGACGTAATTCGGTCTGATAGTTCAGCGAAAGCTCGTAATGAGCACTCGCGTAAACCGTGTCGAACACCGCCTGCAGATCGAGTTTGACATCGGGGTCGCCCTTGGCCAGCGGAATCGAGATTTCCGGCATTCGCTGACGCAGAGTCCATGCGAAGACATCGACTCGCGGACGCTTCTCGACACGGCTCACCATCGCGAAGAAGTCACCGCGCGGTCGCGGTTCACATAACGGCATTCGTTGGCCGCCTCGCAGCAGGTCCAATTCGATGAAGTGTGATTTGCTTTCGAGTAGCTCTTCCCGCTTCTTCAAGTACTCGCGATGCCCGTCTGCCGTCGTCTGCTTGTTGGCAGGAGACAACGTTTCGAGCACCGTGACAACTTCAAACGTGGTCCGCTCGCGAATGACCAGATACGTCTCGCGACGCTCTTCCGCCATCGGGACCAGGCATTCCACCGGAGCGTCCAAAGTGGCCACCGCGGAATCAGAACCACCGTCCGGCCGCGACCACCAAGGATCTGCTGTCACAATCGCCAAGTCCGACCGCCGCCACTGCGGTTGATCGGGTTGGTCTTCCACGTCCCGTTCCAAATAGACGCGGCGCTCCACGCGAGCAAAGTATTTCGGTTCCAGTTTGGAAGAGAGCGTGTCACGCATCAAAACGTTGAACGATGAATGAAAATCTTCCCATTCCTGGCCTTCCAGAAAGGGATCCATTCCTGGAAACGGAGAACGCATGGCTGGCCTCGCTGTCATTGCGGAGACTTGTCGCCAGCCAGTATCCGGTGGTGATTGCGTGCAATTCAAGGCACGAAACACAGAAGCCCGGCTTTGGTGAAAAGCCGGGCTTCGGAAGAACTCAAACCTCAGCAAGGTTCGCGAGGCAGACTTAGCCAACCTTCATCGCCGCGCTGAGGATCTTGCTGGTGGTCGGACGCATGATGCGGCCATCGACCAGTTCGCCCTTCAGCAACGTCGTACGGATGTCTTTGCCGCTGATCGACCAGGGCTTCTCTTCTTTGTGGCGTTCCGTGAGATCGACCCGGCCGATCGATTCGTAATAGGCCGCGAAGCCGACCTTAACCGGCTTGATCTTCAGATCGCCGCCAAGCTTGCTGTAGATCTCTTGAGCGTCGAAGTCGCCCCAGATCGCTTCGCCGTTGGCGTACGGCGCATCGGCATGTTTGCGGCCGATGACGATGTGCGTGTAGCCCATGTTCTGGCGATAGATGCCGTGCATGACCGCTTCCTTCGGGCCACCGTAGAACATCTTGATGTCCAGGCCCAGCAGCACGACGCGATCCGGCACCGATTCGTTACGCGGTCCCCACAACGATTGATCGCTGTCGCCGTCGCCCAGCGAGCGGTCGGTGATCAGCTTCTCGTAGGTCTGCATCCGAATCTCGGCGTTGACGTCGTCACCTTTGACTTCGCCGATGAGGGGATTCAAGCAGGCACCAGCGTTGAAGCCTTCTCGCAACAGCGTTTCGAGTCCGTAAACCAGCGCGTACTCGTGAGCACGGTGCAGCGGGTTGCGTGTTTGAAACGCGACGACCGCGTTCCAGCCTTTGGTCGCCAGCAGCTTGCGGACTTCGCGCGGCGTCAGGACGTACTGACCGAACGACGCATTCTTCGGTTGGGGCAGAACGCGAATCTCGCCACCGATCAGGTGCGACTTGTCCGCTTCGCCCTTGATGACCATGTCCGCACCGGGATGGTCGATGCGATCGGTGAGATAAACCGACTTGAGATACTTCAGCTTCGGCCAAGGGAAGACGTCGTTGACGTCGAGCGTCGCGACGATATCGCCGGCGGGATTCGTGAGGGCGACCTTCTGCCCCGCCTTGATCGTCTTGGCGAGTTCCGCGGTGATCGGGAAGGAGATCGGAATCGTCCAGGCGTAGAGCTTGCCATTGTTTTCGATGACCGACTCATCGAGTACTCGGTTGTAAGTGGCGGAGTTCATCGGCCCGGTCAGCGGGCTGAGGGTTCCGTCTCCGAAGCGATAGACCGAAGACAAATCGGCGCTCGACACGGGGACTTTGGGGAGTGCTGCGGCTTCGGCCAGGAAGCTCGCGATATCGTCGCTCGAAACCGTCCGGCACACAGGCTCGGACAAACCACCATGCGGAAGAATCAGATCAGCCATTGCGAAATTCACCTCAGAAAAAGCGGTTACATGGACCTTGAAAGCGGGCGGGAAAGTAGGGGAACCGCTTCGCGGGCGTCAACCCGGCAAGACGACGAGTTGCCTCACGATAGAGATTCTTCCGTTGTTCATTTTCCGCCAGCCTCCGAATGGTCGTCGGACGTTGATTCACCAGTGGCTGGCGAAAAATGAAGGGCGAAAAATGAAAACGTCCATATTCAGCGTGAGCCTTTTCAGATTCGCGTCATCGGCCACAATCCCGCCCGCAAACAACCAGTCACTTCGTTACCGAGAACTCACTCATGTCCGACTTCAACGCCACCGCCGACCAACTCCCGCCAATCACCGTGCTGAGCAAGTCGCAGCGGCGAGTGCTGGGTGTGCTGATCGAAAAGGGGATCACCACTCCTGAGTATTATCCGCTGACACTGAAAGCACTGACGACCGGTTGCAATCAGAAGAACAATCGCTCGCCGTTGACCGACTCTTCTGAAGACGACGTGTCGCGTGCTGTCGATCAACTGCGTGATATGGGCCTGGCTGCCGTCGTCCATACCGAATCTGGCCGCACGGAGCGGTATCGGCATTACGCACGCAAGCGATTTCCGTTCAACGAGGCTCAACTGGCGATCATGACTGAGCTGTGGCTGCGCGGCCGGCAATCGGTCGGCGACTTGCGCACGCGGGCCAGCCGGATGCACGACATTCCGACGCTGGAGCAACTGCGTGAAGAACTGAAGGCGCTGCAGACTCAGGGATTTGTCCAAGCTAACGGCCCGTTGGAGGTGCGCGGGGTGGAAGTCGATCACAACTTTTACAAGCCGGAGGAAGGCAAAACGCTGGCGATGGGGAATTGGACGATTGCCAACGACGATACCAAACCGTTGAGCACGGGTTCGGGAGTTTTCAGCAAGAACATGTCGATCCCGATGGAGCGCTTTCCCAATTCGTCGGCGGATACTTCGGAAGCCATTTCCGAGACGCGCGCTGCCATGCTCGAACGAATGCTGGTGTCGATGCAAATGGCCAACAGCGAACTCAGCGGGCGATTGGCCATGACCGAGCTAGCCCTCGCGCAGCTCACCGACCGCTTCGAAGCGTTACGCCGAGAATTGGGCGCGAGCGTGTAGGTCAGGCTTTCCAGCCTGACCTGAATGAGAGAAACGCGCCGATCGTTTATCGGGCCAGCCTGGAAAGGCTGACCTACTCACCGCGCAACGTCGCCACGATTGGCGTCCGCACCGCTTCGGCCGTTGCGGCGGTCGCCGCCAATAAGCCGACGCCGAAGATGCCGACAAGCAACCCCGCGCCGGAAAGCCACGGGACGTCGGCTCCCGTGCTCAACAGATGCGGCAGCATCGCGAGCAGTGCGGAACACGTCCCTACGATCAAGCCGCACGCCAGCAGAAACGCATTCTCGAACAAGACCAAACGGCGAATCGCTGACGGCTGAAACCCCACCGCGCGGAGCAGCGCCAACTCGGCGCGGCGTTCAATCACGTTTCGCAGCATGACCGTGCCGAGTCCGAATGTCCCCAGCAGCAAGCCCAAGCCGCCGAGCGTTTGAAACGTGCTCAAATAGGTGTTCTGCACCGCCAGAAAATTCGCCAGGCGATGGCCGATCGGCTCGACGTCGAAGCCATAGGGTGCGAGACCGGTCTCTAACAGATCTGACAATTCGAAAGCTTCTGCGGCCGACAATGCTCGGCCGTCTTTCTCGAAGCGGCGGTCTCCGATCAGGAAGTAGCGGAAGCCGGCGTTCTCCGGGAACACGTTTCGAAAGTTCTCCTCGGACATCAGCAGCACTCCTTGAAAGACGCTGCTGTCGAGCATCCCTGCGATCCGCAGCGAGGCTTTCGGATTCATATCGTCGGGGACTTTGATCGTGTCGCCGACTCCCTTATGCAGCGAATACATCAGCGTGTTCATATCGCCGAAGACGGGGATCGCGCCGTCGACATCTGGCTTCTCCAACAGAGTCCACGGCCCGGCTTTCGTTCGCGGTGCGTTGACGAATTTGAAACGCTCGGCCCAGACCGTGAAGAACTCCTTGGGCACGCCCAAGATCGTGGGGACTCGCGTTTGATACAGATTCAGACAGCTCGCGTTCTCACCCGGCCGCACGCGAAACGGTGCTACCGTCATCGCTTCGAACAGGCGAGTGGAAGCGAGGAGATCCAACTTATTCCGCCCCTCTGCCGTGCCCAGATCATGAATCAGCGGCGTCGCGGACTCGGCGACGAACAGAAACCCTCCGTTGCCCGAACTCAGATCAGGAGACTCGACCGCCGGATTGCGTCGCCCGGCCGCGACGGCGACCAACAAGAACGACGCAGACGCGATCAGTGCCAGCGACAACAAGCTGCGCCGTCGTTGCCGAGTCGCGTTTCGCAAACTCAATCGCAACAGCGCGAGCGGCCCCGATCCGATGATCGACACGAAGCGGTCTCCGTCCAACCACGCGGCGAAGCCGCAAATTGCCGAGGTCAACGTGCTCATGCCGACGACGAAGAACAGCACGGTGGACCACGACAGCCCGGAGAACGCTTCCTTGGCCGGCATCCCAAACACGACAACGACGGCGATGATCGTGAGGCTCAGCAACAGCAGCCGGCTGGCAAAGCGTCGCAACCGGATACGACGAGCGACTCGCGCTTCGTCCCGTTCGGTCAGTTCGGTTTGCCCCGCCAACAATTCTCGTGGCGAGAGTTTTCTCAACCCGCGCATGCCCCACCATGCCGAGAGGCTCGCGGCGAGCAAGGTCGCCGCAAAACCGATCACCAACGAACTGCCCTCCACGTGCAAACGCAACTCGGTCGTCCCCACGGCTCCGACCCACAACGTTCGCAATCCGTAAATCAGCAATCCCGCATAACCAACCGCCGCGACGATGCCGATCACGGCTCCGATCAGCACGACGGAGAACTGTTCGAGCAACAACAAGCGGCCGATGCGACCGGGCGAGAAGCCGATCGCCGACAACAAACCGATCTCGCTGGCACGGCGTTCGATGCCCAACCGAACCAGCAAGCTGATGAGCATCAAGCCGGACAGGATCATGAAAAAGCTGAAGCCGATAAATAGCCCGGAGAAGTCGGTCGTCCCGCTCGCCGCTTGCAAGCCCTGATACTTCACCGGCTGAATGCTCAAGCCGATCGAGTCCATCGGCAGAGCCTTCAAGAAGTCGGACTCAAACGCCTTCGCGGACTGTTCCAGCGATTGACCGTCGGCCGCCCCCAATCGCAACGAGGTCGCCGAGCCGTAGCGACTCGACCACCAACCGCGCGCGGCATCGAGGTCGAAGAACGCTTTCGGAGTCGCGCGGTACTTGTCCCAGTAGTAATCATCACGCTTCGTCACGCGGCCGATCTGCATCGGAAACGGTTGCTTCCAATCGTTGAAGGTCTTGGCATCTGTGATCCCCGGCACGGTCGGAGTCAGCCCTCGATCACCCGCCAACATGCCGTCGAGTGGCAAGATGCCGCGCACTTCGAACGTTCGCTCTTCTTCCGGGAGTTCCCCTTTCGAGCCGACTTGGTGGTACTTGACTCGGATTTTTGGAACCTGCGGATTTGAGATTTCAGATTTCAAATCCTCCGGTCGGATGCCGAAATCCTCCGCGAGCCACTCGCTCAGCAACACTCCGTCCTTGCCAAGCGGTTGCGTCGCGAGCGGACCGAAGGGAGTCGCCAATTGCGACGGTTCAGGCACGCCCGCCACGATCGAGTACATCGAAAACTTCTTGCCCGTGTCGTCGCCAACCAGGCTAATCTCGTTGGTGAGATACGCGAGCACCGGAGACGCCGGCATCTTCAACTTGGACGCGACCTGCTCGGCGGACTTCGCCAGCGCGTCTTCTAAAATCATCCGCTCGCTTTCGAGCGACACATAGCGGTTCGACGAATTCGGCATGAGCCGCAAATGCAAATCGTCCAGCGCCAGCGACGCGCGGAACATCTCCGTCAGTTCCTGAGCCGCTTTGATCGCAGGCGAATTCTCGCCGCGAGCAATACCTCGGCTATGCACGAACAGCGCGTTGACTCGCGCGAGTTTACCTTGTGGGTTCTTTTTCGACGGCTCGGCCGCCGCCAAGTCCAGAGCCTTCTGCAACGCTTGCAGATTGACGAACGCGACTTTCGGGAACTGCTGACTCGGTTGCAGACTGAATCGGCCGGCGGCGACGTCGGCCGGCAAGACGGCATCGACCTTCAATCGCAATTCCTGTGAGGACGGCTGCTCTTGGCCACCGAGCAACGTGTCACGGGGAATCGTCACAGGCAACTCGACCCAAACTGAGATGTCATCTCCCGGCGCGGCCCGCAGTTCCTCGGCCAGCTTCGAGTTCAGCACAACGCCCTCCGCTGTCGGTGGCGATGTGTTTTGAAAATCCAACGTCCCTTTCCAAAACCGCTCATCACCACCGTACAACGTCACGCTGGCCGCGCGAGTTCTGCTGTCCGCGTTCCGTTCCAAGCTCGCCGGAAAGACCAAAACTGGAGCCTCTCGGCTGTAACGATCCGCAAATCCCGGTTGTTGCCGCAGAGCGGCGACCGACTCTTCGCGAAAGAACCGATGGCTCACTAGTGCGTAATCGACGGCATTCAGGCGGTAGTACGTCAGCAGTCGCAGACTGTCACGCACCGAATCGCCGACGATCAACGCTCCGTCGATGACCATTGCCGCCACGATGACGCCGATCGCGACAGCGACGTGTGAGCGAATGTGATGACGCAAGCTGCGTCGCAAGAATTGCCTGGTCGTGAAGTGTGACATGCGGAGCGCCAAGGGGTCGGGAGTCTTTTTCTTGTGCCCGCATTGTGGGCTGGACGCTCAACATCGCAAGCGCGGGCACGAGAAAAGGACTCCCGACCCCATCACGCCGACGCGCGACGACGGTACGACTCGCCGAGATGAATCATCAGCTCCAGCGCGAGCAAATCCGCGCGAGCGAGGATGTGTCGCGTGCTGCGATTGCCAAGGCCGCCGACGAGCGATTCGACTCGTTCCAGATGCAGTGACAATGCTTCACGCGGGCCGCAACCGGCGACGGCCAGCAAATCGGCGAGCTTCGCGATTTCACCGCCAAGGTTGCCCGATCCCATGATGACGTAGGTCCGCAGCAGCTCTTGGTAGTAGCCGTTGATCTCTGTCGGCAACGCAGTGCGGCAGGGGGTAGCCCGGCCAAAGCAATCGAGCAGCGCTTGTCGCGCGACATTTGATGGTTCGGTCGCATCACGAGCATCCAGGTCGTCGATGATGCGACGTTGCTGGCTGAGAAGTTGCTCGGTTTCGTCACGCTCGCGAGCCATCCGTTTGGTTTGTGCAATTTCCAGCCGGCGGCTTTGCCGAGTCTGCTCACTGCGAACGATCGCTCGCTTGAGCACCGAGACCAATGCCGGCGAATCCCACATGCGAGCCGACTGCAACAGCTCACACTCTTCGCGTGAGAGATCGAGCCAATCGGCATCCGAAATGCGAGGTGCCAGGAGTACGAGCGGGTCTTCGCAGCCACTTGCCCGAATCGCTTTGACCAGCGAAGCGGCTTCGGCGAATGCTTCCGAGACTGCGGCAATCAACACTGCGTCGAACGGGTCATCGCGGAGCAGCGTCAATGCTTCGGCGGGAGTCGAGGCCCAACGAAACTGCGGCTCGATGCCCCCTTCGGCATCCAACTGCAATGTCAGGCCGATCCAGGAAGGCTCACGAGCCCCGACGCACAAGAGCCGTAAACGAGTCGGCAATTGGCCGTTCAGAACCCGCTCATCGGCCGCGTCGGATTCAGCAAAAGAAGAAAGCTCGTCCTTGAGCATAGTTTGACGTCCTGTCGGGGGCGGGGTTCTAGGACTGAGGAATTTGAGTGTCAAGGTGGCACTCGCCGAGTCGGAGGGTATCTTGTTGTCGCCCCTCGCTCGCCCTTCGCACTTCTCACAGGACTTCCATCATGCGTCTTGCTGCTCTTTGCCGGTCGAGCTGGCTGCTCGTGGTTGTGTTGCTTTCGCCGATCGCACCGACCGCTTGGGCGGACGTGCGATTGCCGGCCGTAATCTCGGATCACATGGTCTTGCAGCAAGACGCCACTGCCCCAGTCTGGGGCTGGGCCGACAACGGCGAAGAGGTCACGGTCGCCATCGCCGGACAATCGAAATCGGCGAAGGCCGGAGCCGATGGCAAGTGGATGATCAAGCTCGACAAACTGCCGACCGGCGGGCCGCATGAGTTGATCGTGAAAGGCAAGAACACTCTGAAAGTCGCCGACGTGCTGGTCGGCGAAGTGTGGCTCGGCTCTGGGCAGTCGAACATGGCGATGACGGTCTCACGCTCGAAAGATTTCGAGGCCGAGCAAGCCGCCGCGAACCTGCCGAGCATCCGCATGTTTCGCGAAAGCTCCGGCCCAGCGACGGAACCGCAAGAAGGAGGCAGCGGGAAATGGGAAGTGTGCAGTCCAGACACCGTCGGCAATTTCTCGGCGACCGCGTATTTCTTCGGTCGCGAATTGCACAAGACGCTGAAGGTGCCGGTGGGACTCATCAATTCGTCGGTCGGTGGCACGCCGATCGAAGCCTGGACGAGCATGGCCGCTCAAAAGGATCTCGCGGAACTCAAGCCGCTGTTCGCGCGTTGGGATAACGACACCGCGACCTTCGATCCTGCAAAGGCTCAAGCGGCCTTCGAGAAGCAACAAGCTCAATGGCGCGTCGCGGCCAAGCAAGCTCGAGACGCCGGCAAGCAACCTCCACGAGCACCACAAACGCCGGTCAACCCGAGTAAGAATTCGCATCATCCGGCTGTCCTCTTCAACGGAAAGATCGCACCGCTGGTCCCATACGCGATTCGCGGAGCAATCTGGTATCAAGGGGAGTCCAACGCGAACTCAGCCCGACAGGGAGCCGGTGCGGAGAACTATGGCCTGCAACTCCGAACGATGATCGCCGACTGGCGCGGCCGCTGGGGACAAGGGGATTTTCCATTCGCCTGGGTGCAGTTGCCGCTGTTTCACAAGGCTCAGGCCGAACCGGTAGAAGAGACCGGCTGGACCACCGTCCGCGAGCAGATGCTCAAGACGCTGAAAGTCCCCAACACCGGCATGGCCATCACGCTGGATCTCGGCGAAGCGAATGACATCCATCCGAAAGACAAACACGGGGTCGGCAAACGCCTGGCGATGTGGGCGCTCGCCAAGGTCTACAATCAGAAAAGCATTGTCGCCTCCGGCCCGCTGCCGGATGGCTATGAGGTCGGCGGTGAAGAAGTGGTACTTTCGTTTCGCTATGCGACCGGCCTCAAAGCCAACGGCGAGGAACTCAAAGGTTTCGCCATCGCTGGTGCGGACCAGAAATGGCTGCCGGCCAAAGCGCGCATCGACGGCGACCAGGTCATCGTCTGGCATCCGGGAGTAAAGCAACCGAAGGCGGTGCGCTACGCCTGGGCCGACAACCCGGACGCCAACCTCATTAATGGAGCCGGCCTGCCCGCCTCGCCGTTCCGAACGGATCAATCAGCCGGAATGCGCTAGCGTCCGGTTAATGGCTCGAGAACCGGGCGATAGCGCGTTCCGGCTAATGTCTCCAACGAGTTCTGCCAGTTCCGACTTTTGCGAACCAGACGTCGTTCCTTGAAGTGGATCGGGGGCTTCAATACCATCCGCCCCCTCATTCGGCCACGAGTTGCGGGGAAATGTGTCTAACCCCCTAGGCCGGGCCAATTTGGAAGCATCGGCGGAGAGATCATGGCAGTTCCCAAACGGCGCACGTCGAAGTCGCGTGCCCGCAAACGTCGCAGTCATAACGCGATCAAGCCTCTGAATTTGACGACTTGCCCGCAATGTAGCGCGGTGGTCCCCAACCATTGCGTCTGTGCGCAATGCGGGCACTATCACGGTCGAAGCTACGACGCCGGCAACGAGGAATAGTCGTACAAGACTCCTCGACGAGGAACATCCTCATGCGGATCGCGCTGGACGCCATGGGAGGCGATTACGCTCCCAGCCCCAACATCGACGGGGCCATTGCGGCGCTGCAGGCTCACCCTGAGTTGGAAGTCGTGCTGGTCGGTGATCAACCGCAGCTAGACCCGTTGATTGCTCAGTCCGGGTTCTCCGATCCACGTCTGACGGTGCGGCACTCGGACAGTTGGATCACCATGGAGGAGAAGCCGACCGAGGCGCTCCGAAAGAAACCGACCTGCTCAATCTCAGTCTGTTGGCAAATGATGGCCGGCCGCGAAGTCGATGCGGTCGTCAGCGCGGGGCACACCGGAGCCGTCGTCGCTGCGGGACTGAAGACACGACTGTATCTCAAGCACGTCAAACGCCCCGGCATCGCGGTTGCCTTGCCGACCCAGAAGGGTCGCGCGGTTCTGATAGATGTCGGAGCCAACCCCGCCGCTCGACCTGAGCATCTCTTTCAATACGGGATCATGGGCTTGGTTTACGCACGCGACATCCTGGGGATCGAGAACCCGCGCGTCGGCCTGATGAACATCGGCAGCGAAGACGGCAAAGGGAACGACCTCTATCGCGAGACGCACTCGCTTTTGCAGAACAGCCGGCTCGGTGAGTCCTATGTCGGCAACGTCGAAGGCCGCGACCTGTATCAGGGAAACGTCGATGTCATCATCTGCGAGGGCTTCGTCGGCAACGTCGTGCTGAAAGTCAGCGAAGGTTTCGCTGACTTTCTGTTCAAAACCGTCGCTCGCGAAGTCATCGGCAAGCTGAGTGCCGAAAGAGACCAGGGCATGCAGGAGTTGCACAACGTCGGCAAGCGGTATCACTACAGTGAAGAGGGTGGCGCTCCGCTGCTGGGGATCGACGGCATCTGCATCATCTGCCACGGGTCGAGCAACGGCCTGTCGATCCGCAACGCGCTCAAAGTCGCGATGACGTTTAAGGACCGCGAAATCAACTCGTCGATCTCCGCCGCATTGGTGGAGATGCCGCTGGCGTAAGGTTTCTGAATCTGGCGAGCGGGGCGGCCTCAGCCCCCCGGTTCTGCTGTAAATGCACCGGGGGGCTGACGCCGCTCCGCTCGCCTAGGAATTCTGTTTTGGAG
Organism: Planctomyces sp.; assembly: GCA_005778115.1. Classification (GTDB taxonomy): domain Bacteria; phylum Planctomycetota; class Planctomycetia; order Planctomycetales; family Planctomycetaceae; genus SXKJ01. The sequence continues at coordinate 4,916 of SXKJ01000243.1, read as the reverse complement.
GTGCATCATGAGCATGGCATTTCTCTTCCCCGGTCAAGGTGCGCAGTCGGTCGGGATGTGTCAGTCAATTCACGGCAAGTACGCCTGCGCGAAAGCGCTGTTCGACCGGGCCTCCGAAATCCTCGGCTACGATCTTGCCAAGCTCTGCTTCGAGGGACCGAAAGAGCAACTCGATTCAACGGTCTATAGTCAGCCCGCGCTGTTTGTGGGCGCACTCGCCGCATTGGAGATGCTCAAAGAAGTGAAGCCCGATCTCGTCGCCAGCGCGACTCACACCGCCGGTCTCAGCTTGGGCGAATACACCGCGCTCGTCTTCGCGGAGGCCATCAGTTTTGAAGACGGCTTAAAAGTCGTGCGGCAGCGCGGACAAGCAATGCAAGATTCGTCCGACCGAAGTCCGTCCGGCATGGCCAGCTTGCTGATGCTTGAGCGCGACAAGGTCCAAGCGATCTGCGAGGAAGCCTCGGCCGTCGGCCAGGTCTTGATCGCCAACTATCTCTGCCCCGGCAACCTCGTCATCTCCGGCGAGAAGCCCGCCGTCGCCAAAGCGGTCGAACTGGCCGAAGCGGCGGGCGGCAAGACGGTTACGCTCGCCGTGGCCGGAGCTTTCCACACCAGCATCATGCAACCCGCCGATCAAAAACTGGCAGACGTTCTTGCGAGTGTCCCTATTCACAAACCGCGCATTCCCGTCGTCTCGAACGTCGATGCCGCCGTGCATTGGGAACCGGAAGAGATTCGACAACTTCTCGTGCAACAAGTCGTCAACCCCGTCCGATGGGAAGACTCCATCCGCTGGCTGCTGACCCAAGGGGTCACCGAGTTCACCGAAGTCGGCCCCGGAAAAGTGCTCGCTGGTTTGCTGAAGCGCATCGACCGCAAAGTGAAATGCGAGAACCTCAACGAGGCGCTGTAACCTGAATTCGTAGCCAAGCCCGCGTAGCAATACCGCGAACGGTCATCGATGAGAGTTTTGCCGCTGACGAAATCCGTACCGCGACCGTTAGGGAGCGGCCCGCATTGGCCGCTCCCTAACGGTCGCGGTACAGCAATCCTCTCACCGATTACCGTGTGAGGTATAAGTGGACCTGCCGCTTGCCGACACAATTTCGTTTGCGAGTCCACTTACCCGACGTAACCAAACGTGTGTTGTGCCGCTTCGAGCAGACCGCAAGATCCACCACGTTCGAGCAATCGCGCGGCTTCGGTCGCTGCGAGCGGCGTCATGCACAAACTCTCGACCAGTCCGGGATTCAAGCTGCTCACCAAATACACCGTCGCCCAATCGGCGGCGGAGGCGAGTCGGCTGGCGGGGATCACGTCCGGCGGCGCTTCCAACCGCAACGGCTTCAAAGCTTCTCGCGGTGATTCACATTGCTGGAGATAACGGAATCCTTCGGTCGGTTCGGCCGAGAGATTTGTCAGCAAGACAATCTTGCCTCCCCGCTGCACGAGATTGCGTGCCGATTGCAACGCGGCTCCGACTTCCTCCCAGCTCGCACCGGCGGCATTCGCAGAGATCGCGGCCACGACGATTTCGCAGCGTTGCGGTTGCTCGACCAGCCAGTGTTGCTGAAGCCAATCGCGAGCGGCCGAAGTCGTCGCCTCCAAAGCACCACAAACGACTCCGGCCGGTTGGCCGCCGAGACTCGGCAAGACTTGAATGCCGAACTGCACGCCTAACAGCCAAGCGACTTCGTCTTGCAGTTGCCGCAACGGGCGATCGTCCGTGGGACGCAGTTCCGCATGATCCTGCCCGCGCGCTTTGGCCATCGAATCGATGTTGGACAACCCCGGAAAGATCGCGCTGCCGGCACTCCGAAAGCCCAACAACGGATCGAAGCCGACCGCTCCCACAGGCAACACGAAATCTGCGTCCACGACGTCGCAGTCCAAATAGATTCGCTCACCGTTCGCCGAGTTCGCGAGGAAGCGTTCTCGTTTCTTGTCCGTTGCGTCGTGAATCGTCCAGTGCATCGCCTTTCGCACCGCAGCCGGCAGCGTCTCGCGCGGGTCGGGCAGTTGGCTGGCATTCCAGCTCGCGGGTTGCAGGATCGTGACGTCCTTGGGCTTCACCGATCGCCGTTCAAAGATACGCCACACGGCCGCGATGATTTCCGCCGCTCCGGGCGTGTGCCGCCCTAGAGCGATGACGATGCGGTCATCGGGGACCACGGCCATCTCCAGCGGCGGAAAATCGAGCGGCGAGTCCAACTGCCGCTTCAGTTCGCTTGTGAAGTCGGCGATCGGAGCGGGCGGCTCGTGCCGAAAGGCCAGACGGCTCGGTTCAAGTTCCATCGAGAAGAGTTGCTCGTCGCCGTAGCGAAGTGTCTGAGTTGTCATGCTGCGTGCGACCATTCGCCAAGAATCCTTGCGTATCAACCTGTCTTTGGAATCTGAAGAGACAACCAGGCGTGCGGCCGGGCAAAAACTCGCGAGCCATTCGTGTTTGTTCTGCGAGTCGGACGATAGGCCCGGTCGAGCACCGCTGCAACTGCATCAGATTCGGTGCGATCGAAGATCTTAGCGGCTGACAAATTAAGAGGGCCGAGTTCATAAATTCTCGCGACCTCGGAGTGGCTGGTGGAGAGATTGCTGTTAATCTCGCTAACGTATCGCGTGCGAATTTGGATGCGAACAAACCAATGAGGTGACTTGATGGCCGAGCCAGATGGCGTACCGGTATCGGACACGGAGAACTCGCCGGCGATCGCAGGTGATTCTCCCACGAATTCCGTCGTGCCATCGTCCGCAGAGACGGACGCTCGCACTTGCATTCAGAAGACGCAGTCCGAGTCAGGGGATGAAGCGTCGCAGACGAAGCAGGCGAAATCGGGTGAAGTGGCGGCCGGCTCGAAGCTGGGGCCGTATTACCTGATTCGCAAGCTGGGCCAGGGGGGCATGGGAGCCGTCTAAGAAGCTCGGCACACCAAGCTGGATAAGACGTTCGCATTGAAGGTGCTGCCGCCGAGTTTCGCGACGAACGCCGCGTTGGTGTCGCGGTTCGAGCGGGAGATGAAGGCGGTCGGCAAGCTCGATCATCCCAACATCATCAAGGCCACCAACGCGGACGAATGGAACGGCACGCATTACCTCGTCATGGAGTACATCGAGGGTACGGACCTGTCGGTCTTGGTCAAAGAGCGTGGCGTGCTCTCCGTGCGTGACGCTTGCAAGACGATTCGGCAGGCGGCGCTGGGCTTGCAGCACGCTCACGAGCATGGCCTCGTGCATCGGGACATCAAGCCCTCGAACTTGTTCCTCACCAAGAGCGGTCAAGTCAAACTCCTCGACTTGGGATTGGCACGGTTGGGCGGCGACGACAAAGAGAACGCAGGGCTGACGTCGTCGGGGCAGATGCTCGGCACGCCGGACTACATGGCTCCAGAGCAATGGGACGACACCCGCTCGGCCGATGCACGAGCCGACTTGTACTCGCTGGGTTGTACGCTCAGTTATTTGCTGACGGGCAAGGCTCCGTTCGACACCGGCAAGGTCCGTTCGTTCCTGCACATCATGAAAGCGCACTCGGAGACCTCGCCACCCGACCTGATGCAACTCCGAAACAGCGTCCCCGCCGAATTGAACGCACTCTTCCAACGCCTGCTGGCGAAGAAGCCCGAAGACCGATTCCAAACCGCCGCCGAAGTCGTCACCGCGCTGGAACCCTTCACTCGCCGCGACGAACGTAGCCGTCACGCTCCGCGTGACGAGCCGAATGCTTCACCAACCCCCATTTCCGAACCAGCACTCCCAGAAACGCAATCCTCCGCGCGCTCCACATCGGAGGAACCTTGGACGTCCACTCCGCGCTCCGCTCATCACGCAGAGCGTGATGGCTACGTAGACGCACCACGTGACAGGCCATCGGCGACGGACGTTGATGTACTTAGCGATTCGCAGCCCACCGCGCCCTCCCGAAATCTGACCGACTCGCAAACGACGAGCATCGTCACGCCGCGACTTTCGCCGCACAGAGCAATCCAACGCCGTTGGCTGATCGCCGCCGCCTTCGTCGCCTTCGCCGTGCTGGCCGGGATCATCATCAAGATCACCAAGAAAGACGGCACCACACTCGAAGTCACCGTTCCCGATGACACGAAAAAAGTCGAGATTACCGAGTCTTCCTCTTCTTCATCTCGCCCCTCACCCCTCGCCCCTCGCCCCTCCACCTGGCACGGTTGGCCCGCCGAGGCACCGCCGCCGGCGATTGCGCCGTTTGATGCCGAGCAAGCCCAACACCATCAAAAGGCGTGGGCCAAGTACCTCGGCGTGCCGGTCGAGTACACCAACTCCCTCGGCATGAAGTTCCGCCTCATCCCGCCCGGCGAGTTCGACATGGGCAGCACCAAGGAGGAGATCGAGGCGGCCCTCAAGGATGCCGACCCGAACGACAAGCATTGGCACGAGTGCATTAAGTCCGAAGCCCCGCAGCACAAGGTGATCCTGACACAGCCGATCTATCTGGGCGTGAATGAAGTCACGCAGGCCGAATACGAAAAGGTGATGGGCGTGAATCCCTCGCACTTTGCTCCGATGGGGGCTGGCAAAGAGGCGGTCGCCGGGCTGGAGACGGCCAAGCACCCGGTGGAAATGGTGATCTGGAATGACGCAGCCGAGTTCTGCGCCAAGTTGAGCAAACAGGAAAAACTCAAGCCGTTTTACTTCCGCGCCGGTGAAACGATCACGCCGCTGGACGGGACCGGTTACCGGCTTCCCAGCGAAGCGGAATGGGAGTTTGCCTGCCGGGCCGGTACGGCCACGAAGTACTGGATTGTCATTGGGCGCGTTGTCCCTGCCGCGCATGGGCGCGTTGAAACCGGCCAGATGAGAAGGGATTTGTCGTTCAGGCTTGAGCAACTTTTTGCTCAAGGAGCCTGTGATGGCGAATCAGCTCAGTATGGCCGAAGTTCATT
>SXKJ01000242.1 GCA_005778115.1 Planctomyces sp. | reverse complement strand
GCGGTCCGCGTATCGTCACCGAACAAACCAAGGCCGAGATGAAAAAGATCCTCCACGAAATTCAATCGGGCCAGTTCGCCCGCGATTGGATCTTGGAAAACAAAGCCAACCAAGCCAGCTTCCAAGCGATCCGCAAACGCGAGCGCAACCATCCGCTGGAAGTCGTCGGCAAGCAACTCCGCCGCATGATGACCTGGATCAAAGCGAAAGAGCACTAAGCCGAGGCCCGTCCTCGCCCCCGTAGCTCAATTGGATAGAGCGTCGGCCTCCGGAGCCGAAGGTTGGAGGTTCGAATCCTCCCGGGGGTATTGGGTGAGGCCACGCGAAACATCCATACTTTGCGTGGTTTTTTCGTGCTTGCAAGACGCCGCAAGCCACTGCTCCGCTGCGGCAATCCCGGCGTGTCGCTTCTGGCAGCGGCTTCGATTGGAAGACCGATTTCCCACATTCCAGGAGACTCTACTGGCAGTCGGCGTGGTCTCTGGAAAAGTTGGGCAATCTCTTCAACTTTGAAGGACGCACTTCAATCAACTTCCGGGGGCTGATAAGGTTGGCTCAGCCTGAGTTCAGGAAATGCCGACAAGGAAAGACCGTGGGAGGTCTTCGCTGCATGATGGCTCGTTGGTTGACAGTTCTGGTCGCACTGCTGGCTCAAGGCATGGCCTTGGCGTCGCCGGTTTGCTTCGTGCGATGCGTTGCCCCGAATGGGCATGAGCACGTGGAACTGATGGGCCAGGATTGCAGTTGCTGCGATTGCCCGTCCTCAAATGCGTTGCCTCAAGTGTGTGCCGTGGTGACGTGTGGGCACCATCAAGACGATGAAGACCAGTCTGAGCATGAGGCTCCGATGGGTTGGCAAGCTCGGTGTGAGCGTTGCTCCTGTCAGCATTCGCTACTGGAGTCGATTCCGCAGGTGCAGTCGAAGTCGCTGATTTCGGATTTCCTGTCGACCGCTTTGGAATTCGTCGCGGTCTCGACGACGTTGGATTTCGACGCGGCGATTCACTCTTTGGAAAGCGAGAGCCTCTCCGCATCTGGCGGATTGAGGCCGCAGGGTTCGCCGCAGTTGGCGATGTTGGCCACAGTTGTCTTTCGCGTGTAAGCGCCGTTCTGCGTGACGCTCGTTTGCGGCTGTCAGCCGCGTTTCTTGTTGGCGTCGTTGTGTTAGTTTTTCCGCGCTGTCTGGGTTGGATACGCGTGGCCTCGCACTGTTCTTTCGCGGAACGGCTCATGTCCTCCTCTTCCACTCACCCCGTTTCGCCTCCGGCCGAGCTAGCGGGTCAAGAACAGCCTTCTCCGGAACAACAGAGTTGGTTCCGAACGGCCGTTGGCTCGGTGCCGATGCTGCTGACGTTCGCGCTGTTGGCGGGAGTCGCGTATTGGGGACATCACACGGAATGGCAATTCTCGACGGTTGATCGTGACGGAGCGAAGTCTTCGCAAACCGCAAAGCCAGAGGACTTGCTGTCGACAGAAACCGGGACGCCGTCGCTAGGCAAGTGGTGTGAGCAGCACGGCATCGCGGTGTGTCCGCTGTGTGATCGGTCGCTTGCGCAGGTGTTGAAGCCCTTGGAGCCGGCTTCGGCTAACGAGTTGGAGCGAGTCCGGAAAGCCTTCGCGGCTAGCGAGCGGGCCGCGAATGATCCGCAATGTTTCGCCAGCGGCAGTCGCGTGCGAGTGGCGTCGAAAGAGGCGGCGGAGAAGTTGGGGATCGATGTCGCGCCGGCTTGGGAAGCGGCGATGACCGAGTCGATCTCGTCAAGCGGTGAGGTCAGCTTTGATCCAACGCGAGTGGCGCGGTTGGCGGCGCGAGTGCCGGGGACGGCTTGGCGCGTCACCAAACAGGTCGGCGACAACGTCAAGGCGGGCGAGTTGCTGGCAATCATCGACGCGGCCGAGGTTGGCAAAGCGAAGTCGGAGTTTCTGAATGGGATCGTGCAGGTGCGGTTGAAGGCTCAGGCGTTGGCCAATCTAAAGAACGCACCGGTGCCGGAACGTCAAAAGAAAGAAGCCGAGGCCGCTCGACGCGACGCCGAAGTCCGGTTGCTCAGTGCCGAACAGGCGCTCGTGAATCTCGGCCTGCCAGTCAAGGCGGCAGAGTTTGGAAAGCTCGATGTGGATGACATCGCGAATCAACTGCTACGGCTGGGGTTGTCGAGTGAGTTGTCGCAGGCCGACGGCGAACTGCCGGGGACGTTGCTGCCGTTGCGAGCGCCGCTTGATGGCGTGATCATGCAGGTTGATGTGATCGCCGGCGAGGTGGTTGATCCAGAGGATGTGTTATTTGTCGTCGCGGACCCACGTCAGATGTCGGTCAACTTGAACGTCTTGGCGACGGACGCGAGTTGGGTCCGTGTTGGTCAGGCTATCCGTTTCCGTCCGGACGGCGTCAAAGCCGAGTTCAGTGGAGAAGTGGCTTGGATCGGTACGTCCGCAGACGAGACGACACGCAAGATTCCGGTGCGAGCGATCCTGCCGAACTCGGATGGCAAGTTGCGAGCGTCCGCGTTGGGCGTCGGCCGCATCGTGCTCCGCGAGGAACCGCACGCGATCACCGTACCGAACGAAGCCGTGCAGTCGATCGGAAAATGCCCTGTCGTCTTCGTTCGGGACAAAAACTTCTTGGAGCCGAGCGGTCCAAAACTGTTTCACGCACGGATGGTTCGCACGGGAACAAAGGACGCCACGAATACAGAGATCATTGTCGGTGTCGCTCAGGGCGAAATCGTCGCGACGAAAGGGAGTTCGCTGCTGGCCAGTAAGGTGGGGCGCGGGGCGAGGGGCGAGTCATACAGAACGCGGAGTCAGAATCATGTCAGGCACACAATCATCATCCACTGGCCCAGCAGTGACGCCGCACGCGTTTCCTTCCTCGCCCCTCGCCCCTAACACCTCGCCCCTCCGCTTTATTCCCGGTGTGATCGCTCTGGCGGCGGTGAGTGGCTTGGTATTCGCCGGGCAGAAGACTCATTGGCGAATCCCGAAGTTCTCGGAGCTGCGTGGGGAGGCTGTTGTCGAGAAAGACGATTGGTGTGCAGAGCACAACGTCCCGGAATCGGAATGCGTCGAGTGCAACAAGGACTGTCTGCCTGCGGCCAAAGAGCGTGGTTGGTGCAAGATTCATGGCGTGCATGAGTGCCCCGTCTGCAACCCGCCGATCGCGCAGATTCCGAATGCCAACGAGGTCGCGGCTGCAGAGCAGCCACACTCGCAAGACGCTTTGAAGTTCGCTCCGCGCCCCGAAAACAACAGCCAGTGCAAGTTGCAGCAACGCCGGATTCAGTTTGCCTCGGCGAAGATCATCGAGCGGTTGGGTCTTGAGGTCACAGCCGCCAGACGCGCAGCGATTTCCGAGTCGGTCATGGCCAACGGCGAGATCGGCTTCGATCCGACTCGCGCGGCGCGGTTGTCCTCGCGCGTTTCCGGGACGCTGTTCCGTGTCGAAAAACAAATCGGGGACAAAGTACGGCGCGGCGATGTGCTCGCTCTCGTGGATGCCGCGGAGGTCGGCAAGTCCAAGGCGGAGTTGCAGCAGTCGATCGTCAATCTCGATCTGAAGACACAGACGTTCGCCAATCTCAAAGGTTCGACGGGCGTTGTCGCGGGCAAGTCGCTGCAGGAAGCCGAGGCGGCTGTGGCTGAGTCTCAAGTGCGAATGCTCGCCGCACGGCAAGCGCTGGTGAATCTCGGCCTGACGTTGCCGAAAGTGGATGACATCCGCGCGGAGCCGGATGAACTCACACGCTCAATGAAGTTCCTTGGCCTGCCCGACGAGTTGGCGGCGGAGATCGCGAAGAGTTCCTCCTCCAGCAATCTGCTGCCGGTGCTGGCTCCGTTCGACGGCGAAGTCACCGAACGGAGCGGCGCGCCGGGCGAAGTGGTGGCTCCGAACAAAGTCCTGTTTGTCGTCGCCGATACGCGCACGATGTGGCTGACGCTCAACGTGCGGATCGAAGATGCCGAACGCATTCAGCCTGGCCAGCGAGTGGAGTTCACTCATGATGGACACCACGGCGATGAATCCTCTGACGCGGGGACTGTCACATGGGTCAGCCCGGCGGTCGATCATGCGACACGCATGGTGCCTGTTCGAGTGAAGCTGCCGAACAACGACGAACGACATCACGCTCACACGTTCGGCACCGCTCGCATCGTGCTGCGTGAAGAACCGCGAGCGATCGTGGTTCCCTCCAGCGCCGTGCATTGGGAAGGGGACTGCTACGTCGTCTTCGTCCGCGACAAGAATTTTGAATCGTCGCCGTACAAAGTCTTTCATGTCCGCAAGATTCGTCCCGGAGCCGATGAGGGGCGAGGGGCGCAGGGCGAGGGGCGAGAGATGACGACGGAGCCGGTCATCGAAATCGCCGCCGGCTTGTTGCCGGGCGAACTCGTCGCCTCGACCAACAGCGGCATCCTGCGGTCAGAGTTGTTGAAGAACAACCTGGGTGCGGGCTGAGCCGACCACCACCACTAACAGCCCGGTCGGGCTGTATTGCTAGGGGCTGGGGGCTGGGGGCTGGGGGCTAGGAATGTGAGATGAGGAATCGAGAGAGAGAGAGAGAGAGAGAGGATACCAATCAATAGGCAACGTGAAGTCCCATCAACTGCGGCACCGCCGCAGCCTTTGCCCCAAGGGGGCAAGACTCGAAAGCCCAGGGCGCTAGCCCTGGGAAACTGACACACCTGAAATCGACAAGGCCCAACGGGCCGTTACCCAACGAAAGGAATCGTTATGAACCTGAACTCTTACGTCATCCGATCCGTCGCCGCGCTCGCCGTGGTTGTTCCCACATTTGCGATGGCTCAATCAAAACCGGCGACTCCGCCGGCCAGCAAGGCTCAAGCCACACTCGACCAAGCGGAGAAGGACGGCAAGTACACGTTTTTGATGTTCTACAAACAGCAGGACGCCACCTCGAACGCGATGGCCGCGACTTTGAAAGAAGCCTTAGCCGAGAAGTCCGAGCAAGCGGTGATCGCCTATGTCCAAGTCGGCAATCCCGCTGAGCAAGCGTTGGTCGCGAAGTACGACGTGAGCCGTGCTCCGATGCCCATGATCATCGCGCTGGCACCGAACGGAGCCATGACCGGCATGTTTGCGCAGCGAGTCACGACCGAAAAACTCGGCGAGGCGTTCGTCACGCCGACGATGATGTTTGCGATGAAGAACCTGCAAGCGAACAAGCTGGTGCTTGTCACCGTACAAGGTTCGGCGAAAGCTCCGGCCCCGGTCGCGATCAAGGATTTTCAGAGCGACCCGCATTTCAAAGACCGCATCGTCACCGTCGGTATGAATGCCGCCGATCCCCTGGAAGCAAAGCTCGTCGGCCAACTCCAGATCGATCCGAAAACGAAGGTCACGCACACCGCCTTGCTGGCTCCACCGGGAGTGATGATCGGCAAGTTCGACGCAGTCGCATCGAAGGACGAAATCGCCGCCGCGCTCGCGAAAGCCGGCAAGTGCTGCGACGACCCGAACTGCAAGCATCATCAACCAGCGCCGCGAACGACCACGCAGCCGCCCGCGACGCGGCGATAGCAAGCTCAGGCGAGCGGGGCGGCGTTAGCCCCCCGGTCAGTCTGGGAAATCAACGAATCACCGGGGGGCTGACGCCAACCCGCTCGCCTAAAAGCAAACCTCAAGGAAGAAACCATGAACCTCAAAACTCTTGTCTGGCGTGAGCTGGCGGAGCGGCCTTCAGCCATGCTCACCAGCACGCTGATGATTCTGTTGGGCGTGACGGCGCTCGTTGCCATTCGTCATGTCACCGTGTTCTCGGAACGTGAAGTCGGGCAGCAACTGCAATCGCTCGGCGCGAATGTACTCGTGCTGCCCAAAGAGGCGACGTTGCAGGATTACTACTCGGCCGACCTGACCGAGCGGACGCTGCCGGAGTCGCATGTGGCCAGCATCCTGTTGGAAAACTTGCCGGGCGTTGAACGACTCTCTCCGAAGTTGTGTGTGTCAGCGAAAGTCGCAGATCGCGATGTCACGCTGACCGGCATCCTGCCGCAGAGCGAGTTTCAAGCAAAGGCGGTGTGGCAATCGGTCTCGCTGTTCAGCAACAAGCACGAAGGCTGCAAGAAAGCCGCGTGCGGCCCGAAGACCTACGACGCCGCTCCGGAGACTCTCGCCAGCGAACGGACGATCGACCAGTTGAAAGGGAACGAAGCGGTCATCGGAGCAGACGTGGCTGAGTTCTCCGCCTTGAAGCCCGGCCAGTCGATCAAGATGTTCGGTGAGAAGCTGCAAGTGCTCGCCGTACTCCCTCGCACCGGGACCGTCGATGATTCGCGCGTCTTCGCGCACTTGCACACGGTCCAGCGCCTGACCAACGCGGGCGAGGTCGTCAATGCGATTGAAGTCATGGGCTGCTGCGAAGACGCGGCCGGGGGGCTCGTCCCGAAGCTGGCCGAACTGTTGCCTGATGCGAAGGTCGTGACGATCTCGCAAGTCGTCTCGACTCAAGTGGGCATCAATCGCTTGATGAGCCAGATGTCGCTGTTCGTGCTGGCCATTCTGGTGATCGTCGGCGGCGCGAGCGTCGCCAGCACGATTTCTTCCAACGTCCGCGAACGCCGCCGCGAGGTTGGCACGTTGATGGCGCTGGGTGCGACGCCGAGTCTCGTCACGCGAATGTTTCTGTTGAAGGCGTGGACGCTCGGAATTGTCGGAGCGGTCGGTGGCAGTGTCCTCGGCCTGATCGTGGCAATGGTGCTCGGTTCGCAGTGGGCCGGAGTTGCCGTCACGCCGTTGCCGGGTTTGATCGCTCTCTCTATTGGAGTGGCACTCGTCATCACCACGCTGGCGGCACTCTGGCCGGCTCGTTCCGCAGCGAAGCTCGATCCATGCTGCTGCTTTCAGGAGATTTGACAGACTTGTTTAGGCGAGCCGGCGGGCGTCAGCCCCCGGACTCTCCCAAATTGTGACTCGTCCGGGGGCTGACGCCGCCCGGCTCGCTTGAGAATAAAACGGAGGTTTGATTCATGTTCCATCTGCAAGACATCACCAAAGTCTACCGGCGTCGACAACAAGAAGTCGTGGCGTTCAAAGCGAGTTCGCTCGACATCGGACTCGGCGAGTACGTCGCCGTCGTCGGCCCCAGCGGCAGCGGCAAGACGACACTGCTGTCGATGCTCGGCGGCATGTTGTCGCCCGACACAGGCAAAGTGTGGTTCGAGGGTGAGTCGCTGTACGACTTGTCGATCACCGCACGCACGCGGCGGCGGCGCGAGCAGATTGGATTCGTGTTTCAGACGTTTAATCTCGTGCCGTACCTCACCGCATTGGAAAACGTCCAGGTGCCACTCTTCTTGAACGGCGTCAGCAAGTCCGAGCAACGTGACCGAGCGGTTTCGCTGTTGGAACAAGTCGGGCTCGGCAACCGCATCGAGCACAAGCCGAGCGAACTGAGCACCGGCCAACAGCAGCGAGTCGCACTCGCCCGCACGCTAGCGAACAACCCGCGATTGATCCTGGCCGACGAGCCAACCGGCAACCTCGACCCGGACAGCCGCGAAGCCGTGCTGTCGATGTTCGACAAGTTCGTCTCCGAAGGCCGCACGATCGTCATGGTGACTCACGACCCCGGTGCCGCCGCACGAGCGTCTCGGCAATTGCGATTGAATGACGGAATGCTTGTCAGTTCGGAGGAGTCACAAAACGTGACGGGGGCAAAGCCCGCGAAGGCGGCGTGACTTGCCTTGGCCCCAAAGGGGCAAGACTCGAAAGCCCAGGGCGCTAGCCCTGGGAAACGGACACGCGCGAAAACGAAAAGGCCCAACGGGCCGTAACACGTCGAAAGAACCGGTCATGCCGCAATCTATGGCCAATGCTTTGCTGCACATCATCTTCAGCACCAAACACCGGACGCCGCTTCTGAACACACCGGAACTCCGTGGGACGATGACGGGCTATTTGATCGGCACGCTGACAAACATTGATTGTCCGTCGCTCATCGTGGGGGTTGTCGAGGACCACATTCACATCCTCTGTAATCACGGCCGGACGATCACGATTGCGAAGCTGATTGAAGAGATCAAAACCAGTTCCTCTTCGCGCATCAAAGAAGAAGGGGCGAGCGTCCAAGACTTCTATTGGCAGAGCAGATATGGCGCTTTCTCAGTCAGCCAGTCGAAGATGGAAGCAGTAAAGACCTACATCGCCGATCAAGAAGAGCACCATCGCAAGATGACGTTTCAGGAGGAGTATCGGAAGTTCCTGAAACGTCATGGCCTCGAATGGGATGAACGATATGTGTGGGATTGAAAACGAGTCACGGCCCGTTGGGCCTTTACGTTTGCTTTTGCGACCCGGACCCAGGGCTAACGCCCTGGGCTTTCGAGTTACGCCGCGTTGCGGCTGAACCGCATGCCGCTTCGCGGCACCAACCACCAACCACTGACCACTGACCACTGACCACGCATCATGCTCAACTGGATCATCGACGTCTCACTGCGAAACCGGTTTCTCGTGCTGCTGTCGGCCGTGGGGTTGGCAGTCGCGGGAGCGGTCGCGGTGTTGTATCTCGATATCGATGCTTTCCCGGATACGACGCCGATTCAGGTTCAGATCAATACGACGGCTCCGTCGCTTGGTCCGGAAGAGGTCGAGCAGCAGATCACGTTTCCGATTGAGCAAGTGCTTGGTGGATTGCCCAGGCTGCAAATCCTGCGGTCGATCTCGAAGTTTGGCTTATCGCAGGTGGTCGTGACGTTTGAGGACGGGACCGACATCTATTTCGCGAGACAGCTTGTCAACGAGCGATTGGGTTCGGTGGTACTGCCAGCCGGAATTGAACGGCCGAGTCTTGGTCCGGTCGCGACTGGATTGGGCGAGGTCTATCACTACATCGTGTCGCTGAAGGGGCGAGGGACTAGGGGCGAGGGGCGAGAGGAGGAATTAGGGGCGAGGGGCGAGGGGCGAGGAACACAAAATGCAAATGCAACGGAGTCGGATACGGAACTCTTTCCTCGCCCCTCGCCCCTCCCCCCTCGCCCCTCGATAGAAGACCTGACGTACTTGCGGACGATTCACGACTGGTCGATCAAGCCGAAGTTGCGCACGGTGCCGGGTGTGGCCGAGGTGAATTCATGGGGCGGATTCGAGAAGCAGTACCAAGTTCGCATCGACCTCGACCAACTGATTAAGCACACGCTGACATTCGCCGAAGTCGTCTCGGCATTGGAACAGAACAATAAGAACACCGGAGGTGGCGGCATTCAACAGAACAATCAGTTTCTGTTGGTGCATGGCTTGGGCCGCACGGTCAACGAGGAACAGATTCGGAACATAGTCGTGACGGCGAAGGACGGTTCGCCGATTCGCGTCAAAGATGTGGCGACGGTCGGCATCGGCCAGGAGATTCGTCGCGGTTCGGTGACGGCGATGGGACGGGGTGAGGCGGTTCTCGGCCTGTGCTTCATGACGATGGGACAGAACAGCAAGGTCGTCACGGCGTCGCTCAAGAAACGCATGGAGGAACTCCGCTCGACGCTGCCGGCCGACGTGGAGGTCGAAGTCGTTTACGACCGCACCGAATTGGTGGACGTCGTGATCGACACCGTCCGCCGCAACTTGTTTGAAGGCGGGCTGCTGGTGATCGCGATCCTGTTCGCGTTCTTGGGAAACCTGCGAGCGGCCGCGATCGTTGCGGTGGCGATTCCGCTGTCGATGCTGTGCGCGTTCAGCGGCATGTGGCAGTTCGGCATCGCGGCCAGCTTGCTCAGTCTGGGGGCGATCGACTTCGGCATGGTGGTCGATAGCTCGGTGGTGATGGTCGAGAACTGTGTGCGAAGGCTTTCCGTAGGTCAGGCTTTCCAGCCTGACGCGAACGCTCCAAACGGCATCGCCACCGCATCCGCGTCGCACAGGTCGGGCAGGAAAGCCCAACCTACGAAGATCGATGTCGTGCGCGAGGCGGCGGTCGAGGTCCGCAAGCCGACGCTGTTTGGCGAACTCATCATCATGATCGTGTACCTGCCGATCCTCATGTTGGAGGGGACTGGAGGCAAACTCTTCCGGCCGATGGCGTTGACGGTCATCTTCGCGCTGGCCGGTTCGATGGTCCTGTCGATGACGTTGATGCCGGTGCTGGCCAGCCTCCTGCTGCCGCGTCGCATGTCGGAAAAAGAACCGTGGCTGATGCGGCTGGCTCACACGATTCACAATCCGATTCTGAAAGTCTGCATGGATCACCGGTTCTCGGTCGTGACGTTCGCCGCCTGCCTGCTGATCCTTGCGTTCGGCATGATCGCTCCGAATCTGGGCACGGAGTTCATTCCTAAACTCTCGGAAGGCGCGATCACCATCGCGGTGACTCGGCTGGCGGGGACCGATCTGAGTGAATCGAATCACGTCAACACGCGCATGGAGCGGATGATTCTGGAGGAGTTCCCCGACGAAGTTCGCCACGTCTGGAGCCGCATCGGCACGGCCGAGGTCGCGACGGACGTTATGGGGATCGAGCTGACGGATTTGTACGTCATGCTGCATCCGCGATCGCAATGGAAGAAATGCCGCACGCAGGAAGAGTTGATCCAGCGTCTCGAACGGCTGCTGCGCGTGGTGCCGGGACAGCGAATCGCCTTCATGCAGCCGATTGAGCACCGCATGAACGAGATGCAGTCCGGAGTCCGTACCGACTTGGGCATCAAACTGTTCGGCGACGACTTTGAGATCCTCGTCGCGAAGGGAGCCGAGATTGCCAATGTGCTCAACGGCATTCCCGGCCACGCGGATGTCGCCGTCGAGCAAGTCACCGGTCAGCCGGTGTTGCAGGTGCAAATCAAACAGGACGAGATCGCCCGCTACGGCCTCGCCGCGCAAACGGTGCTCGACTTGATTCAGGCGGTCGGCAGCTTGGAAGTCGGCCAAGTCGTCGAGGGGCAGTTGCGATTTCCGCTGGTCGTGCGATTGCCGGATCGTTTGCGGAGCACGCCGGAATCCCTCGGCACGATTCAAGTGGCAACGCCCACCGGCGAACGCATTCCGCTGTCGCGGTTGGCCGACATCCGCATGGTCGAAGGGCCTTCGACGATCACTCGCGAATGGGGGCAGCGGCGCATCACGATCACGTCCAACATTCGCGGCCGGGACTTGGGGACATTCGTCGCCGAAGCTCAGCAGAAGGTCGCCGAGAAAGTCACGCTGCCGCCCGGCCGCTACTTCCTGGAATGGGGCGGACAGTTCGAGAACTACGAGCGTGCCCGCAACCGGCTGCTGATCGTGATCCCGGTGGCGATTGCCATGATCTTCACACTGCTGTTCTTCACCTATCACAACATCATCGACTCGTTGCGAGTCTTCACCGGCGTCCCGTTCGGCTGGGTGGGC
>SXKJ01000241.1 GCA_005778115.1 Planctomyces sp. | reverse complement strand
GGTCCTGCAACGAACGACGAACTCACCGGGGGGCTGACGCCGCCCCGCTCGCCTATTTCCTTCCGAAAGCCCCCGCATGAGCCTGTTGTCCCTGAGTCTCAACGCTGTCGAACGTGGCTTGATCCCTGATGCCATCACGCGTTCCGCGATTCGACGCTTGTGCGAGCAACGCTTGCGAGATTCAGATCGCGGCAATGACATCGCCAACGAACGGGCGCTGCAAGCGTTCGTTGCGTCGATGGTTGCCGGGCCGGTTGCTCCCGTTCCCGACAAAGCCAACGAGCAGCACTACGAACTGCCGCCAGAGTTCTTCGCGGCCGTGCTCGGCCCGCGTCGAAAATACAGCAGTTGTTTCTTCACGGAAGCGAGTTCGACCTTAGCCGAGGCCGAAGAGGCCGCGCTGGCGATCACCTGCGAGCGGGCACAACTGGCCGATGGGCAAGAGATCTTGGAACTCGGCTGCGGTTGGGGTTCGCCGTCGCTGTGGATGGCCGAGCGATATCCGCGAAGCCGTATTACCGCTGTGTCGAACTCCGCACCGCAGCGAGGGTTCATTGAAGCGGAGGCGGCCGCTCGTGGGCTGACGAACTTGCAGATCATTACAGCGGACATGAATGACTTCGCCGTAGGACGGGTTTCCAACCCGTCCTCTCCGGAATCAACAGCGCGTCCCGGACGGGATGGAATCCCATCCTACGATCGCGTCATCTCCGTCGAGATGTTCGAGCACATGCGGAACTACGCGAAGCTGCTGGAACGGATCTCCGGCTGGCTGCGGCCCACCGGAAAGCTCTTCATCCACATCTTCTGCCATCGCCGCTTCGCGTATCCGTTCGAGACCGATGGCGATTCGAATTGGATGGGCCGCTACTTCTTCACCGGCGGCATCATGCCCAGCGAACATCTGCTGCAACGATTCGACCAGCACTTGAAGGTCGCGCAACAATGGCGTTGGAACGGCCAGCACTATCAACGCACATCGGAAGCGTGGCTGCGGAATCTCGACGAGCAGCGGCAAAAGGTCATGCCGATTCTCGAATCGTGCTACGGTCGAGCAGAGGCTCGCCGCTGGTTCCATCGTTGGCGAATGTTCTTCCTCGCCGTCGCGGAGTTGTTTGGCTATGCCAACGGCGAAGAATGGTTCGTCACGCACGCGCTGCTTGAGCGGTGAAGGTCCGGGGTCGGGTGTTCGATTTTTCGGAATTGGCGGGAAGTAAGCGTGGATTGCAAACGAAGCTGAATCCCGCCAATTCTGAAAAATCGAACACCCGCCCCCTCCTTCTAATTGACACCAAGCTGATTGCGAATCCCCTGCACTCGCTCCAGATCGATTCCATCAGGCTGCTGCTTGATCAGCCAGTCGGCATCCGCGCGGGCTTGGTCGAGCCGTTTCGTGAATGCGGAAATCTCGAACCGCATCGCTCGATGTTCGGCCGACGTAGGGTTGAGCGTGAGGATCGTGTCGCAGTAGCGGAACATCGCCTCGATGTCCCGATCTTGCTGAGCTCGCCCCATCAAGTTGCTGATCACTCGGATCAGAATATCGCGGGGCTTTGAGGTGACGAATTGCTCATCCCGAGCGGGCCGTCCGGTGTTTTTGAAGACCTGCTCCTCGGCTTCTTTTCGAGTGAGTAGCACGCCCCCTTCAAACACGTCGATCAATTGCGAGTCACCCTCTTTCGGTTCATGTCGTGCGACGAAATGTCTGGGCAAGCCAACGCCGACCAGATTCAAACCGACACGGCGGCCGAATTCGATGTAGAGGATCGACAGCGTGATCGGCATCCCCTCGCGGTCGTCGATGACTTCGTTGAGGTGGTTGTTCGCCTTCGCGTAGTAGTTTGTGCGGCCGCCGTGGAAGCCAAGTTCCTCGAAGAAGAATTTCTTGAGCGAGGCCAACTTGGCGGCGTCATCGACGTCGGCAGGGAACGACTTCTTTAACTCAGCCGCGAGGTCGTCAATCTCCTGGCAGTAGTCGGCGACATCCAGTTCTTCATGGTCGATGGCGGCGATCCATAACGCGGCGGCGAGCAAGTCGATCTTGTCGTCCTCTTTGTCGTCAACCAGTTTTCGTAATTCGGCCTGCACCTTTTTGACATGCACATCATTCGCAAGTTGCCGCAGTCGCTCGGCCTGCTGTTCGAGTTCCTTCGCCTTCTCACGCAGGACCACACCGGCTGCCGCACCGTCGGGTGTGAGTTGATCGAGCACCTTCTGCGGGGCGGCTTGTTTGGCGGAAATGTCCTTGATGAGATCGCTGATTCGCAGAGCCGTCTCGGTCGATGTCTTCGTGCCGCTTTCGCTCACGACACGGAAGCTGCGGAACTCAGCCTCCGTGTGCCGGAACTTAGCGAGGCCGATTTGTCCGCCACGCAGTTCGTCGTCAGTCGATTCGATGATCTGCGTGCCGTTCACGAAGCAGACGATACGGTCCTTCTCGACGCGGACTTTGATCTCGTTCCAATCGTTGGGCTTATACGCCTCGCTGCGAGTTTCTTGCAGGACTTTCCATTGAAACACATCCGAACCATCGAAGCGGCTGAGTCGGAAGCCGCCGTTGCTGGGATAGAACCCGTAGTGCTTCTCATTGCCGTCGGCATGGAAGACGAGTCCCGCCGCTCCGTCCTCCGGTGTGAACTTCACGTTGACCGAGACCTCGAACGGTTTGTCGGGAACCGCCTGCTTCGACAGACACAGCGACCGGCCACCAAAGCCGCTACCGAGTCCCTCGACCGCGATGCGGCCTTCACGTCGTCGCCAGCGTGCTCCGAACAGCGTCGTCCAATCGCGTGGGTTGAGTTGCCCGATCGTCAGCCACCGCGACATCGGAATTGGATTCGGTTTCTCCAACAACGGCTTCAGCGAATTCACCGAGATCGCGAAGCCCAGATTGTCCGTCACCAGCGACTTGAGCGTGATGATGCCGAGCACTCGGCCGTCGCGATCCACCAGCGGCCCGCCGCTGTTCCCCGCTTCGATGGGCATCGCCAGTTGCAGCATCGGCCGACCTTCAATCTCGCGCTGGCCGCTGATGACTCCTTCGACCACGCTGTGCTTCAACCCGCGCGGGTTGCCGACCGCGACCACCGATTGCCCGTCTTTCGCCTTGGTCGCATCGCCCAGTTCGAGCGGCTTCAGATCCTTCTGGTCGATCTTCACGATCGCCAGATCGAGTTGCCGATCCGAGGCCCGAATCTCCGTGACCTCACGCTTCGTTCCGTCCGCGAACTGCACCGAGATCGGGCGGCCCTCGCCGATGACGTGATAGTTCGTCGCGATCAGCCCTTCTTTGGAAACCACGAAGCCAGTGCCCAGCCCCTCTTGCTTACCGTCTCGGCCGGTGAACGTGATGACGACAATCGACGGCTTGAGCTCGGCCAAAAGGTCGACCGTTGTGCGGTCGGGCTTCGGTTCCTCAGCGAAACCAAGTGTCGGAACGACGACGAGAGACACAACCAGCATCAACCGACGGCAGGGAGACATTGCATCGCCTTCGTTTGAGATCCGAAAAGAAATGACCGCTTGCGGGGCAACCGTTGGAAATCTTGTCTTTGTGAGAAGATTACCGGCACCGAAACAGCCACGAATGGAAGCCTTCTTCACTTGCGAGTCTTTTGTGTTCCTCTGAGTTCTCTTCGCGTTCTTTGCGACCTTCTGTTCAAAACACAGTTTGGAACAGAAGGTCGCAAAGGACGCGGAGTGGGACAAAGTATTGCGGAACAACTTGTGAAACGGTCTCGATGTTTGGTTGCGGCTCCGTCGGGCTAAGATTCCGTCATGTCACCTGATGCGTCGGTAGCCTGTGATTGATAGTCTGCTGGCTGCCACGGCGATACTCCACGACTTGACGATCGTCACCCGCAACATCGCCGACTTTCCACCGGAAGTCAGGACGTTCAATCCGTGGAAGAAATGACGGATTCCTGAAAACGTTTGGAGTCAATATGCACATTGCCGAGTTGATCGAGACGCGGTTTCGAGTCATTTTCATTGGGTCGGTTGTTGTGGCGTTGGTTCTGACGGGAATCGCGTTCGCGGCCTTCGGCAGTCTGTACGCATTTGGACCGTGGATTGTGTTGGGGCCGATTGTCGTGCTGGGTCTGTGGGACATGACTCAGAAGAAGCAGGCGATTCGTCGAAACTTTCCAGTGTTGGGACGGATGCGGTACTTGTTGGAGCTGGTTCGTCCGGAGATCTATCAATACTTCGTCGAGAGCGACAAAGAGGGCGTGCCGTTCGATCGTGAGCATCGTTCACTGGTCTATCAACGAGCCAAGAACGCTCGCGATACGACTCCTTTCGGAACCAAGATCGACGTGTACGCTCCGGGGTATGAATGGGTGAATCACTCGCTGATGGCCAAGCATGTGGACGCCAGCAACATGCGCGTCACTATCGGTGGTCCCGACTGCAAGCAGCCCTATTCGTGCAGCTTGCTGAATATCTCGGCGATGAGTTTTGGTTCGCTCAGCATGAATGCGATCTTGGCCTTCAGTCGCGGAGCCAAGCTTGGCGGCTTCGCTCACAACACGGGTGAGGGAGGGCTGAGCCCATATCACCTGGACGGAGGCGGCGACTTGATCTGGCAGATCGGCACGGGCTACTTCAGTTGCCGCGATGAGCATGGGAATTTCTCTCCCGCGAAGTTCGGCGAGCGATCCGTGCTTCCCAACGTGAAGATGATTGAGATCAAGCTTTCGCAAGGTG
>SXKJ01000020.1 GCA_005778115.1 Planctomyces sp. | reverse complement strand
CGAAGCGTTCCGAAGCAAGCAGTTCGCGAATCGTGCGATCCCAACGAACTCGAAACGGCGACGGGCAGACCATCGTCACTTGGCCGGGATGAGAACCGGCGACCGCGACCATCTGGCACGCCTCCGCCCAGTCCATGCACATCCTCGCCTGACAGAAGACATGTTTGTTCGCGGCGAGCGCGGCCAACGACAGTTCACAATGCCGGTACGGCCAAGTGCCGATGAAGACGGCGTCGATGTCGTTCGCATCGATGACTTGCCGCCAGTCATCGGCCGTGCGGGCGAATCCCCATTTCTTTTGAACGCGGCGACTGCTCTCCGCCGAACGATTGCAGACTGCGACCAGTTCAACGCCCGGCATCTTCGAGAGGTTCGGGAGATGCCGCTGTTCGCAGATGCCTCCGGCACCGATGAAGCCGAGGCGAATCGAATCGAAAGGTTTCATGAAATCACTCGCAATGCAGGCGTTCTTTGGATGACATTGGCCACAAAAAACACGAGAAGCTACAAGAAGGATGCGACGGACAAATTCGGTTTGCTGCGAGACTGGTCATGATCGTCTCACTTTCTTTGTGCCCCTTTGTGTTCTTTTTGGCCATTCGATGACTCACCTGTTCGCGGACCAGGATGTCCACGTGCGTTCTTGCCTCAACTCGCAACACCCAAACGCCCCGTTCAGTCTTCCATCGACAAGGCGTGTTGCAGTCCGGCCAGTTGTTCTGCGAGTGGTGGCGTGCTGCTCGTCAAATAATCTGGCGGCGCGGTGCTCACGGTCAGGTGAACAAAACGCGGGCCGGGCAACGCGAGTACGTCGGCTGCTTGCGTTTGCCAATTGGCAAAATCGCGAAACTCGGCCGTCGATGGAAAGCCGGCGGCTCGCGCGAGGCCGGCGTAGTCCACAGCCGACCGTGCGGCGGGAGTCTCTTGCCCACCGGTCACTTCGTAGAGTCCGTTGTCGAGCAGCACGATGGTCAGATTCGTCACGCCACTGCCGACGACTGTCACGAGCGATCCCAAGCTCATGAGCAACGATCCGTCGCCGGAGACCGCGACCACTTCGCGCTGAGGTTGAGCCAACGCCAAGCCAAGTGCCAGCGGAATGGCACCGCTCATCGTCGAAGGGTTGTAATGAAAGTCGAGCGACCGACGACGCAGCTTCGGCCAGATGCGCGCCGAGCCTTGATTGGTCACGACAAGCTGATTGCCGCAGCACAGATCGGCCACGACTTGCAGAGCATCCACGACCGGCATGTTATTGAGCGTTGGCATCACGGTGCTCCCTCGGCCATCAACGCGACTCCGGGAATGCCGGCCGCTCGGCAGCGGCGATAATGTTCGGCAAGCTTCGGCTTGTCGGCCGGGTCGGCGATCCACTGACAGTCGAGGCCCCAGGCGTTGAGGATCGGTTCGGAGAACAACTTGGCCGTATCACGCGACTGCGGCACCAACCAGTTGCGGACGCCGATCAGCGAGTAGATCGGCAGCTTCAAATCGAATAACACATTCCGCAGCGCGTCGCCGGATTCAAACAGCCCGGTCGTCTGCATCACCACCAGCGGTGTCTGTCCTCCGAGATGCAACCCAGCGGCCAGCGGCCAAGCTTCTCCTTCGCGGCAGACGCGAATCAGCCGCAGCCGGGACGAGCCAGCCAGGGCGGATTCCCAAGGACCAATTGCCGTATCGGGAATCCACACGACGTGCGTGATTCCCAGTTCGGCGAAGACAGATTCGATTTCAGGTCCAGTAAACATGGCAGTCCAAAGTAACCCGAAGTATCAGCGAGGGCGAGCGTTCCGAATGGCTTCGATTCTGTGATCGAGTGTCTGTGAAGCGTTCTCCCTCGCTGACGCTATTTGAAGTTGCGAGTTTCGACTGAAGTCGCCGAAATCGTCAGATTTCGGCGGTCGATGGCGTGACGTCCGAAATCTGACGGTTTCGGCTACAAAAACGAATCCGTTCGTGTCTTTCGTGCGTTCCGTGTCCAATAGCGCAACTTCAAAGCTGACGGTTCGGGTTAGTCATTCCGCCAGCCGAGCGACCGGCAACTGTTCCGGCACCGCAGCCTTCAAGTCCTCATCGAAGTGCATCAGCAGTAGCGTCTGCGGATCGGGTTGAAACGGATCGGCCGGCGGCTCAAACCGAATCGGATTGAACGTCTGCTGAGGACCGTACTCGACTTTCAAGTCGGCATAACGTGCAACGTTGGAGATGCGCAATTCGTCGATTGCGAAAGCTGTCCCGGTGACGGCTCGGCTGACGAACTCCATCAGACTTTTGGCGGCCTTCGGTTTCGACGATGCCCGAGCGCTGCTGTAACCGTCCCAATTGGCGCTGCGATAGAAGGCCGAGTCGCTGCCGTCGATGTAGGTGTAGGTCATCGTTCGCTTCGGATCGCCGCGATACGGAGCCCAGACCAGCGCGACGTGCGTCCATTCATGGAGCTTTAACTTGCTCGGTGTTGGGAACGTGATGATCCCGTTTGTCAGCAGGTTGGGGAGTTTGATCGGCGTCATCCGTTCGTCCCATTCCTTGCGGACCCAGAACTCGATCGTCCCTTGCTGTTCGTTAAAGAGCGGCATTTCGATGCCGTCCCGTATGATGTGGTCGGGGATGTGCAACGCTTGCTTGGGAGCGATCTGCACCGCGCTGCCGAAGCGTCCGGGCTGAAATGGTTCGTGGCCGACGCTGCCAGCGTCGGAAGGTGCGATACGAAAACTTGGACCGACGCAAGCTGCGTCGGCTACGGTGGCGGGTGTCACCCAGCACGACTCTTCCGGTTGGTTCACGATGCGGAACCAACCCGGCTTGTTGGCGATCTCGATGCGCACTTGGCGGTCGGATTCGACCTTCCAATCAAACTTCACGGTGTTGCCGCTGTGCTTTCCAGTGACTTCTCGGCCTCGGCTGTCTCGCAGTCGCAGCGATGCGGCTTCGGCCGATTCGAGTATCAAGGATTGTTCTCCCTCGGAGATCGGCAGCACGACCGATTCGCCCGGCTGGATCGACAGCGGACGCGCGGCGTTCCAAATCGGCATCGCCGAATCGTTCCAATCGAGCACGGCCAATTCGAGCGTTGGCGTAATCACATAATGTCCGGCTGAGGCCGTCGCGAGGATATCCACGCGATGCAGATAGACTTCGTACTGTGGCAGGATCCGATCGAACGGCTGAATCTCGGACGCGAACTTCTCGGTCTTCACCTCGAAATCGCGGAACGGTTGACCGTCTGGATCGCGAAGGGACAGTTCGGGATCGAAGCCCCACAACGTCGCGCGAAGCTCTTTGCCCGCGAGCTTCTGAATGGCGATTGCCGTGCGTTGCGGCGGAAGCGGCTGTGGTCCGATTCGCACTCCGTTCTTCCGCGCGGCATCGAGTGCCCAGACTAAGCGTGGCGTGCCGGTGAATGTTCTGGCCGGCGCGTAGGGGTTGTAGATCCGCTCGCCGATCTCTTCGGGCTTCGTGAGCGGATTCGCATAGGGTCGCAGGAGCTTCAGTTCCTTCTCAGCCAGCGGCAAGAAGCGCGGGTCGCGAGTGAAGTAGTACGCGTAGCCGAGATACGAATTGGAATAGACGCCGACCGTTTCGTGCTCGCGGAACGGATCGGCGGCGTAACCGGTCGCGAAGTAGCGAGCCAAGATGTTCGTCATGCGTGGGTCGTTGGTGACTCGACTGTACTTCCAGAGAGCTGGAACCCAGAAGTGGCCCATCGACGGAGCGTCGGCATGCGCGGGGAGGTCGCTGTCCTGCGGTCGCCAGGTGCCGGTCGCATGATTGGGATCGAGAAACGCATCGGCACACTCGCGCAATGCTTGGCCGACGCGCGGATCCCAGGTGTGCTCGTAGAGCGTGGCGAGGCTGAAGAACATCGTCATCTGGTGCCGCGTGCCAGAATGAAATGGTGCGTAGTCGCGAATCATCGCGGCCCAAGTCTTCGGCGAGTCATCACTAGTCCGACGCGCAAGCGACGGGTTGTCTTCGCTGACCACTCGCTTGAGTGTCGTGCTAGTTTGGATCGGACGGAACCACGCCTGCTCGCGATACCACGGCTTCGCGTCAGTCGAATCGCTCGTCACACCGGCCAACTCGCCGAAGTACGTCCGCCAATATTCGATGGCGTCGTTGTATCGCTCGTCACCGGTCAGGTAATACGCGAGCGTCGTCGTCTCCAGAGTCCGATGGTAGCTGGCCCAGAATTGTGCTCCGCCGCGGAGCCAGGCTTCGCCGCGCACATGATGGCGGACGTAGTGCGTCGGGCTGTCGATGCTCCATTCGCCCGGACGCCAGTGCAGCGTGCGATGTTCCGGCACGCCCCCCTTCCAATCACACTCAATGGTCGTCGGCTGGTGCGAGACGGCGATATCGACCCAATGATTTTCCGACGGGATCGCCCAGTCGTAAAACTTTCGTTCGCCCGATCGGAGATAGTTCCACCAGAGCTGCGTCTCTTTTCCGTAGGTGTGGAATTCAAACCGCCGCGAATCCGCGAAGAACTTTTTCGTCTCGGCATCCCAGTGATAGCTGTAATGGGAACCTGCTCCGAACAGCCACCAGCCGTAGTCACCGAAGTCGTCCTGTACGTGCCGAGTCAGATCGAAGATGCGATCGACGGCCGCTTCCGCTGGCGAGTCGTTCGGCCGAGTGGCGAGTGGGCCGAACACATCGGTCGAGCAATTCCATTCTCCGCTCGCCAACCCCAGCGGTTGTTGCGCGGCGAGTCGGCCGTATTCGGTTCCGT
Organism: Planctomyces sp.; assembly: GCA_005778115.1. Lineage (GTDB taxonomy): Bacteria > Planctomycetota > Planctomycetia > Planctomycetales > Planctomycetaceae > SXKJ01. The sequence goes on along the minus strand of SXKJ01000020.1, from coordinate 15,835 downwards.
CATCGCGGCGATTGGCGGGGCCGAAGTGCAGCCAGAATTCGTGGTGCTTGTTGATCCCCAATCCTTCGGCCGCGCCTCGTTTGATCGCCGGAACATCTGCGAACAAGAAGAACGGTTCGAGCGGACTGAGAGCGGCTTTCTCTTGGCCAGCACGGAGATACTTTGCTCCGCCGGCACCGAAGAAGCGTTCGATTCCTTTCTCGCCGAAGTCCAACTCGCCGCCGCGCGGGCTCCACAAATGCAGCGTCAATTGATTCGGCGTCACTTCCCACTCTTTAGGAAACTGCTGCCAGAACCAACGCAACGAGCCGGTCACCGCGGCGCGGTCGTCGGAGACTTGCAGCCACTCGCCCATCCGTTCGGGTTGAGCCAGCGTCTGCGTTTGCTGCGAAGATGTTTGAACGACGGCGGCTTCGTGCTCGAGATTGCCATAGTGCCGGAACGTCTTCTGAAAGCTGGCGACCGATTGCGTGTCGGCTTGCCACGGCACATCGAGCGGTTGATTGCCCGCTTCGCCAGACGCATCGACGGTGACGCGGCGGCCGGCGGTCTTCACTTTCAGATCGAGTGAGAAGCCGATGTCGGCGAATCGCGTCTGCTTTGTCGAGCCGACAAAGCCCAACTCGTCGATCACCTTCACCAGCGGCAGGCCGGCAAAGAAATGATAGCGCGTCCGGTACTTGGCAATCCGCTCGCCGTTCGGGCCGTTGTAGAAGCCATCCACACGCACACAGGCTCGCACCGGGCCGTCGCTCTCGACAACAACCTGCCGAGCGGCACCGTCCGCTGCGCTACTGAAACGCTGCCCGGATTGGTCGAGGTAGTAGTGCTCTCCATTCGCCGCGCCGGCCGCGACGAGTTCGTCGCCCGCGAAGTTGCCGTCCCCATTCAGGTCCGCCTCGATGGCTGCGATCACGCGAGGGCCGTTCGACGAAAACTCGACTCGTAGCGGTCCCGTGGAGATGCGGGGCGAGTTGCCCATTGAAAACTTGAGCGGCGACCCGGACTGAGGCTGCCGTGCGACATCTTGGCCAAACTCGAGCGCGTACTTCCGACCCGGCTCGGCGATGAAGTCGATCGTCAGCCAACGGACGCTCTTTCTCTCAGCGTCCCACGTCGCGGCGGCTCGTGTTTGCAGCAGTTGCTCTCGTCCTTGTTCGTCGATCAAACGGCAGTGTTCGGCACTGGAGAGCTTCCCGCGAGGAAACGGCACGCCGGTCGTGATTGGCCAAACCACCGAGCGATCGGCGAACGGTTCGTCGATGACCAAATCAATCCGCTCAGCCGCCAGAGCGGAATCGCTCGCACCGACCAAGCCCGCAGTCACGAGTCCGAACACCAAGAGCAGAGCTGGGCGGTCTCGCACGGCAGGTCTCTCGAAAAAGGGGAGGGAATTCCGATCGCGGCGGGCGTGAGGATTGTCGGACGATATCGCGAGGTTCTCATTCGCGGGAGGAATCCGAGAGATGGACTCGCTTCCGTCGTAGACCGTCTTGCCGACATTTCGGCATTCAGGTACATCGCCGCCCCTCCGTGCGAGGGAATTCGAGCCGGCTGAGTCGGCTCTGGCCCGCGTGGTCCAGCAGTCAAGGATGATCTTTATGAGCACGATCGAACGCATTTCAGTTGTCGAAACTCGTCCCAGCTTGCGTACTCGTGTTGCGGAGTTCTTCTTCGCCGAAGAATCGCCGTTCGGGCTGGCACTGGTCCGCATCTTCATCAGCATCGCGTGCTTGCTGGTGACGGTGCCCCGGTGGATTCATACGCGTGAACTGTTCTCGTCGGATGGAGCACCGACTCCGCTGGCGGTGAATTATGGGTTCTACGATCTGCTGCCGATTCCCTCTGGTGGTGTCGCCGTCGCGCTCATGACCATTCTGAGCTTCTGCTGTGTGACCGCTTGCTTCGGCTGGTGGACGCGCGCGTCGTTGTGGATCTCGGCCGTGCTTTATACGTATCTGAATCTGCTCGATTGCTTGAGCACAATGACGAAGTACTCGGTCATCACGTCGCACCTGCTGTTCCTGCTGGCATTCTCGCAGAGCGGCGCGGTCTGGTCGGTGGATGCCTGGCTGCGTCGCCGGCGAATGGGATTGCCGCCGCCACGCTCGTTGGCCGATCACCCGAAGTTCGCGGCGTGGCCTCGGCGGTTGATTCAGATTCTAATCGGAGTGGTCTACTTCGGGGCGTCCGTTACCAAGATGCACACGCCCGCTTACTTCAGCGGCGATCAAATGCTGCATTGGATGATGACCAACGTGAACAACTCGAATCCGATCGGTGAGTGGCTGACGCTGTATCCCGCCTCGTTGGTGACAGGTGCCTATCTGGCGGTGATCTGGGAAATTCTCTTTCTCTTCTTGAGCTGGCGCGGCTGGGGTCGAGCGTGCATGTTGACTCTGGGCGTGGTGTTTCACGTGTTGACGACGTTTACGCTCGGCCTGTACCTGTTTCCGATCACCTGCATCTCGGCCTATTTCGCCTTCACGAATTCCGACGACGTCGTGGTCTGGGCGGCTCGCTGGCGAAGCTGGAAGCGACGTCACGGTCAGACATGGTTGCCTCGCTTGGCGATTGTGACTCGACTGCCGCAGGCCATTGTCACTCGGATCCGGGCCGCCTCCGTTTGGACGTCGATTGGACAACGCTGGAACACAGCCACGTCGCTCGGAGCATTCGGCCTGTTGATGGCGGTCGTCGCGGTCGGTGCGGTCGAGGTGGAATATCAACTCGATCCCTACGGCGAGCGGCGCCCTGAAGGGCTGTATTCGCTCAAGGAGATTTCGCCGGCTGATGTCCAGCGGATGTTCGTTGGGGATGTGAAGCTCCGCGAGTACGACAAGTACCTGTCGTTCGATGTGGGGACGACGATGTTCGCGGGCATGGTTACCGACCGTCGCGACACGTTCCGTCACGGTGAGTCGATCATCGTGCAATGCACGCTGAGCCCTCCGCACGAAGACATGTGGGTTGAGTGCAATCTCCACGACGCCAGTAATGTGTGTATCGACCGCTGCGGGCAAGTCGTCGTCCGTTCGCAACTGCGCGGCAATTTCCTCTACCGAGCCTGCGAAGCACTGGAGACCGGCGACTATTTTCTGGTGCTGAAGACCGGCAACCGCGAAATCACACGGCGCAAAATTCACATCGAAGCTTGCGACGATCAGAAATGCCGAGTGCTGGCGAATTGATTGGCTTCAGATGCTCCGAACAAATCAGCCGGCACGCGCTAGCGTCCAGTTCTCGTAAAGTTCGGGAAGCCGGTCGCTAGCGCGTTCCGGCTCAACGGCAAAAGAAGACATTAAGCGTGCTTCGCCTTCTCATTGGCAACTTAATACCATGTCGCCCCGCGATCGTTTCGAAGAACTCGTCGCCGAGTGAATTGCCGATTCTCAAACTTATTCTCAGCCGCCGCAGGCGATCCTTCGGCGGCTTTCGCATTCCGTTGGAGCTACATCATGCAACGTCCGCAACACGCGCCTCCCGCCACACCGCCCACCATCAAGATGTCCGAAGGCTGGCACTGCCTGCATCTCTATTTGCGAGTCAACCAGAAGGAATGGCAGCAGCTTGCCGACTATCAACGAGCGGAAGGTCTTGAGCAATTGACTCAGTTGCTCGATCCCAATCGTGAGGGTGCTCCGAAACGAATTCAAACGTCGGTGGTGTCTCGGCACGAAGCGGACCTGGGGCTAATGGTCTTGGACCCGGACCCGCTGGTGATCAACGGGATTCGACAAGGGATTCGCGCCAGCCGGTTCGGCTCGGTGCTGGTGCCGACTTACTCGTTCGTTTCGATCACAGAGATCTCCGAGTACGTCCCGTCGATCGAGCAATATGCCGAGCGGTTGAAGCGAGAAGGGACCGATCCCTCCGATCCGGCGTTCCAGGCGAAGATAACCGCTTACGAGCAGCGGCTACCGATGATGAACCAGCAGCGGATGTATCCGGACTTCCCGCCGTTTCCGATCTCCTGCTTTTATCCGATGAACAAGATTCGGCACCCGAATGCCAACTGGTATCAGCTCCCGTTCAGCGAGCGTGCCGACTTAATGGCCGAGCACGCGACATCCGGAATCAAATTCGCCGGGCGTGTGTCGCAGCTCATCACCGCCTCGACGGGCTTCGACGATTGGGAGTGGGGCGTGACGCTGTGGGGGCGTGCTCCGGAACACATCAAGGAGATCGTTTACACCATGCGGTTTGATAGCGCCTCGGCACGGTACGCGGAGTTCGGGCCGTTCTATCTCAGCTACATCATGTCACCGGCGGATGCGTTGAAGGAGTTGCGGCTGTAAGTTTCGGTCGCCGTGATCGGCACGACCCGCACGCGTCAGTTTGAATGCTTTGAGAATTCTTCAACCGCGCTGCTCGACTTCATGCGGCCTGCCGATATACTCCCGCACCCTCGCGACGCATCCGCGAGGCAAAAAGATAGGACGATGCGACTGACGCGGGGTGGAGCAGCCCGGTAGCTCGCGAGGCTCAGAACCTCGAGGTCGTAGGTTCAAATCCTGCCCCCGCCACTACACGAAAAGCCGATCCGATTGGGTCGGCTTTTTCGTTTCCGTCACATATCTCGCAACCGTACCGCGCACGTTGAGCCGTCTGATTCCCTCTCCCCCGCTTCGGGGGAGAGGGTTAGGGGGCCTCGGAAGTTGCTTGTCGGCCGAAGACGACCTTCGTTATTTGCGGACGTTGCAACTTTCGATTCGAAGCGTTGACGACGATTGCCCCTCACCCCAGCCCTCTCCCCCGAGGCGGGGGAGAGGGAGCCAGGGCACGAAACGTGCGCAGTAGTATTAAGAAACGGCCACTCCGCGTTCTCCCAAGTGTCCGAGCAGCGCTGGCAGGTCGGTGAAGACCTCGGCCATCAGACCGTGTTGGCGGCCGGCAGTGATGTATTTGGGGATATCGTCGGTGTAGAAGCACTCGCCCGGATCGCAGCCGATTTCGCGCAGGGCGGCTTCGTAGATGGCGGGTTCCGGCTTGATGGCCCCGGCACCGCATGAGGTCACGCAGGCATCGAAGCGTTGCAGCACGTCGTAATGGTCGCGGACCCACTCGAAGTGCGTGATGCAGGTGTTCGACAGCAGCACGAGCCGCAGGCCCTGAGCTTTGAGCTGATCGAGCACCGGGACGATCGGTTCGTTGAGCCAGAAGATGTCCGAGGCGGCTCGCTTCAGGTCGTCGAAGGGAACCTCTCTGCCAACGGTTTCTTGGAACCAGTGGTGGAATTGAGCGGGGCTGAGCCGGCCTCGTTCGTAGTTCCATTGCACGCCGGAATCGAGCAGCAGATGCCGAATCTCTTCTGTGGATCGGTCGCAGAGTTGGCCGAGTTGCTCGCACATCCGATCGTGCGAGAAGAAGACCAGGACGTTACCCATATCAAACAAGCAAGTACGGATCATGGATCAATCGCCAATTGACGCTTTTTGCGAGGACGGGATACAACTCCGCCGCACGGAAAGCACGGCGTTTTCGCGGATTGACCGCGGGGCGACTATCTCGCAGCAGCCGCAGTCTCGCAATCCCGTCTTTGAGCGACTCGCGCGGACTTTTGTCAGGGAGGCACACCAATCATGGCCACATCGTATGACGATCTGGGTGCGGGCATCGCCGACGCGACCGCTCGCGATCATGACTGGCCCTGCCTGCGTCAGTTCTGTGTGTTTCTGGAGAACCGGCTTGGCCGCCTGCGTGACTTGCTGCGGATCTTCGAGAAGCATGACCTGCGAATCATGGCTCTGAGCATCAACGATTCTCACGACTGTGCGACCGCGCGCGTCATGCTCAGTTCGTATGACCGGGGCCGCGAAATCCTGAGCATGTCCGGCTTCGCCTATTTCGAGAGCGACATCATCGGCGTCGAGTTGCCGGAGGGGCATCAGCCGTTCGCGATGATCTGCGGCTCGCTGCTGCAGGCGGAGGTCAACATTCACTACACGTACCCGCTGCTGTATCGCGGGCAAGGGCGCGGAGCGATCGCGATCTCGGTGGATGATCTCGACATGGCGCTCAAGGTGCTGGCCGAACGAGGCCACCGGCTGATCACCGAGGACGACCTGTTGCTGGAGGAATAGCGGTCTTGTCCCGTTTCGGGAGCACTCGTAGAGTCCGCCGCCTTTTTCCAGGGACGGGATATGGTTCGAGGGCGGACGTGGCTGATCGCGATTCTGCTTGTGGCGTTGGTCGGACGACTGGTGGCGGCGTGGGCCGTGCAGCAGAAAGTCGGCGATCAATTGTGCCTCATCGCTGGCGATGCCGAAGGCTATTGGGAACTGGCTCGGTCGATGACCGCCGGCAAAGGGTTCTCGTTGTTCGACCCGCCGCGTCAGGTGCATCGCATGCCCGGCTTCCCCGCTGTGCTGGCGCTGTCGATGAAGCTCTTTGGCGAAAGCCCTTTTGCCGCACGCTGCTTGTTGGCTTTGATCGGAACAGCCGCGTGCGGTGCGGTGTATCTGCTGGGACGACGACTGTTCGACGAACGAGTCGCGTTGATCGCGTGCGGGCTGACGGCAATCTCACCGGTGATGACTGGGTTCAGCGTGTTATTGCTGAGCGAAACACTATTCGCGCTGACGCTCACGATGAGCGTCTGGTGCGCAGCGTTTTGGCTACCGGCCGAAAGCCGAGAGCCGAAGGCCGAAAGCCGTTATACCGTTTTTTGGCCCTTCCTCACCGGTATCACCATCGCGATCGCGACGTATGTGCGGCCGAGTTGGATCTTGGCCGGCCCGCTGTTGGCCGTGCTGGTGATCCTGTTCAAGAGGCCGCGAGGCAAAGCGTGTCTCGAATCGGCAGTGATGCTACTCGGATTGTTCGGAGCATTGGTGCCGTGGGCGTGGCGGAATCACGAGGTCAGCGGTCACTGGGTCTTCACGACATTGTGGTCCGGGCCGAGCTTGTACGACGGGCTGAATCCCGATGCGAATGGCGACAGCAATATGACGTTCTTCGATCGGGACAACCTGATGGCTCAGATGACCGAGTGGGAAGTCGATCAGCACTACAAACAAGCGGCGTGGCGGTACGCTCGGCAGCATCCCGGCCGAGCGATCGAACTGACGTTCTTGAAGCTGTGGCGGTATTGGAAGCCGTGGCCGAGCGCGGCTCAGTTCGGAGGCATTGGACCGGCATTGCTCGTCGCGGCGTTCTTCGTGCCCGTCCTGTTGCTGGCGGCGCGCGGTTGGTGGCTGATTCGGCAGCGTCCCTGGGTGTGGCTGCTGACGTTGGGGCCGATCCTGTACTTCGCCGCGATTCACTCCGTGTTCGTCGGCTCGCTGCGATATCGGCTGCCGGCGGAGTATCCGCTGTGCGTACTCGCGGCGGTGGGTGTGTGCTCGCTGTTGAAGGATCAGCCAGCCGTACCGCGACCGTTAGGGAGCGGCCCGCTGTGACAAATCAGGCCGCTCCCTAACGGTCGCGGTACGGCTGGCTCCGAACGGAGTTTGCGTCTCAGAATGAAAACTCTCCTCAAGACCTTTCTGTGGATGATCGTGCTGGTGGCGGCGGGAGCCTACATCGGCAAGGGGTATCTGCTGCGCGCGTGGAATGGACGTGATGCGGTCATCAAGCAGGAGGTCGTCAAGGCTCTGAAAAAACTGCTGCCCGATGCGGAGGTTGAACTCGATGAGGTGCGGTACGACTTTGGGCATGAGATCGTGCTGACTGGGTTCTCGCTGACGCCGCCGCAGGGTGATGTGCCGATCGTGAAGTTGCCGGAGACGGTGATTCACATCAATCGCGACACGCTGATCGAGCGGCAGCAACTCGAGATCTTGAAGGTCATCGTGAAGGCTCCGCGACTGGAGGTCGTGCGCGGGGCGGATGGAAGTTGGAATTGGCAAACATTGCTGATGCCTCCGCAGCAAGACAAAGGGAGCTTGCCGGAGTTCCTCATTGAGGACGGCACCGTTGTCGTACGGGTTGAGCAGGCACCGGGAGTTCCGCCGGGTGTGTTGGTGCTTGAGCACATGGATATCGAGTTGCTGCCGTCGGGAAGGCGGCAGTTTCAGATCAATGCCAGGTCGAATTGCGAGCACACAGGAGCCATCGAACTGGCCGGTCGTTGGAACATCGACGAACAGACGGGGCAACTCGACGGCAAGCTGACGCAGATCACCGCCGGGCAAGAGTTAGTCGGAGTCGCGGCCAGCTTTGCTCCGGAAGTGCGGACGAAGCTCGCGGAATGGGAAAAGAAGTTTCTCGAACTGCTGTCGAAGCCGGCGGATGCTCAGGATGGCTCGCCGTTTGGAGTGTCAGGACCGATCCAGGCCGTCGGTGCGGCGGATTCGATCTTGGGTTTGAAGGCGACGTTCAACGTGGCCTTCCGTGTCACTCGACCGGAGCCGAAGACGATCCCCACGTTTCGTGTCGCCATGAAAATCGTGGATGGAGAGATCACCAACCCCGCGCTGCCATTTCCGTTGCAGGAATTGCGTGGCGAGTTGTACGCCGACAACGATCGCTTCGTGGTCAAAGAACTGACGGCTCATAACGGTGCCACGAGGCTGCTTGTCGATGGAAAACTGGAAGGGCGCGAGGCGGGTTACCCCGGCCGCATCGAGCTGACCGTCAACAATGTCGTGTGCGACAGGCGGCTGCGCAGCCGTTTTTCGGCCGGGTTCGGCCGCATCTACGACCAGCATCAACCGCAGGGGGATCTCGACATGCACGCGGTCCTGGTCAATGCCGATCGACGCTGGAAGCCAGAAGGGTTGATCGTCACTGCCAAGGATTGCTCGGTGATCCACGAGGCGTTCCCGTATCCTGTCGAGCACGCCAACGGCTCGATCACCCTGCAAGACGGCAAGCTGATCATCGACGTGACGGGCATGGCCGGCAGCCGGCCAATCACACTCGAAGGGACGGTCGAGAATCCGGGAGCGAACGCCACGATCCTGCTGACGATTCGGACGTCCGACTTGCCGATCGACGCGACGTTTATCAAAGCCTGCACTCCGCAACTGCGATCGGCCATTCAGAGAATGCGGTTGACCGGCGTCATTGATGGCGAGGTCCGATTAACGAAGGCTCCGCAACAGCCGTTCGTGCCGCGCATCGAAGCGCTGCTGCGGAATGGAGCGATGAACTACGACGCTTTCCCCTATCGCGTCGAAGGGATCACAGGCCGGTTGTCCGCGATCGGTCCAAACTTCGAGTTCAAGGAATTGATTGGCCGACACGGCAAAGAAGGGAAAACCGTCATCGCGGCAGAGGGGGACTATCGCAAGCTCAACAACACGGTCGGTGAGCTGAAGCTAAAAATCGTGACAAAGGACGCGCCGCTGGACGATTCGCTGTATCGTGCGGTGCCGGCGTCGTTGCAGCGCGTGTGGAGCGAGTTCCGTCCGACGGGCCTGGTCGATGTCGTCACCGACGTGCATTGGCTGACCGATCGACCGGCGGACATTCGGATGAAGAGCATCGAACTGACGAAAGGGAGCCTGTCGCTGAAGATGCTGCCGTATGAGCTGGATGACCTCCGAGCCAGCTATGAATACGGCCCCGACGAGAACGGCTTGCCCACGGTCGTTGTGAAATCTATTCAAGCGCGGCATAAGAAAACGACGCTCTCGGCCACCGGATATCAAAAGGTCGAGGCAAACGGCAACTGGCGAGCTCACTACGACAAGTTCACGGTTGAGAATCTCACGCCGAATCAGGAATTGCTCGACGCGTTGTCGCAGTTGCCGGCATTGAAGCAGCTCTTCGCCAGCCTCGATCCGCAGCAAACGCTGCGATTCGACGGCGCTATGGACTTCAAAGGGACCGCCGACCTGAATGACCCGATCACCGCGGCCTGGGACTTGGATACCTATTTCTTCGGCGGCACGATGCACACCGGGTTGGACTTCAAAAACCTGCGCGGAAAAGTCCATGCGAACGGGAGCTGGGACGGGCAAGAAGTGAAAGTGAATGGCGACGTCGATTTGTCCTCGGCCCGAATTCTGGATTACGACCTGACCGACGTTCGCGGCCCATTCCGCGTCGAAAAGGGAACGCTGATGTTCGGGGCCGGTGACATACAGCGTGTGCGGCCTCCTGGATTGTTGGAAGACCGCGAGCGAATCACCGCGCGGTTGTTCGACGGCACGCTGCTGCTCGACGGCGCTGCAACGCTGTCTGAGACTCCCGAATACAAAGTGCTGCTGCAGCTTCGCAACGCGCGGCTGGAACGTTTTGCCGAACTGCACGCTCCAAAACAGCGCGACTTACGTGGCATCACCAACGGTTCGGTACAACTGGAAGGGAAAGGCTCAACCACGCAGGGCGTTAGGGGCCGTGGCGCCATGCAGATCAGCCCAGCCGCGCTGCTCGACATGCCGGTCATCTTGCAGATGTACCGCAATCTGAGCCTCGCGCCACCGGAGGATTACACGTTCAAATCGGCGCAGCTCGACTTCGACATTGCTTACGCCCGGTTCATGTTCCGTTCGATCGCCTTGGAGGGGGACACGATCAGCTTCGTTGGCAAAGGCATGGCGGACTTCGAGAACAATGTGAATCTCGATTTCTACTCGCGTCTGCCGCGCGGGCCGCTGTCGATTCCGATCATTCAAGATGTGATCGGCGCGGCGACGAAAGGCTGGGTCCGCATCAACGTGACCGGCAAGCTGTCGGACCCGCAAACCAAGATCTATGGGGCCTCACCGCTCGATGAAGCGTTCAAGGCGATCCCGCAAAACATTTTTCCAATTCCCATTGGCCAAGGCATGATGCCGAAAGGGGTCAGCCGGCAGTGAAAGTCGTAGCCGCACTTGTCAGAGTGCGGGCGATGTCACGCATAGCCCGCGTTCTGACGAACGCGGCTACGTTACTTCCAGCGTTCATCCTCAAACGGATGCAGCATCTTCGCGACGCTCGGTTGCGGGACGTGATCGACCAACGCCTGAGCGAGCCGGAAATCTTCCGCCGAGGTGATCTTCATGTTCATCGCCGAGCACTCGACGACATGCACCGGTTGGCCGAGTCGTTCCACCAACTGAGCTTCATCCGTCGGCTGAAAGTCGCCACGTTGCGCGAACGCATCGAGCAGCAACTGACGCCGAAACACCTGCGGAGTCTGCGCCGCCCACAATCCTTCACGAGGCACGGTCTTCACGATGCGTCCGTCCGGCGCGACCAGTTTCAACGTGCTGCTGATCGGCGTCGCGGGAATCGCCGCGCCGTACTTCTCGGCCGCGCGGAAGACCGCGTCGATCCACTCCTGAGCAATCAGCGGCCGAGCCGCATCATGCACGGCAACGAACTCGACATCCTCCCGCACACAAGCCAGAGCGCGGGCGACCGTGTCGGCTCGCTCCGCTCCCCCTTCGATCAATTGCAGGTCCAGGAACGCGAGGTTCGCCCGGTATTTGGTCTTGAACCAATCCATGTCCTCCGGCGACAGCGCGATGATCCGCTGCACCACATCGTCCCGATTCACAAATGGCTCGAGCGCCCGCAGCCAGACCGACCGGCCCTTCAGCTCCTGAAACGGTTTCTTCTTCGGAGCCGCCAGGCCTAGCGCAGCGAGTTCGTTGCCGGCAGCACCGGCAAAGCGACTGCTCCTACCAGCAGCCGGAAGGATCACGGCAAAGGTCGATCGGGGATTGGTCATGGTTTGAAAACCGTATCGCGACCAACGAAGAGCAGCCAGTCATCGCATTTCCACGAACAGGGCCGGTCAGCCTGCGGTACTGTGAAGGTTTTGGCGCCGTGACAAGAGTCGTACGACGCAGAAGCGAGTGGTGATCCCCGGCAAACCACTCGCTTGCGCGTCGTGCTAGTGCGTCGATACCAACCACACCGCTCATCTGGATGTTTAATGGCTCACAACGCGGGACAGCTACGATCCGTCGTTGATGCCTTCTCGTCACGTCCGTTGCGGAATCGCATCAATGCGGCGTTGCTGATTCGCCACGCGGTTGAGTTCCGCAAATGACGAGTTCCATAAGAAGCGCGGTATTTCTCGGTCTTTTCACGCTTCTTGACGTTCGTTTCGGAATGTTGACGTGATTGGCATTGGCTTTGTTCAAGGAATGAACAGGACGTGGGTCGGCCTTTTCTGGCTGACTCAATCGTTCTCAACCTCTGCGCCGAATCTCATTCGGGTCAGCCTGGAAAGGCTGACCTACTTGGAGCTTCTCCATGAGCAAGTCGATCCTGGTCGTTTGCAGTCGCAATCCGATCTTTTCCTCGGACCTCTCGGTGGCCTTGGGCGAACGCTTTGACTTGATGCTCAGTGACACCGTCCAGAAGGCGGGTGAGTTGTGTTTGAAACACGCGGCTCACGCTTTGGTCGGCGACTTCCAAGTCACCAACGATGGCGGACACGCACAAGAGTACGTCATCAGTCAACTGCGGCAGCGGTTGACCGAGCTACACGTCCTGCTGCTCACCTCTCAAAACTGTCCGGAACCGCTCGAACGGCTCGCTGCCTGCGGAGGCATGACTCATCTGCGAGGCAACATCGCCGTCGAGCAAGTGGTCGCGTGGATCAATGAGAAAGTCCCCACGCCGTCGATGGCCGCTCCGACGGAGACTGCTCCGGCGACAAACGAGTTCAAAGAACCGGACACCGTCCTGCATGGCATCAGTCGGAAGTTCGAAACGCACACACCGCAACTGCGAAGGATGCTGATCGAACTCGAAGTCGCGGCGCAGCATGACGTGACCGTGTTGCTGATCGGCGAAACCGGTTCGGGCAAGACATACCTGGCCAACTTGATTCACGAAGTCTCACCGCGACGCAAGGAAGCCTTCTTGCACGTCGCCTGCGGAGCGTTGCCCAGCGAGTTGATCGAAAGCGAACTCTTCGGCCATGTGAAGGGAGCATTCACGAGCGCTCATGCCGACAAAGAAGGGAAGTTTCTAGCGGCGGGACGAGGCACAATTCTGCTCGACGAAATCGACGTCCTCGGCCCGGAGCAACAGGTCAAGCTCCTGCGAGCGATCGAGACCGGCGAGTTCGAGCCTGTCGGTTCCAACAAGACGTACAAATCGCAGGCGAGGCTGGTGGTCGCCAGCAATCTCGACTTAAAACCGCTCGTTGAGAAAGGGCGCTTCCGCCCCGACTTGTACTACCGGCTCAACATGTTGAAGTTCGAGGTCGCCCCGCTCCGCGATCGCAAACCGGACATCGCTCCGATGGCTCGCAAGTTCGTCGCGCAGGCGTCCGCCAAGCACAGCATCAAGATCGACAGCATCGACGACAGCTTGTTCGCCGCGCTGTACTCCTACCCGTGGCCCGGCAACGTTCGCGAGTTGGAGAACGTCATTCAACGCGCGGTCATTTTCTGCCGCAACGGAGTGCTCACCGCCGACCAACTGCCGTATGACATCCTGGTCGGCAACGCCGGCCCGTCGAACGATCCGACGGTGCAACTGGGGAACGCCTTCCAGGCCAACAACGCCGCAACGCTCAATCGTCAGATCTCGCTGACTGAACGGGAGATCATCGAGCAGACGCTGTTGAAGAATAATTTCAGCCGTACCAACACCGCGAAGGAACTCGGCATCAGCCGCGTGACGCTTTACAACAAGATGAAAAAGTACGGCATGATGCACTGACGGGATGCTGGAAATGGAGGAATTCCCCGACGAAACCTTGTCTTGCGGTGACGCGGGTGTTGTGGGCGATCCGCTGTGGCAGACTATCTTGGCGATCGACGATCAACGCTAACGATTTAGTATCATTCCAGGTCACGAGCGTCGACCCACTGGCCGCAGCACATGCCAATCGGCGAACGCGGCCAGCAGGATCAGCACGATGCCGAGCAGGATCATCCATGTCAGCGGTTGATCGATTTGAAAACCGCCGAGCAATGACGTCTCTTCCTTCGGCTCGCGGCGGCCGGGACGCAGGCCGGTAAGCGTGGATTCCTCTGCGTCGTAGAAGTTAACGGCGAACTCTCCGAGCGGTCGCTCGCCATCGAGGATCGTGTAGACAGCGGCTTCATCCAGCGGCGGGACTTCCACAATGGTCGATCGCGCGAGCGGTCGCTTCTGATTGCCGTGAACCAGCAGCAATGGACGCGAGGCCGAGTCGTTCGTGTTGTCAGTGGTCTTCGCCGCATCAGCGCTTGAGGTCGTTGCGACGGGCGGCACATCCTCGATCAAGCGAAATCGAATTTCTTCGTTGAGGCGGTAATTCCAACGTCGCAGGCCCGGCAGGTTGTCGCGTCGGAGCTCGATCAGATTGCTGAGCAAGATCGGCCAATCGGGACTCTCGGCAAGGTTTGTGCGAGCGAAGTCGAGGTTCAGCAAGTAGGCCGTCGTGCGTGTGCCGTTCAACCGCGACAGCAATGGATTCTGTCCGGCGGTGATGATCGGAGCGACGTCCAGCTTCAGCGGCTGGACTCCGCCCCAGACAACGCCGCTCAGCGTCAGGCCATCGAGCAGCGGATTTTGTTTTTCGAGGATGTACGGACCGATTAAATCGGTCGCGGCTTTGCGGGCCGCGTCGCTGGAATCAAACGGACCGATTCCCAGCCACCACAGCTCGCGACGCGAAGGAGGCGAGGGTTGAGCCGGTGCGATGATTAGCTCCGCGGATTCGGCGTCGCTCAGTGACACATCCGGCACGCCGCGCAATACGCGCTGCACAGCTTTGAGTGCAGGTGAATCCTTCGGCAGCGCGACGGCGATGTGCAGCGTGCGGACCTTCGGCTCGATCAACTCGATGCGATCGTCGAGCGGCAGTCCGTCACCGCTCGTTTCTGTCTTGATGATGAGCCGTCCCAACCCGCCGGGGACTTCAACTTCAAGCGGCGCGGCGACTCCTGCCGCCAACGAAATCGTCTGTTGAAAGATCGACTGCTCGCCGACCATACCGGCGACGCGCACGTTCGCCGCACGCTGACCATGATTCGTCAACCGGATGAAGACGCGGCCCTTCGCAGTGCGCGAATCGAAATCCCAGCGTGCGGCCGAGATCGACACATTCTCCAACGCGCGACCCACCGACACGACTTCCATCAATTGTGGTACGGCGACTTTGTCGTCCGGTACGACGTCGGTCAGAAACAGCAACTGACCGGTCTCCGCCGCTAACTGCGCAGCCAAATCCCACGTCGGTTGAAAGTCATGTTTCGGCAACGCGGGATGCCACTCGTCGAGCTTCGGTCTCGCCTCGGACCACGGCACCGCTGGGCCGGCGAGCATCTCCGGCCGACGCCCCGTGCGCAGCAAGGTGATCACACTGCCGCGCGGCAAGAGTTGGACTCGCCGTTCCAACTCGGTCACCGCCGCATCGCGAAACGATTTCTCTTCCAGTCCCGGCGGACGTGACGACATCGACGCCGAGTTGTCGAGCACCACCACCAGATGCACGACCTTTCCCAAATCCCCCCATCGCGGATCAGCCAGAACCAACGAGAGAATCAGCGCCGCCAACAATTCACAAATCAGCGATG
This sequence comes from Planctomyces sp., assembly GCA_005778115.1. GTDB lineage: Bacteria > Planctomycetota > Planctomycetia > Planctomycetales > Planctomycetaceae > SXKJ01. The sequence goes on along the minus strand of SXKJ01000020.1, from coordinate 434 downwards.
GTGTGATCGGAAGCCGTTCGCGAGTTCGGCCGGCGGTGGTGGTGTGCGTCTCGACGCCCCACAGGTGCAGTCCCGCAACGAACAACGGTGGGTAGCGCCGATGATAAAGGTGAATCACCACAATCAGCGGCAAGGCCGCCAGACCCAGTAGGCCCCACGGATTCGCGAAGTACATGGAAGACAACTCCGAGCGGTCTTTCGCTGAGCACGTCACAGCTGGCCCAGTCTTGCGAACGGCTCTGCAAACGGCAATCGGTGCGAGATTGGAGTCCTAGAGAAGCACGGGGCTTTTCTCACGGCCGGCTAATTTGCCTTGATGGAAGTGTAGCGCAGAATACGAAGAGATTTTGGGAGCTTGGCGCGACACGCATGTTCCGCCGTTGTTGGTCCGGGAGATTGCGAAGGTTTTGCCGTGAATGTTCAGCCCGCCGGGG
>SXKJ01000019.1 GCA_005778115.1 Planctomyces sp. | reverse complement strand
GATGGCCACCACACTCCACTACCACCACGACCTTTATCCCACAAAGTCACTCGCTGGATAACCTTTCCAAAAACACGCGCGCAACAAACGCACGTGTTTCGGACAAAGACTCTAACCGGGGGGCTGACGCCGCCCCGCTCGCCTGGACGCCGGTACGGAGTTGCTTGATCCGCGCCAGGATCTCGTCCGCCGCCGCTTCGTTGCGCAGCTCGCCCAGCGCGGCGGACTGCAACGTCTGCACGAACTGATAGACCTGCTGTGGCGTTCGGCCGAGCATCGCGTCGGGCAGCATCCGCAGAAGGCGGAAGTCGCGGGTTGCACCGTAAAGATTGCTGTGTTGCCAGAGATAGTTCTCTGGCTGAGCCGACTTCTCGAACAACGCTTGGACGATGAGCAACGTGGACTCGTCGAGCTCGCTCGGCAGCCGAGCGTTCTGCTGCATCCAACGATTGCTCGTCGCAGACAGGCGGTTGCTGAGGTGATGCTCCGGCATCTGCTTGAACGCTTCGATGCGCGACCGCTCATAAGCCACGCGGCGGTTTGAGACGAGATACCAGTCGGCCAGCATGTGATAGTCCGAGTTCGTCAGCAGTTTGTCCTTCTCGCACGCCTCGAAGAGTTGAATCGCCTCGTCCAGCTTGCCACGTTCCGCGACAAGTTTCGCCAACATCTGCCGCCACGGAGCGGTCGAGATGTCGGTGCGAATCCACTCGCGCAGTTCACGCTCCAAATCATCCGGCCGATCGAGCGCGATGAGCATTCGGAACTTGGCGTTTCGCCAAACGTAGCCGTCTCGCTCCGCTAGACGATTGCCGAGCGCGGAGTTGAGGTCTGCTGGTTCGTTGACGTTCTTCTTGGAATCCGCGCCGTTTGGCGTTCGGCTTTCCTGTCGCGGAGCGACAGGGCTACGGATGCCCGCGTCGATGTACTTCAGCACGCGATCGATCGTGGCCGGAGCGGCGTTGCGCCGGGCGGCGAGATTCATCACGGTCTTAAAGGCACGCTGCTTGAGCAGACCCTCGAAGAGTTCGTGGGGCAAGTTTTCAACTTGCCCGTCAACGTCGTCGTCGTCCCCTGGCAGGTTGGAAACCTGCCCCACGTTCGGCACCTCGCCGAGAATCTGCCAGCAGAGTTCCTCGACCTGCGGCAATCGCTGGTCGAGCGACACATCGAGCCACGCCTGCTCGATTCGCATCCAGCGGGCGATGTCATCCGCGTTCGGAACTCGCTTTGCCAGCAGCAGCGTGCCGGCCTGTTCGAGCAGCCGCGCCGCGACTTGCTCACGAGCTGTCGTGCGGAAATCGGCCTTCTTCTCCCCCAGTTCTTTGCGAGTCAGCTTGTTCTGCTCCCCTCGATCGCCAAGTTGCGATTCCGCCAATGATTGCCGATTCGCCAGCATCGCATCGATCAGCCGATGCAACGCCGGAAGCTGTACGGCCAGCCGATCGACCGGCTCGTTCGCATCCGACAAGTCGAGCAGCAATGCAAAGGCTTCTCTCTCGATCGCTTCGGACCAAGTCACCGTCAGCAACGTTTCGAACAGTGACGTGACGTAAGCGATCTTGTAATCCGGGTGGGCGACCGCCAGGCGCTCTCTCAGGAACGGCAAGTGGCCGTTATCTTCGTCGGCCAAGCGGCGGAGCAAGATCGTCCGCAGCGACTCGCTCAGCAGGTGCCTCGCGTCTTTGTCCTGCTCAGCGCGCCAGCGCGGTTTCAGTTCGTCCGCGATCTTCTTCCAGACGATGTCGGTGATTTCGGTCGCATCCAACTGCTTGCGCCCGTTGAGCGGTTCCCGCAACTCGATCCGCCCCGTCACCCATCCCAGCAGCGCGTTGATCTGGGTCGGGGTCAGCTTCGGCAAGTCGGTTTGCAGCAGCGACAGGAACTCGCCGCGAAGGCGGTCGGCGATGTCGCTCTGCAAGAAGTAATGATTGCCGATGCCGCGCGTCGCGATGTCCGAGTGATATTTGTGGCGCAGGAAGAAGCGAATCGTCTCGGCCAGTTCCTCGAACCAGCGTTCGTCCGGGCGTTGGAACGACAGGTGGTAGCACTGCCCGTTAGCGAATTGAATCGCCGTCTCCAGCCGAGCACGCTGATCCGGCGCAAGCAGACCATCGATCCGAGCTTCGCGGAACCATTGCTCGACGAGCGCGTTCGCCGCGTCGAACTGATCGTTGAAGACGAGCGCAGACAGATGCTGCGCGTAGGCCGAGTTGTACGACTGCGACTCCGGCTTTCGAGCGATCCAGTCGGTCGTGAACTTCAGTAGTTCGGTCGATTGACCGTGCCCACGATGCAGGTCGCAGATGGCCGAGCGGAGCGTTTCGTCTTCGTAGGTTTCACGCTCGATAGGCCGGTCGAGTTCCTTCTGAAGCCACGCGAACGCGGCATCCACCTGCCCGGCTCGCGCCAGCCGATGCGCGAAGTCCGTCTGCCAATGCAGATGCCACGGAGATGTCTCGACCATTGTGCGTCGCAGAGCCAATGCCTCTTCGTGACGTCCGAGCGAGTCGAGGCATTGCAGGCGAGCTTCCTGCAATCCGTCGCGGTCAAACCGGGAACTAACCCGAAGCGTCAGCGAGGGCGCACGCTCCTTCGACTCGACCACGTTCGTTGTTTTCTGATCGTCAGATTCGGGTTTCTTGGAGCGCTCGCCCTCGCTGACGCTTCGGGTTAGTGAGTTGGCGGACTCGAAGATCTGCACGAACTCGAAATACTCCGGCCAGCCCATCAGCGAATACGCTTGGCTGAGGATGAACCGAGCCAGAAACGTCTCGTCCTGTTGCGGCTTCGCGGCGAGTTGTCTGGCTTCGGCCAATAATCGCTGCCGAGCCTCTTCGTTGCGGCGGATCGTGCCCAGCAGGATCGTCCGCAACCAGCGCACACCCGGCTTGTCGGTATCGGTCAACTTCTCGGCCACATCGACCTGCTTCCACAGTTCGTCCCACTGTTGAAGCTGAGCGTTGTGCAGGATCATCGCCAGCCGGTCATCGAACCCGGCCGAGCCGTCTGCCACCTTCTGCCGCGCGACTTTGAGTTTCACGAACGGCAACCGCACGAATTGAACCTGCGGCCGCGCGGACAGTTCGGCGGCCAGCCGCTGTGAGTATTGATCCTTGCCGTGTCCCTTAATCTCAATCGTTGTTTGCGAGACCGTGCGGCCCTTCGCGTCGGTCGTCGTGGACTTCCTCGCCCACCACGAACCGGCGACTTCGACGAGATCGGAAAACGTCGTCGCGCTGGTCGGCTTCCCTTCGGCGAACCACTCCTGCTTGATCAGCAGATGCTTCGCCATGTCGATCGTGAACTCAGCCACACGCCGGTCCTTCGCGTTCTCCGCGTCCTTCTGTTCCAGCACCAGCTTGACCAACCTATCGCCCGCCGGCTCCACGCGAGCAACATAAGCCTGATACGTCTCGTGAATTGCCGACAGCGAGAAGTCGCTCAACCCCAGCGGCGGCGATTTCAATTCTTGTTCGACCGACGGCCGGACTCGGCCCAACAGGAACGCCAGCGAAAACACGCCCCGCTCCTTCGCGTCGCAGAACTGAATCACCGTCTGATCGGCCGGCCCCAGCGGTCGCGTCAACCAACCGCTTGGCGAGTACAGCACGAGATCGCTGCCGCGCGACGCATGTCGTTTCCAACGGACATCGAAACTGTCGTAGATACGCCGCAGTTCGATGCCGCCCTCCAACTTCAGCAGTGAGTCTGTTCGCAGCAGACTCTTTGAGAACGCGATCGCTTCGGGCGACCAAGACTCTGGCTGCTTCACCGGCACGGCCTTGCCCGGCGCGGGTTCGAGCGCGGGGAACAGCGTGTTGATCCAACTCGTGTAGTCCGGCTCCTGCTGGTAATAACCGCGCCCTCCGAAGCCACCACCGAAACCAATGCCACCGGAGAGACTGCGATACGAATCACTGCTGTCGTAGTACGGTGCTGACGCAAAGCTTCTTTTGGCCATCGCACCACGAGCTGCCGCCAATGCCGGCTCCGCCCAATTGCCGCGACTCGAAAACTCCACCTCCTCCCCATTGAACATCTCCCTGTCCCAGTCTTCGGCCTTTTCGCCAGCACGGAGATCACCGAGACCTTCGAGGCTGTCGCTGAGACCGAGACTGAGTGGCTCATCCTCATCCGCGCCGATAACGAACTTGCGGCGCTGCTCATCCTGCTCCAGCGACTGCGGCTCATGGACGCTCAAGCTTTCCTTCCGCGACCAATCGCCAAGGACGCTCAATGACTTGGAGTCGAACTCGGACAACTGACTCAAAGAGAGCCGACCATTTTGAACTTGAAACGCCGCCTCGACCCTTAAGTCGTCGGTCGTATCGAACCCCCAGACACCGCTCATGTCGTAGGCCGCCGTGCCTCCCATTGGTCCGCCCATAGGCGCGGAGTACGAGACCGGGCCGTTTTCCGCCCAGCCCGCCCGCCGCCGCAAACGGTCGTAGCCTTGCACCTGCTGCTGAAACACATGCGAATTTCGGCCCAGTCCCGCGAGGGATCGTAGAACGTTGCGTCGCAGGCCGAGCCGCCAATCGCCGGCTCGTTTCATCTGCTGTTGCAGCAACTCGTAGTTTGCGTTGTCGCGGCCCTCGGCGAAGAACCGTTCGCCGTCTCGCATCTCGTAGCGACGCTGCACGCCGAACCGCTCGCGGTCGGCATCGGTCTCCAGCACCAACAGCGAGGTAAACGGCGTGATGATGTGGAACTCTTCGGAGAGCCGAATGATCTCGTCCCGAATCGCCTGGCTCTGCCCCTGAGCCAACAGGCGATCGAGATGCCCTCACGCCCACAAACGGGGAATGAACGAATTGCCCTCCTCGGCCTCCTTCAGGTTCACTCGCGCCGCGTACCGCACCTTCTCGCTGCCGCGCATCCCCGTGACGATGATCTCGCCAAACTGATCCTTGCCGTCGGGCAGATACCGCCCGACCAGAATCTGCTGAGTCCCCGCCGCGACATTCGGCAATCGCTCCGGATAAACCGCCGCGACTCGCAGACCACGGAACTCCACGTTGAGATCACGCAGCCCCGGCTGAGCAATCTCGTTGAGCAATTCGTTCGCAACGACCTGCGGAGTCTGCTCACCCCCGATGTTCCGCACCGACCCGCCACCAACTTGTGCGATCCCCTTGAGCACAACGGACTCGAACGAGTTACCGACGGAGATCGCGTGAACGTAGCCGTCACGCTCCGCGTGGTGAGCCGAAAGCTTCTCACGCTCCACTTTGTCAGAATCGTTTGCCGAGGTTGGGGTCGGTGAAGCGTTCGGCTCGTCTCGCGGAGCGAGACGGCTACACAGCTCCGCCAACCGTTTCACAAACGCGGCGGGGTCGGTGTCGCCCGACGACACGACGCCGTCGCCGATGTAGATGACGTGCGCATCGGCCGGAGCCTTCTTCAACACATCCTCAAACGCCCGATCCAAATTCGTCCAGCCGAGCGATAGCCGCTCTTCGAGAAACGCCCGCGCCTTCGCAACGTTCTCGGCATTCGCCGCCACCGGTTCCGCGAACGCCCAAACGGTGCCGACATCGGCGGCGGCTAACTGAAATCGGTCGGCATCGCCAAGCGAGGCCAACACAGTCGAAACGAACTCCGCCTGCTGCTTCCGCTTCTCAGAATCCATCGACGCCGACGTGTCGCACAACAGCACCACATTGAGCGGCTTGCCATCCGGCAACACCTCGCGCTGCCAATTCCCCTCTGGTGCCGGCGGTGACAACTGCACGAGCAGATAACCGTCATCCCCGCGCCGATGCGGCACAACGACGACATCCGATTGCCGCCCGTCGATCTCGCAAACGACTTCGAAGTCGCGCGTCGGCGTGTATTCCTGCGCGGCGAACTCCAATTGTGCCGAGTGATAGGCGAGCCGGAGGGCGTCAGCCCCCGGACGAGTTGGCGACGATTCCGTCCGGGGGCTGACGCCCACCGGCTCGCCAGTTGCAATTCGTGTGGCATGTGTCGGACACGTCACGCTCTTCAACGGCAGCGCCGAGTTCACCGTCACGTTCAACGACAACTCGCGCAGCGGCTTCGTGCGGAGCAACTCGCTGCGCAGGCCATACGAGTACCGATAGCGGTTCGCTCGCAGCGGCAGCACTTGGGTATAGACGATCTTGATCCGCTTCTCCGAATGTGCCTCGATCGGAAACACACGAGCTTTGAAGATGTTCCCGCCGGTCCATTCGAGCAGTCCCGGATCACGCTTCTCGCGCAGGATCGTTTCGTAGATCTCACGGGCACGCTGCTTCTCGACAAAGTCGTTGCCGATCCACATGCCAAACCCGCTGATCGAAGCGTCCTGTGGCAGCGGGAAATGAAACACCCCTTCCAGCCGGTTGGTCGTGTGATTGACGAACGACTCTTCGATTGTCGTTCGAGCAATCTGATCGCGAATCTCAACGTTGACCTTGTGATAGCCAACAGTCAGCGGCTCATTGCGGCCGTCCGGCAGGTTGACGATCAGCGAGCCGAGCGATTCGTTGTTCGACGTTCCCTCGAAGCCGGCCAGCCAGAGTGGCGTCTTCTCGACATCGACGAGCTTCACATCGCGATCGACTCGGACAAGTTGTTTCTCGTTCGGTTTGAAGACACGGCTGCCCTCGCGCGGGGCGAGCAGTACGTAGCCGTCTCGCTCCCCGCGAGACGAGCCGAGCGCCTCTGACGCTCCGCCTCTTCAGAAGCATTCGCCGAGATCGGAGTCTGTGAAGCGTTCAACTCGTCTCGCGGAGCGAGACGGCTACGTACCTGCACCTGCCCGGTGTGTAGCCTCGCTTGAGTTGGAGACATGCACTCGATCAGCGTTCCGGGGCCGAGCGTCAGATCAACCTCAGACGAGAGCGTCACCTTGATCGCGTTTGCCCCGCGCAGTTCGGTGCGCACCCAATCGCCCGGCTTGAGCAACATCTCGCGACAAACCGGCGTCCAGCGTTTTGCCAACATCGGCCGCAGCGTGACGATGCCTTGCGACTCGCTCACGTTGCCGATGCGACCGTCTTCGGTCAGCGACTTCGCCACGACGAATTTGTCGTCGGCAACGGGGACGTTGACTGCCACGAGCGCGAGGTCCGCGAGCGGCGGCTTTCGGTCGATCAGATGAGCCTTTTGTTGGAGCCACTTCCATTCTTGAAGGTCGATCGCGCCGGGCCACACGGTCATGTGGGTCAGTCGTTTGGACGCGACGTCGGCAAACGCCTCGATTGTGACGTCGCCAATGCGAGTTGACAGGGTCGCCAGATAAACGAATTCCTCACCATGCGGTGTCGAGTGCCGTGACACCGGCTTCGCTTTGAGCAAAGGAGCCGAGTCGCTCACGTCCATGTCGAGCAGTCCGACCAAGTCGATCTGTTTGTCATGCCGTAAGAACCACGGCGAGTCGGACTCGCTGAGGGTGTTGGCTTCCTCGTCGATCCGCCACAACCGCGAGCCGGCGGCAATCTCATAGCGTTGCGGCGAAAAGTCCTTGCGAACGAGTCCCGGCGCGCGGACCCAAATCTCCGCGGTGTCGTGTACGTTTTTTGTCAGCCGGAACTGCAACGTCTCCGCTCCCCGCAGTTCGGCGAGCACTTCCGAGAATGCCACCGCTCCGCTGACCGGCGTCGGGGCGGACGTCATCAGCCACACGACGAGAACCAGCGACAAAGCGGAAGCCGTCAAACCGGCCAAACCACGCAGAGCGAGGGTGAGCATGGGAGAACTCCGTTGCACAGAAGGCTTGGCGAGCGGGGCGGCGTCAGCCCCCCGGTAGTACGACGACACGCGACTTAACCGGGGGGCTGACGCCGCCCCGCTCGCCTGGTTTATTCGCGGCCGCGCAGATAGATCGCTTCGACCGAACCGGGGAACGTCACTCCCTCGAACGGGGACCAGCCACATTTGGTGAAAAGCTCTTCGCGGCGAATGGTCTGAGGCCGTGCGAGGTTCAGCACCGTCAGCGAGGCTGTGTAGCCTGGCTCGATGCGACCGAAGCGGAGCGGGGCGCAGTAGGGGTTCACGAACTCACCCGGCTTGGCCGAGCAGAACGTGGCGACTTGCTCGGGCGAGAAGCCTTGTTTCACGATCAGCCAAGTCACGAACGCGCCGTAGGTGTCTAAGTGCGGCTGGCCGGAGACCCCTTTCTCCTTTTCTGCAAGCGTATGCGGTGCGTGATCGGTCGCGAGGTAGTCGAGCGTCCCTTCGCGCAGAGCGGCGAGCATCGCCAGTCGATCGTCGACGGCTCGTAGCGGCGGGTTCATCTGCATCAGGCCGCGATTGGCGTCGGTGATATCGGACTCGTCGTAGTAGAGATGGTGCGGAGTGACTTCGGCGGTGACTCGCAGACCGCGTGCTTTCGCTTCGCGGATCAACGGAATGCCGGCACCGACCGAGTAATGACACAGCTTTCCGGTGAGGTCGTACTTCTCGATCATCTTGAGCGCGAACGAGGTCGCCGACACTTCGCACTCCGGCGGCCGGCGTTGCTCGTGAGTCGGCGCGGATTGATGCAGGTCCATCAGCTCCGGGTCTTCGCAATGGAAGCTGACCGCTTGGCCGCGATACGCCGCCAGCGTTTCGTCGAGATCGCTGAGCTTGCGAAAGAAGAGTTCGCCGACGCTCGGTCCCATGTAGACCTTATACGGTACCGATTTCGTCAGCGGCTGAGTCCCCGGCCCGATGCCGGCATACAGCGTGATGTGAATCGGTACGTTGCGCTGCCGCACGACCTCTTGCTTGGCGGCGTAGGAGGCATCGTCGATCGGCGGGACATGATTGTTCGGCATGTCGGCGACATGCACGACTCCGCCATGCACGGCCGCTCGCGCGGCGGTTGAGAAATCTTCCTTGTGGCATTCGTGGCCGCTGACGTCATCCCGCGCGTGAATGTGGATGTCGCCAAAGCCGGCGAAGATCAGACAGTCGTCGGAGAAGGTCCTGTCGGCCACTCCCAGATGCGGGCCGACCTCGACGATGCGGTCTCCTTCGATTCGGATCTGGCCAGAGACGATGCGTTCGGGACTGACAATTCGGCCGGCAATCAGCATGGTGTGTTCCGTTTGTGGCCAAGAGAGCGCGCTCGTAGTGACCCCATTTATGGGGTCGAGCGCGTGATCCAGACCCGATGAATCGGGTCACTACGAGCGCTCGTTGCCTCGGCCGGAGGGGGAGAATACGCTCCGATGCGAAAGACTCAAGCGGTTCGCGGTACTTCTCGGATCACCTCATGGACAACAAGCAAATCGCTCACTGGGAGATTGGCCGTAAGCTGGGAGCCGGTGGCATGGGGACCGTGTATCTCGGCACGCATCGCGAGACCGGACAGGAAGCGGCCATCAAAGTCCTGCCCGCCTCGCTGGCTCGCGAGGAAGGATTCGTTGAGCGATTCAAACGCGAAATCGCTTCGATGGAACAGCTCAAGAGTCCGCACATCGTCGAGTTCTATGAGAGCGGAAATGACGGCGATACCTATTACTACTCGATGGAATACGTCGATGGGGAAACGCTGACCGCTCGATTGAAGCGCGACAAGCGCATTCCGTGGCAGGAGGTCATCGATTACAGCCTGCAAATCTGCCGAGCACTCAAGGCGGCTCACAACACGGGGATCATTCACCGCGACCTCAAGCCGTCGAACTTGATGATCTCCAGCGACGGCACCATCAAGCTGGCAGACTTCGGAGTTGCTCAGGTCTTCGCCTCGCAGAAGCTGACCATCACCGGCGGCATCGTCGGTACCGCCGAGTATATGTCTCCCGAACAAGCCAAGGGCCAGCGAGCCACCAAGAAGAGCGACCTCTATTCGCTGGGGGCCGTCATGTATGTGATGCTGACCGGCCGCCCGCCGTTCAGCGGCAAGTCCTCTCTGGATGTGATCCACAAGCATCAGTTCGGAGTCTTCGACCGCCCCGGTCTGATCGCCACCGACATGCCTCGGCAACTGGAAGAGATCGTCTGCAAGCTGCTCGAAAAGGATCCCGAAAAGCGTTTCCCCGATTCGTATGTGCTGTCGCTGCGGCTCGTGGAAGTCCAAAAGCGTTACGCCTGGCAAGCCGCTCAGAAAGCGGCCGAGTCCGCCCCTTCGGGATCAGCTCTCACGCCCATGTTGAACTTTGGCGATCCGACCGAAGCGGGCAACCGCGCTCGCGCGGCAGAGGACGCGCCTCTCTCGCCGACTGTGATTATTCCCGATGCGTTCAGCCAGCAGGTTCCACTGGGGGCGACCATTGCCACTCCGGCAGCTCCGGTCATGTCAGCCGATGCTCCTGCCATAGGGGCCACGCTCACTTCTCCTTCGGGACAACGATCGGGGCGCGAGACCGATGCGACTCGGCACTTGGGCGGCCAAAGCCAAGGTCCCGGCACGATCATGCGCAACCTCATGCGCAAGGTCATCACCGAACAGCAAGAGGGAAGCGCCATCAGCCGAGTGTTCGACAAGACCTGGGCTCAGGTCACGGCGCTCGTCGTCCTGATCACCTTCGTCTGGTGGTTCCGCACTCACGACATGCCCGCTCAAGAGCGGCTCGATAAAGCGAGAGGGATCGCCGCCAAGTTAGATCCGACCGCTTCGGAAATTGGCGAGGCACGCGAGCATCTGCAAAAAGTGGACAAGCAGGATCACGCCTTGTGGGAGAAGGAAGCGGAACCGCTGTTGGACCGGCTCAACGTTCACGAAATGCGAAACAAGTTGCGCGGCGGACGGACCAAAGAGGTCATGACGACCTCGGAACCGAAACGACTTCAGAAGCTGGCGCGGCATTATTGGATGATTGGTGAATACACGCAGGCCGAGCAACTCCTGCGCGCCTTGATCGCCTTGACGGCGGACCAGGCGGAGTTCAAAGAAATCCACGCCAGCGCCCGCGAGCTACTCAATACGCTGCTCGATGAACGCGGCCAGCAACCGTCCGCCAACTGGCTGACCACCGCACTGAGCCGTGCCGACAATTTGAAAGACGACGGGAAGAACTCCCAGGCGATGGCGATTTGGCAATCCATCGTCAATCTCTATGCGAGCGACCCCGATGCCGCGGACTATGTGGCCCGCGCTCGAAAACACTTGGAGGCTTCCGCCGCCACAACCAATATGCAGGATTCCACGCCGGCCGAATCCGAGACTCCCTCGAAAGACGAAACCCGATGACCGACCTCAATCTCAAACAACACATCCGCAGCATCTCGGATTTCCCAAAGCCGGGAATCATGTTCCGCGACATCACCCCGCTGCTGGCTCATCCCCCCGCGTTCCAAAACGTGATCGACCGCTTCGCCACGCACTTCCGCGACCACGGCGTCACCGCCGTCGTCGCCGCCGAGGCTCGCGGCTTCATCTTTGCGGCTCCGCTCGCACTGGAACTCAACGCCGCATTCATCCCCGTCCGGAAGCCAGGCAAGCTGCCATTTCAAACCAAGGCGTTCTCCTACGACCTCGAATACGGAACCGACGAACTGCACATGCATGTCGACGCCCTCGGCTCCCACGACCGCGTGCTGATCGTCGATGACCTACTCGCCACCGGCGGCACCATGCTGGCCTGCATTAACCTCGTCGAGCACCTGCAAGCCACCATCACCGGCTGCGCGTTCGTCGTGGAACTAGCCTTCCTGCAAGGCCGGGAGAAACTCGCCAAATACGACGTGCTCAGCTTGATCAACTACGCCGACGAGACGTGATGAAACGTAAGTTTGGTAGGGTCGGCTCCTGCCGCCCGGCTCAACTGCGATCACCCAAGGTCGGCAGGAGCCGACCCTACTCGGTTGCGATTCACGCCAGTAGCCCACTCACCACTTCGCCAGTCACGTCAGTCAAACGGAAATCGCGGCCGGCGTAGCGGTAGGTCAGTTTCATGTGGTCGAAGCCCAGCAGGTGCAGCATCGTGGCGTGCAGATCGTGCAGGTGGACTTTGTCTTTGACGGCATAGTAGCCGTAGTCATCGGTCTCGCCGTAGCGGATGCCGGGCTTCACGCCGCCGCCGGCTAGCCACATCGTGTAGCCTTGTGGGTTGTGGTCTCGGCCGTCGTCTCCTTGAGCGACCGGAGTGCGGCCGGGGGCACCCTTTGGGTCCGCCGCCCCACAGGATCAGCGTGTCGTCGAGCAACCCGCGCGATTTCAGATCGGTCAGCAGCGCGGCGATCGGTTGATCGACTTCCTCGGCGTTGCGAGCGTGATCGACTTTCAGGTTGCCGTGCTGGTCCCACTTGTAGCTATGAGTGCATTGAATGAACCGCACGCCGCGCTCGGCGAAGCGTCGCGCCATCAGGCATTGCCGACCGTAGTTGGCGGTGCGCGGGTTGTCGAGGCCGTACAGCTTTTGCGTCGCCTCGGATTCGCTGCTGAGGTTTCGCAGTTTCGCGCGGCGAGCTTAGTGAACATGGATGGTTCACAAATAGACGCATCTGCGGCAATCTGCTGTCGCACCTTTCGCGTACTGGAGCGATTTCTATGCTCCATCAGCTCACACAATCCTCTCAACTGTGAAGGAATCACCATGCTGCTCGCGTCTTGGTTGTCGTGGTGCTCTCGTTCGGCGCAGTCTTCTTTCGCGAAGTTCTCACTTCCTGCACGGAAACACCGGCGATTGATGTGGCTGGAACAAGTTCGTTCTCGGTTACATGCCAAGCTCTTGCGGTACTCATCAAAAAGACAACGGGTTTGGAAACGGGTTCAGGCAGTCGAAATCGGTCGATTTCCGAATTTGATTGAAGCATTCGAACCAAGAGTGCTGCTCGCTGCGCCAACCGCGAGTCCGAGCACCGACACGGTTCACATGAATTCCACGCTCAGCGACAGCGTGGTCGTGTCCGATCCGGATTGGGATCCGCTGACCGTGAGTGTGGTGAGTTCCACCACAAGCGGGACTTTGACGATGTGGCCATCGGGTTGGTTCACCTACGCTCCCAACACGAACTTCGTCGGGACCGACTCGTTCACGTTCAAAGCCAATGACGGCGCTGCCGATTCAAGCACCGAAACCGTGACGATCAATGTTACGAATGATGCGCCAATTGCGACTTCCAGCAGTGAGACCGTTCACATGAATTCCACGCTCAGCGATAGCGTAGTCGTGTCCGATCCGAATTGGGATCCGCTGACGGTGAGCGTCGTGAGCTCCACGACAAGTGGGACGTTGACGATGTGGCCGTCGGGTTGGTTCACCTACGCTCCTAACACGAACTTCGTCGGTACGGATTCGTTCACATTCAAAGCCAACGACGGCGCTGCCGACTCCAACACCGAAACTATGACAATCAATGTGACCAATACCGCACCAACCGCGACTGCCAGCACGGAGTCGGTCCACATGAATTCCACGCTCAGTACCAGTGTGGTCGTGTCCGATCCGAATTGGGATCCGCTGACGGTGAGCGTCGTGAGCTCCACGACAAGTGGGACGTTGACGATGTGGCCGTCGGGTTGGTTTACTTACGCTCCCAACACGAACTTCGTCGGAACCGACTCGTTCACGTTCAAAGCCAACGACGGCGCTGCCGATTCAAGCACCGAAACCGTGACGATCAACGTCACGAATGATGCGCCAATTGCAACTTCCAGCAGCGAGACCGTTCACATGAATTCCACGCTCAGCGACAGCGTTGTCGTGTCTGATCCGAATTGGGATCCGCTGACGGTGACTGTGGTAAGTTCCGCGACAAGCGGGACGCTGACGATGTGGCCGTCGGGTTACTTCAGCTACGTTGCCAACACGAACTTCGTCGGGACGGATTCGTTCACTTTCAAAGCCAACGACGGCGCTGCCGATTCAAGCACCGAGACCGTGACGATCAATGTCACGAACACCGCGCCCACCGCGAATTCTGAAAGCGCGACCATCCACATGAATTCCACGCTCAGTCAGTCGGTTGCCGTGGCTGATCCAGATTGGGACGCGCTGACCGTAAGCGTGGTGAGTCCCACGACGAACGGGACACTGACGATGTGGCCATCGGGTTACTTCACCTACGCTCCCAACACGAACTTTGTCGGGACGGACTCGTTCACATTCAAAGCGAGCGACGGCGCAGCGGATTCAAGCGTCGAAACATTCACGATTAATGTCGGAAACGATTCACCAACCTCGAACAATGGGTCGGCCACGATCGACATGAATGCGACGCTTTCGGCCTCAGTGGTCGTCGCTGATCCTGACGGTGATCCGCTTTCCGTTAGTGTCGTGACATCTCCAGCGAACGGTACGGTGACGATGTTATCGAGCGGGGCGTTCACCTACGTTCCCAACACCGACTACTTTGGTACAGACTCTTTCGACTTCCAGGCGAGCGACGGAGCTGCGGATTCCAACATCTCTACTTACACGATCACCCTCACGCGACCAGAAGTCTCACTCTTTTCGAGCGATCCAGATGCCGCAGAAGGGTTTGACGACACTAACGACGCGTTCGACGTGCCCGTCGATACGGCGTCAGTCACACTGACTCGCACCGGAGATGTGTCGAAGCCACTGACAATTTGGGTGACGATCACCGGAACGGCGTCCCCCAGCGATTACACCTTCGCAACGCCGCTGACCATCCCTGCGGGAATGCCAAGCAAAACATTTCTCCTGACACCGACCCAAGACAATGACTTTTTGGAAGGTGACGAAACGGTGATTATGACAGCGCTAGCGACACCGACGTAATCGTTCACGGAGTCTAAAAACGATCTCGCGTCATTTGGGTTTTTCTGCGATCAGTGTGTGATGTCGTCGGTCGTCACGGAAGAACTGATTGCGAGACAATCGCCTGAAGCGCAGGCGATCATTCGGTTGTTGCTG
>SXKJ01000240.1 GCA_005778115.1 Planctomyces sp. | reverse complement strand
CCTGTGCCTGTGCCAACAACTCCGCACGCCGAACCTCAAAACGCCCGTCCATGGCAAACTCCCCTCCTGGTTCAATAAAACCCTGAAGAGACTGTCCCACAAAAACTTAGATTCGATAAAGACCAACGGACAGTAGAACTATTCGTACGACAATCAATTCGATGCCTCGATCCACGATTAAAAACGAGAACTCTGTCACGCCGAAGAATGGGATTTCGGTGAATCAGCCGCAGGGCGCTAGCCCCGGTTCGGATGAGATGAACCGGGGCTAGCGCCCTGCGGCTGATGCATCCAATTCCAATTGTTTGTCCTGACAGACCATTGGCCCATATTCAGGCGGCGCGTTTTGTCGCGACTTCGGTCAAAGAAATCCCTTTTGGAAATGTCGTCATCAGATGAATCGCCTCTTGCCATGCCGCCTCTTGGCCGGACCAATCGGCAGCACGGAGGGAGCGTCGATAGACCGTGCCATCCTTCGCGACGAGATTCATGACCTGACGCCATGTCCGATTCAGGAATCGTCGTAGACTGCGAAGCATGAATTGGTCACTTTGTGTCAGACCTAATCCCGGCAACAACCCGTACCATTTTTGGACCAGTTGCTCAGCCTGCGTGCGGCTCACTCCGAGTGGTTCGTACTGGCTCGACAGACATGCCCGAAATTGTTGCTCGAGTTCGATAGCTCGACTTGGATCAGATACCTTCGGTGTCCTCGCAAAATTGGCGTCATGCTCCTCATGCAAGTAGAAGATCTCCGGAAGAACCTTGACCCGCCCGCGAATCACGCTGAGTTGTGAGAGCATCAACTCAGGAAAGAAATGAGAATGAGCGCAATCGATGTTGGTCGTGGTGATTTGGAAATTGCTTCGTAAGTTCGCCGTCCGGTTGATCCCATAGAAGGTCGTGAAATTGAACCGAAACATCTTCCGGCAGCGAGTGATGGCATCCTCGTCCTCTAACGAATACCCGGCCGTGGCATAGGGTGGTTTTCCTGGACGATTGACGATGGCCATGATCCCTTGAGCAACCGAGTAGTCCGGGTGGTCCTCCAGAAATTCGACGCAATGCTGCAAGGCGAGAGGCAGCAAATAATCGTCATCAGCACACAGGACGACATAGGGAGTCTGAACCTGTTGCAGCGCCTGACTGCATTTCGTCGTGAGATCCACGTTGAAATGGCGGTAGGTGATGTCCAACGTGTGGCGAGCGTCCTGGATGATGGCTTGGTTTTCCACTTTCGCGGCCGGTTCACTCGAGTCAGCGATGAGGAACGAGCAGGGCAACGGAAACTGCTGATAGAAGAGAAACAGTCGGCGCAGAAACTCAGGGCGATTGTAGGTGGGGACCAAACAAGTGAGCCGATCAGGGGACATGCGGCGGGACTCCTTCGCATCCGTCATCTTCAGGGAACGACATGACGATCGCGGCGGCCGATGGGCCTGTTGCGTCAGGCGGCCTTCCGCAGCCAGGCACCCGGCCAGTGCGTCACGTTTTGAGCGAGTGGGCTTTCATTGAACGGCCACGCCGGTTGTTCCAGCACGAATTCCGGATGCTGATCCACAAAGTCGAGCGCCGCGGCTTCTGGATGGTCTTTTTTCCAATGCGTTTGTCCGCGCGGTACGTCATGCACGAACTTCATGATGCCGTCGGTCGCGACCACGTAGGAGCCGGGAGACACCAGCGAGTGATAGGCTTCCAACTCTGCTTTCACATGCGACTTGGTGTGGCAGGAATCGAGGATCACCAGCACTTTCTCGTGTGGCTGAATAAGTGATTTCACGCGGCCCAGTGTTTCGGCGCTGACGGAATCTCCTTCGATCAGCGTGATGAACGACGACAATTCGTGAGCCTCAATCGCCGTGCGGTTGTGGGGACGAATCTCAATATCTACGCCGATCACTCGGCCTCGCTCCATCGCTTTGCAGAGGCTGGCATAAAAGACCAACGACCCGCCGTGGGCCACGCCGGTCTCGACGATCACGTCCGGCTTTAAACGATAAATGACTTCTTGAATGCGGATGATGTCCTCGGGGAGCTGAATGATCGGTCGCCCCATCCAGGAAAATGTGTAGGGATACTTCTGGTCCCAACCCACACGCAGCCATTCTCGTGAGAGGACTTCGAAAGCCTCGCGGGAATACAGGTTCAATGTTCTGGTGTCGCCGTCTTGTTCGATCAAAGTTCCGGCGTCGGTGTCGATCGTCAGCTTCATGCTAGGCCCCTTCCTTGGCTGCCGCGAATGCGGGACTCCGTTGAGAGATTACTTTGGGACAATCTCAAAACTGGCAAACTGTGGCTAGACGAATTAGGCACATTTTGCCACTGTTTGATTCCGCCAAGCGGCGATGGTGTGTCGCAGCCCCTGCGACAGTGAATAACGCGCGATCCAACCGAGTTCGTCGCGTAGGCGAGAATTGTCTCCGACGATGAGCGGAGGTTCGCTCGCCGCAGACGGCACAGCGCCGATGCGGAGGAGGTCGCGTTTTCCGATCAGTTCGGCGGTCTGCGTGGCCAAATCGAGAATCTGCGTCGCCTGGCCGGAGCAGACATTCGTCGGGCCAGCCAAGTCACTGTCGAGCAGGCTGACGATCGCTCGGCCCGCATCCTCGATATGCAGGAAGTCGCGTCGCTGAGTGCCATCGGAGCAGTTGGCAGGTTCATCGCGGTTGAGGGCGGAGATGACGACTCCCGGCATCCGCTGCTCGCTCGCTCCGGGGCCATACAAGAAGAAGAGCCTTGCCCAACCGGTGCTCAGGCCGTGACCGTTCATCGCCTCCAAGTACGCCGCCGCCGCGAGTTTTGCGCGACCGTAAAGCGTGCTCGGTCGGCACGGCGTGGTCACTTCGTGACAGACTCCCGTTGACCAGTCGTACTCCGCACATGAGCCGGTCGCGACAATTCGCTTTCCGCCGCATTGGGAGAACGCTTGAAAGAGGCCGATCGAACGGTCCAGCCAGTCGAGGTTTTCCGGGGACGTCCAAAACGAACCGGGCTTCGCACACCAAGCCAGATGCAACAAGTGCGTTGGTTGAACGCGTAAGAGCAGCGAGCCGATGTCGGCCGGCTTCCCCAAATCCACTTGATGCCACTGAGTCCTTGCAGAGTTCAGCGGCGCACCGCGAGTCGTCGCGTGGATTTCAAACCCACGCGCCGTCAGTTCTGACAAACAGGCTCGGCCAACGAAACCGCTGCCGCCGGTGACGAAGACTCGTTTCATCGCAGCTCCGGCCAGGTTCGATCTCGCTCGGAAATGACGCTGATAGGCAAAGGCCAGCAAACACGAATGGCTGGGTCATCCCAACGGACTCCGCACGACACCCCCGGGACGAACTCGCGCGACATTTGATAGAATACTTCGGCGTCGTCGGTCAGCGTCTGGAATCCGTGAGCGAAGCCTTCCGGGATGTAAAACATGCGATGGTTGTCTGCCGTCAATTCTTGACCGGCCCATCGGCAATACGTTGGCGAACCCGAACGCAAATCGATAATCACGTCGAAGATGGCACCGCGAGTGCAGCGGACGAGTTTGGCTTCCGCGTGTGGCTCACGCTGGAAGTGCATCCCACGAACCGTGCCACGTAGACGATTGGTCGAAATGTTGCATTGCACTTGGCGGGGATTGAGTCCGCGCTTCTCAAACTCGTGAGCACACCATGTCCGGCCGAATGAACCCCGTTCGTCCGAAATCAGTTCAGGCTCAATCAGCCACGCGCCGGAAACTTCCGTCGGAAGGAACAACATGGTCATCGAGGCTCTCAAGCGACCCGCACGTTGGGGATCGGGATAATGAACTTGCCACCTTGTTGCCGGTATTGCTGTTGCTGGGCCAAGATTTCGTCGGCGAAGTTCCACGTCAGCAGCAGGCAGTAGCCAGGTTGGTCGGTCATGAGCTTTTCTGGATCGTAAATCTTCAGCCGCGTGCCCGGTGTGTATCGCCCTTGTTTGACCGTGCTCCGATCCACGACGTATTCGAGCGTGTCGGCTCCGATGCCGAAATAATTCAACAACGTACTCCCCTTGGCCGAAGCACCGTAGACGGCAATGCGTTGTTTGTCGGATTTGAGCGTTCGCAACAAGTCCGTCAGTTCGTGGCGAAGTTGTTCAACGCGCTGTCCGAAGCTGAGGTAGTGCGACTCCGAGTTCGCCCAGTTCGATTCATCCGCCAGCATCAGGCGGACGGTGTCACCGATGGGGGACGATCCGGCATGTCGAGCGAAGATGCGCAGCGAGCCGCCGTGAATCGGCAGTCGCTCAGCATCGACAATCTCCAGGCCATGCCGGCGGAACAATCGATCGAGCGCGGTCAGCGAGAAATAGCACAAGTGCTCGTGATAGATCGTGTCGAACTCAACATGTTCGATCAGATCTTTCAGATAAGGAGCCTCGACCACCACCACGCCTTCCGGCTTGAGCAGCGTTTTGAAGCCGGCCACCACGCCATTCAAATCGGGAACATGAGCCAGCACATTGTTGGCATGTATGACATCGGCCCGCTGATTGCTGGCGACAAGCTGATCGGCGAGTTCGCGGCCAAAGAATTCGCTGATGGTCGGCACACCCTTTTGCTCTTCGGCAACCCGAGCGATGTTCCGAGCGGGTTCAATCCCTAACACAGGGACGCCCGCGCGTTGATACCACTGCAAGAGATAGCCGTCGTTGCTGGCGACTTCGACGACCAGACTGTCGCCGTGAAGCTGGCAACGATTCGTCAGGCTCTCAGCGATCTTTCTCGCGTGCTGCACCATCGTGTCGGAGAACGACGAGAAGTAGGCGTACTCGCGAAACATCTTCTCCGGCGGCACGGACTCGGTGATTTGCACCAGCGAACACGCCGGGCACCATGCCAAGTCCAATGGCCATGTCGCCTCTGGCTGGCCGAGTTCCTCTTCGGTCAGCAACGCATTTGCCAACGGAGTGTGGCCCAACGAGAGGATGTTCTTCAGGCCGCTTTGGCCGCAGGAACGACACTCAAGCGAGGCTCCGCCAGTTGCTGGAAGTAATTCTTGTACCATGCGATTGTCCTACTCAATCCTTCGGCCAACGTGAAGAGCGGTTCCCAGCCAAGCATCGTGCGAGCTTTGGCTGCATCCAAAGATTGATGCTTGATTTCATGGCTTGCCTCGCCGAGTACATCCGGCGTCATCGGCGAGTTCATCTCATTCAAAACTTTCTCGACAAGTTGCAGCACTGTGACCTGCGTCTCGTTCGAGAGATTAAAGGCTTCCCCCGCGAGCTCCGGCCGCACCGCTAGTTGCTCGGCGAGGTGCATGTAGGCTGCCGCTCCATCTTCGACGTAGAAGTAGTCGCGGATGAATGAGCCGTCCGACCGGATGACCGGTCGCTGGCCGCGCATCACCGAGCGGATCGTGCCCGGCACAATGCGGTTCCAGTTGAGATCGCCGCCGCCGTAGAAATTCCCGCAGCGCGTAATCGCCACCGGCGAGCCGTAAGTCGTTGCATAAGTCTGACAGAGGAGATCACTACACGACTTGCTGACGTCGTAAGGATGCCGGCCGGCCAGCGGCGTTTCCTCCGTGTAGGGCAGGATCGGAGCGTCGCCGTAGGCTTTGTCTGACGATGCGGCCACGATCTGCTTCACCTTCGGACTGCGGCGGCAGGCTTCGAGCAGCTTCCATGTGCCGCCAATGTTGGTCTCGAATGTCGAGCAGGGATTCCGATTCGCGATGCCGACGATTGCTTGGGCCGCGAGATGAATCACCGTCTCGATCTCGAACTCGCCAAGCGTTCGCTCCAGGCAGTCCTGGTCGCACAGGTCGCCGCGCACGATGGAAATCTGGTCGAGCAATCCGCTGTGATTTAACTCCGAACGCGGAACCCAATCACGGACCAAACAGACGACGTCCGCCTCCGCTTCGATCAGCCGTTTGACCAACCAGCCGCCGACCAGCCCTGATGCTCCGGTGACGAAGACTCGGCGATCTCGCCAGAAGTCGCGATTCATGATCTCGTCCATGAGATTCCCCCCCGTTAGGCCGCCTTGGGCCGCAATTGCAGCTTTGGCATCACGGCATCGGCATCCCACGTTCGCCACGGGGCTTCGCCGCTTTGCCAGAGTTTTTCCAGATAGGTCTTTTCGCGGATCGTGTCCATGCACTGCCAGAAATCGCCGTGCTGATAGGCCGCGAGTTGCCCATCCAGCGCGAGTTGCTCCAGCGCGTGAGCTTCGAAGCTGCATTCGTCGCCAGTCAGGTAGTCGAACACCTCCGGTTCGAGAACGAGGAAGCCACCGTTGATCCAGCCTTCGCCGGCAACTGGCTTCTCGGTGAAGTTCTCGACGGCACCGTCTTTGATCACCAGTCCGCCAAATCGTGCGGGCGGGCGAACGGCCGTGACGGTCGCAAGTTTTCCCTGTGAACGATGAAAGGCGAGCAACTCGGTCAGATCAACGTTGCTGACACCATCCCCGTAAGTGAGCATGAACGTCTCACCTTCCAGCCAGGTTCGCAATCGCTGCAATCGTCCGCCGGTTTGTGTCGCCAGGCCGGTCTCAATCAGATTGACGGTCCAGTCCTCGGTGTCCTGAGCTTCGCGACGCACCATGTCACGGCTGAAATCAATCGTCAAATTGCCGCTGAGGTTATAGCGGTCGAGGAAATAGCTCTTGATGAAGTCGCCCATGTAGCCCAACGCCACGAAGAACTCGTCGCAGCCGTGATGGGCGAAGTGCTTCATGATGTGCCAGAGAATCGGTTTGCCACCGATCTCGACCATCGGCTTGGGACGAGTGACGGTTTCTTCTTGAAGCCGCGTCCCCATTCCTCCCGCGAGCAGAACCACACGCATGATGCCCTCCCTGGACGTGCATGTTGTCGATGAACGAAGTTGATGCGCGGAGATGTAGTTTGCCTTTATCAAACGCCGCAATATCAATTGAACGGCTTGAATACACCGGGTTGGAGCTCAGCGGCAAATGCTGTTGTTGGATCCGGGCATCTCTACTACGCTCCGATGGCTCCGCGACTTTTCGTTGTCGAAAGCCAGTCGAAGTTTCATCAGGAAAGGATGCCCGATGAGTCTCATGCTCGAAGAGAAAACCGTTGTCAGTCGCCCTCCGATCCCGGCTGCGATTCAGGCCTACCTGGGAAACTCTTATCCCAACAATCACGATTATCGAGTTGTGAATGGCAAGCTTGTCCCGCGCTACAAGCTGTGCATGCGGCTTCGCAAGCTGCAGCCGTTGTACCCACGCAACATGTCGAGCTTGCTCGATCTGAGTTGCTGCAAAGGCTACTTCGTTCTGAAGGCGGCGATGGATTCCCACTGTGAGCGGGTTCTAGGAATCGATATTCACGATCCAGACCTTGAGGCTTGTCACGCCGTGCGTGCTCACCTGGGATTGAGTCCCGAGCAAGCGCAGTTTCAAAAGCTGCAACTGCACGAACTGGCCGACCAGATCGACGACTTCGATGGTCCGTTTCAGACGGTGCTGCTGATCAACATGTATCAGTATCTGTTTTTCGGCAGTTCGCGATCTCCGGATTGCTACCTGAGCCACGACGCCATCCTGCAACAAGTTCGCCGAGTCTGTTCGGGACGAGTGATCTTCAATAACCGGATGGAGGCCGACCGCTTGCAGGACTACTGCCGAGACGTCGCGAAGCAGCGCGGTCTCGAACAGGAGTATACGGCCCCACGATTTCTCGAAGCCGCCGCGAAGTATTTTCGGATTACGCCGTATGGAAAGATTGGTCGTTACCCGCTCTGGGCATTAGACGCGCGCTAAAGGAAGTCACGGCGGATCCAAAAAGGTGACGCTTTCCGAATCGTTTGGGTGAGCCCCGGTGGGTGGCTGGGTGACAGATCATGTTGGAACTCTCTGCCGAGATTGCCGCGCAGCTTGGTACTGGCGACGCCGCTTTCGACCGCATCTTCCAATTGACGGGGCAGGAGTTCCGCAATCGAGAGGGGCGAGAAACGCTGCGCGTCAAAATTGGCGACGAGTACTATTTCCTCAAACGACACTGCGGTTACGGCTGGAAATTCATTCTGAAGACTTTGCTCACGGGTGGTTTTCCCCGCATCAGTGCTCGGACGGAGCAGGAAGCGATCCAGCGTTGCCAAAAGGCCGGCATCTTGACGGTAGAGGTTGTCGGTTGCGGCGAACGCGGTCGCAATCCGGCCACTCGCCAATCATTTCTCTTAATGCGCGAACTGCGCGGCTGTCGCGATCTCGAAGAACTTTGCCAGACTTGGCCCAAGCAACCTCCCGCGCCCAAATTTCGCCACGCTTTGATGGATGCGATCGGTAACACCGCACGCCGGATGCACGCGGCGGGACTCAACCACCGCGACTTCTACCTCATCCATTTGTGGCTGGAGCAACCGGTTCAAGAGGACGGGGAACTGCGACTGCATGTAATCGACCTGCATCGCGCGATGTGGCATCGTCGCGTGCCACTTTATTGGCGGATCAAGGATCTTGCCGCACTGTTGTTCTCGGCGCGAGATTGTGGAATCACCAAATCCGATTGCCTGCGTTTTATCCGCGCCTATCGCGGAAAATCGCTTCGCGAAATTTTCACCGAGGAGCCTGCGCTGTGGCGACTGGTGTTATTGCGGTCGAATCGCGTGTTTCGCAGGCACAACCATCGCCAGCCTGATGGCGAACTCCGGGTGCCGCGATTGCATCGACGCTGCGAAGCCTACGGCGTTTAAGCGAACCACAAAACATCCCCTCGTGCACGCTCAGAGACAATGCACCACGACACAGGTGATGTTGTCTTTGCTGCCACCATCCTCGGCCGTTTTGATGATCGCGGCCGCAGCGGCATTGAGGTCGTCCTGTTTCAGCAGAGGAATGATCTGGTTCAGATCATTCTTGATTCCGTCCGTCACACCGTCCGAACAGAGCATGAAGCGATCTCCCGACTGAGCATCGAGCACCTTCGCTTCGGTTCCGGTGCCACCTTCTTTGGTACCGAGGTAGCGATATAGCACGTTCTTGTAGCGGTGCGTCTTGGCCTCCTCGGCCGTGATCGTGCCGGCGTCTAATAACCCCTGTGTCAGTGAATGGTCTTTGGTGATTTGCTCCAGTTGATCGGCACGCAGGCGGTACACGCGACTGTCGCCGAGTCCACCGATAAACATCTTGTTGGCAACGACGACCATGAACGCCAGCGTCGTGCCCATGTTGAGGTATTCGGCATCGAGACTCGACAGCGCCATGATCTCGCCGTTGGCGAATGCCACTGCTTCGTCGATGCGTTTCAGAACTTCCGCAGTCGCGGGCTTGTCGAAGTCGATGGTCTGTTCCAAGCGATGCGGGATGATGTCAACCGCCAGCGCGCTGGCCTTCTCCCCCGCGCTCTGCCCTCCCATGCCGTCGGCGACGATGAAGAACCTGCCGCGCGGATCGACAACGAACGAGTCTTCGTTGTTCTCGCGGTAGTTCCCTTTGATGCTCAGGCATCCCCAACGCACTTGAATCATCGTCGTGACCAATCGAATAACAAATCCGTAACCGCGTTTCGCCAGAACGCGGAAGAACTCCGGCCAGGCTCGCATTCTGGCGAATGCAACTACGAACCCAGCACGGTCTTCACCAAATCTTGCACACCCAACGTCGAGGCACTCACGAAATATTCACCCGCCTCGAAGCCAACGCTTTCTCCAAATAGCCGATTCTGACTTTCTACCAGCCGAAAGACATGCTCTTTGGCCGGTGGGAACTGAGTCTTATAGGCGCGGATCGCCGCGAGTTTAAGTGTCAGGGTCTCCGAAATATCCACCACGAACCCGCTGCCGCCATGGTCGTCACGCGTCAGTTGTCGCAGGCCCAAAGGATACCACACCTGCTTGCGGATGCCGTGCGGCGGCCAGCCGGAAAAGTGTTCGTCCCACTTAGTTAATCGGGAGTAGAACACGGCGGCATCCGTGATCTGCATCGCTTGCCAATGATCTGGGGAAGCCAGGGGAGTCTTGTCGAGAATACCGAGCACGACGCTTGGACGATATTTGCGGAACAGTGTCGCCAACGCCACACGCGACTCGAAGGAATCGAACAACCGCCGATTGGGCAGCGTCAAGGTCTCACGGATTGTCGCTCCCAGCATCTTTGCCGCCTCAGTTGCTTCGGCAAGTCGAGTTTCCGGTCCCGGACTGCCGGGCGTCGGCTCACCGTCGGTCAGATCGACGATCCCGACGCGATATCCCTGACGTGCGAGCATTGCCAACGTCCCGCCGCACGCAATCTCTACATCATCCGGATGTGCTCCGACCGCGACGATATCGAGTGGTTCGGGAAAGGACAGAGTCATCTTAAGCCTTAGATCGGTGTCGTGACCGCCAGACAAACAAACTCTCGAATCAGTTTCGCCAGCCGATGTGGGTGAGTGAGAAACGTCAGCAACCCGGTTGTGTGCAGGAACTCCGTCCGAGCATTCGGCAACAATGCTGCCAACTCATCGCGGCACCGTGCTTGTGCCTCGCCTTCACCTTCGACGTGCAACAACAGCGTTGGCGTCGCAAGTTGATTCAGACGTGACCGAGCATCGAATCGGCCCAGCATTCCAAACCGTCGAGCCAATTCCGCAACCGGCATCTGCCCTGTGTTGTCGAGATAGAACAACCAGCGCGTTGGGTCGATCGGCGGGAACCACAACCGATGACCTCGCTCTTGTAGCCCTCGCCACAACGGCAACGATTGCACTCGTCCCGGCATCCAGCGCACCAGTCCGGCCGCTGCTCGTTCAAAGACCGTCAACGGCAAGTGCGCGAAGGCCGCATGCAACGTCAGGCTGCGGACTCGCGGTCCGAGACGCAACGCCGTCTCCAGCGCGAGTGCGGAACCGAACGACGTTCCAAACAAATGACAGCCCTCCGACCCCACAAACTCGGCGACTACTTCCGTGATCGAATCGGTTAACCGAGGCCACGTCACTCGCCGGCCCATCGGATAGTCGAGCAGCACACACCGGCAATTCGGCTTCAGCAGAAAGACACACAACGCGAACAGTTCCTGTGAGCCACCCAACCCGTTGAGCATCACCAGCGTCGGACCCTCGCCCCAGACTCGGCCGTGGATGCGGCCGGCTGGCGTGTCGGTGTGCCAATCGGTGCTTTGCTCGCGAAACGCCGCAAGCACCTGTTGCCACTGCAATGGAGGGGGGCATCCCTCACGCGGCGGCAACGCGGCGAGGGGATTTCCGCCGGGCAAATCCCCCGTGCAATGTGATTCACCACCGCAACACTCGCTCTCTGAGCGAGTGTTGTCGAGCGTTTCGGAAGTCTGCGGAACGCTACTCATAAGGGACAGAAAGTACTCGAAAAATGAGCGAGAAACGATAGCGCCATGCTAGGTCCAATCCGCACAAATAGAAAGCAATGCACAACACGACGAACAACCGGGGTTTGTTTCGCGAATCACGCATCCCAACCCGCCGCGCGTTCGCAACTCGTGAGCTAGCTTTCCCAAACCGACATTCTCCGGAGAGAGCACATGGCTGCCGCAAACCTTCAACCCCGCAAGCGTCTGTTCGTCAATCGCGAGATTCAAGGCCGGCTGCTGGCTCGTACCGCACTGTATTGGATGCTGTGCCACGGCGTGCTGTGGATGGCCATGTTTCTGTATCGCTACGCCGAATATCGTGGTGCGGTACAGGCGGGCGCGGCCCCACGCCTTTTTGCAGACCTTTATGGCCAGTTCGTCAACGAGCATTTTTCGATGTGGGTCTGTGCCATTGCGATTCTGCCAATCGTGCTGTGGGACTTGCTGAAGTTTAGCCATCGGGTTGTCGGGCCGCTCATTCCTTTCCAACGTGCTATCGAAAGCCTGACCGCTGGTGAGAAAGTCGCGGACGTGCGGCTCCGACAGGGCGACTTGTTGTCTGAGTTGCAATCCTCTTTCAATCAATACCTCGCGTCTCTGCGCACAATGGTATCCGATCCGCTTATTGGGGATTCCCATTCCGAGTTGCCGGCTTTGACCAGCAACGCTCCCGTGCCGACCATCGTGGCTGAGTTGATCGAAATGCAACTCGCCGAAGAATTGCGGCAGATGGATGTGGAAATCCAAGCCGCGTGCAGTGGCGACGATCAGACGACACCGAGTCGCTCATCGGCCGAGCAGATGGTTTCGTAAGCACGCCGGCTGTCCTCAGCGGATCGCAACTCATCCACAAAGCCGGGGAGTTGAATGATTCTCCCCAAGCGAGACAGCACATGCAGATGCGTGCGCGAGTCGCGGCACAGCACCAAGAAAAACAAATCGGTCATCTGGCGCTTCGGTGCACCGAATGGAATGCCGGACAACGTGCGCCCGAACGCGATGAGCGACTGGCCGTAGGCCTCTGGCAGCGGATTACGTGGATGCGGGATTGCGACGCCCGATTCAAAGCCGGTCGCCATCACTTCCTCCCGCTGTTGCACCGCTTGCAGAATGTCCGCCGGACTCCAAATCTGCCAAGTACGCCCGGCGACCTCGATTAAGCACTCCAGCACCGAACGTTTCGTGCGAGCCTCCAGCGGCACTTGAACCGTCTCGGGATGCAACAAACTGCGGACCGGACAATGAATGTCGGCTTCAGACTCTTGATGAGCCCGTTCGAGCCCATGCAGTTCGTCCCCCGAATACTCACGCATTTCGTGTTCGAGCCAATGCGTGACCTCGGTGGGATGAAACTGCCAGTCCCCTTGAGTCTTCCGGCCCGGAATGCGGCCGCGCTGGACGAGCTTTTCAATCTCGCGACGATCCCGCCCCAGAAACTGTGCGAGCTCTTCCAGTGACAACCACTCGTGCATGCCAGTCAGCCCTCCGCCAAGAGACACAAGGCGGAACATGCTAACGGTGAGTCATCCGAGTTTCACCCGGCCCGGTGAAACTCGACCGCATGTGGAGCGGCACGATTGTTGATCCCCTCCGCCATTTGGCGTGGCTGCAATCGCCAAACCGCTCTTATGCAAGCCAACGGCGTAACGCTAAAAACTGTCAGTTATGGCTGCCCATGGATTTAACGGTTCACGGGGCACAGCCGAGTGAAATTCTCACGGCAGCGTTGCAACCATTCGTGATTCACCGATCCCCACAGCGACTCGGACCAGATTTGATAGTCCACATAGCCGCGATATCCGACGTCGATCAGCTTGGAGAGTACTTCTTCGACCGGAAGAATGCCCTCGCCGGGCAAGACTCGCTCGTTTTCGATCCGACCGGCCGCGGGGGCGTCGCTCATCTGCACCACGCCGATGCGTGAGACCAACTCCGGTAGGCGCTGCAACAAGCCTTTCTCTGGCCACAGGTGGTAAGCGTCGAACGCCAACTGCACGTTCGGATGATTCACACGGTCCAGCACCTTCAGAGCTTCGTCGAGCGAATTCAAAAACGTCCAATCACGGCCGTACGCTTTGCGCATGGGCAGCAACGAGAGTGTCATATCCTGGTCAGCCGCGTCGTCCGCCAGTTCCTTTAACGAGTCGACGACCAGCCGGGTCGCGTGCTTCGTGATGTGGTTATTGATCGGGCCGGAGACCACGACCAGCGAACTGGCTTGCAGACGTCCCGCGAGCCTAATCCAGTCGCGAGCCTCCTCGATCACATCGTCTAAATCATGACCGAATGCGCCAGTGAATCCACCGGCGTACGACAAAGTCGAAACCGACATCCCGTTCTTGTTCAGCCAATCCAGCGCCTCGTCTTCTCCGAATTCGATGAGCTTCGGAAGCCAGACGCCAATCGCGTCGATCTCCGCCAGCCGATATCGCACCACCGCTTCCTCGAATGACCACCGCAGGGTCGTTGCGTGATTCACTGAGAGCTTGGGGCCATCTACCGTTCGTTCCGAAAGCTTTCGATCAACTTTTTGCTGGTCTTTATTTCTTTGACGCGCTGCGGGAAAAGAGCGACTCAAGATTTAGTCTCGCTGAATTGAGGACGAAGAAATGATCCACAAACATGGTCGAGGCAGACCGACTTCATCACAAACAATGACGTGATTACGAACTGCGTGCGTCAAAACAAATCGCGAAG
Organism: Planctomyces sp.; assembly: GCA_005778115.1. GTDB lineage: Bacteria > Planctomycetota > Planctomycetia > Planctomycetales > Planctomycetaceae > SXKJ01. The sequence continues at coordinate 4,241 of SXKJ01000240.1, read as the reverse complement.
AAACTCGCAGACAAACGAGTCACCAGGAAATGGACGGCGGATTGGATTCGCCGTTGACTGTGGCTCGCGAAGACAGAAATCACAGCGGAGCCACACTAACCCTTCGCATTGGTCGCGACCGACGGATCGTCGGCCACATTGACCCAGACATGCACGTGAGGCGTCCCCCGGAAGTGCCACACAAATGACGGGCCTTCCAAACGCCAGACGTCCCAGATGCCATCGTTGCCCAAATCTCCTTCGCGGAAGAACGACAAGCGAACTTGGTCCAAACCGCCTTGGGCTTCCAAACACTTCGTCACTTCTTGTTGATCCGACAACCGATACGGTTCCACCAACAGCTTCAGTACGCCTTGCAGATGCTCACGCTGGTCCTTGCTCATCTCCGACACCGGCAATCCGGAGATCTTCTCTTTGCCTTTGAATGCGACTGCACTCTCGCTGGGCATCTTCTCGAGCAATGCCGCCTCGCGTTGTTTGCCATCGAGCATCTTGTAGAGCTCGTTCGCTTTGACGGCCTGAGGCCAAAAGATGTTGTCGGGATGACCGATCTTTTCAGTGAACCCCGAAGCAGCGTGACCGTAGAAAATCGGACCGCCGAACGCGACATGCTCGGTCGTGTTGCCGTCGCAGCGAATCGTCAGATGCCGCCCCGTCATGACCATCTCGAACTTTTCGCTGCCCGGTTTGCCAAAAATCGCGATGGTCTGTTGCTTGCCGTAGCCTTGGGCATCGTCCTGCAACTGTTTGCGGATGCGGTCGTGCCAGTCCTTATTGTAGAGGCCCCAAAACCAAGCCTCGATCATGTCTTTCTGATCGCGCGTGTAGAACTCAGTGCCCAAGCCACAAGACTTAACGGCTGTGATCTGCCAGTTGTTGGAAACATGCGTCCGCAGCACCTTGCGGTCGTCTGTGTAGTCCCAAGTGAAGCAGATTTCTTCCTTCTGCTTTTCACTCAGCGAGTCGTAGAGCTTTTTGACGAGCGACTCTGGAGCTTTCGCATCCGCGGCGGAGTCCTCCGCCCGCAGCACTCGCGGCAGAGCCATCGCTGCCGCACCGGCGCTCGCCGCTTGTACGAAGCGTCGGCGAGTCACCTTACCTAACATTTCCACTTCCGGAACATCGCACTCAGGACAGCGTTCGCGATCAGGCATGAGAGACTCCTAGATCGAATCGCAGCACAATGAAATTAGAACCGGTCCAAGCAACGGGGCGAGACTCTAACAATGCCTTTTCAAAACGCAAACGGTTTTCTCACACGCTTGGCAACTTCGCAACAGGCCGAAAAATCATTGTTGTCGCGCGTTGACACATCAGCGATGGAATTGCTCGCGATGAACTTTTGAAAAAGGTGTGAGGGTCGCTCTTCTGTTTTCTGTTTTGGCTGTGCAATCGGAATCAAGAACCGACCAGCGGGTCGGTCTTCAAATCTCATTTTCGGTGTCGCGAATGAGATACAGTTTTGTTTGGAATGGCGATAAGAGAATCGAGTCCGTGATGGACCGCGCGACCAGAAATGGAATTAGAAGACTTGAAGTCGGTCCACGCGGACCTCGATTTCGTTACGCAGAATTTGCTCTTCTCACGATTTGACAAATCGACATACAACCCCGCCCACTTTGCGGAGCGAGGCTGAGTCGAAGTCTCCTTGCCGAGCAATCCTGCCTCATCTTTCCCCGGAATTCTCCGGTCATTTCCACTCACTGACAGACCTTCCTTGGCTGCGATTCACGTCCCCGTTCTGTTGCGGGAAACGCTGCAAGCTCTCGACCTGAGTCCGGGGCTGACAGTCGTTGACGGCACGGTTGGCGGAGGTGGCCACAGCCGACACATCTATCCCCAAATTCAACCTGACGGAATCCTGATCGGTCTCGACCGAGACCCGCGGATGTTGCAACACGCGGCCACGGTCGTGCCCAGCGAACGGAGTCATCTGTGTCACTCCAGCTATCACGAACTGCCGAACGTTTTGCGCGAACTGAAGCTCGACGCGGTCGATCGCATCGTGCTGGATTTGGGGCTGTCGTCGGATCAATTGGCGGATCGCGATCGGGGCTTCGGGTTCAGCACAACGGGGCCGTTGGATATGCGGTTCGATGTCTCGCAGGGAGAGTCGGCCGCGGCATTGCTCGCGCGTGCAACGAGCGAACAGATCGCGACGATCTTTCACGAGTTCGGCGAGGAACGCTTCAGCCGGCAGATTGCCGATCAGATTGTCCGCCAGCGCCGCAGTTCACCGATCGAAACGGCAAGCGACTTGGTGGCAGCGATCGATTCGGCCTTACCAGCCTCCATCAAACACGAAGCACGGAAGGCGCCGGCGACGCGCGTGTTTCAAGCGTTGCGCATCGCGGTCAATCGCGAGTTGGAACATTTGCAGCAAGCTCTTCAACACGGTTTGTACGAATCGTTGCGACCCGGAGGGCGGCTGGTCGTGATCACGTTTCATTCTTTGGAAGACCGATTGGTCAAGCTCGCATTTCGGGATGAGACACGATGGCACTCCCTCCACAAAAAACCGATATCCCCCAGTCCCCAGGAAATCCGAATCAACCCGCGCTCGCGGTCGGCCAAACTCCGAGTGGCGGTCAAGCAGTCAACCGTAGCGTCAGCGTCGCCGAGATGATGCGTGCCGCCAACCCAAACCCGACGGGGAATTCCATGTCGCACCCAACTCCCAATCCGACTCCGAACACTGCCGCGCAAGCCGCGGCACAAGCCGCTCTGGCCGCCAAAGCAAAATCGCAGGCAGAGGCCATTGACGACGCGGACATCGAAGGACCGACACCGGCCGAGAATGACGAGCAGCTCGCGAAAGCGTGGGGCTTCGCCTCCAAGCGGCCGAGGATCTCCAAAGAAGCGGTGATCGGTTTAGTCGCGATCATCGCGTTGCTGGGGATGTTCAGCTATGTCGTGGCGCGGCACTTCCAGAATCGTGCCACGCTTGCCGAGAAGCCCGATAAGGTCGATCCCAAGGTGCAGGCCGCGTCGAACAACAGCGATCAATTGCCAAACAATCAAAACAGCGTCAACGAAGAATTGGATGAGTTCGAGAACAATGCCTCGAAGTCGTTGCCGAAGAAGAGACTTAATCTGGATGACGAGATGCTCGACATCGGAGCTGGGCAATCCGAGCCAACCCCCACGAAGGTCGCCACCAAGAAACAATCACTGCCGATCAATCTTGAGGACGAGTTCGACACTTTCGGCGATGCCGAAAAGGCGACACCGCAAGTACGAACCAATTCCAAGAGAACGGAAGAAGCTCTGGATGTCGGCGATGAGACGCCCACTCCGCGAAACAACCGCGAGACTGCAACACTCGATTTAGATGAGCCCGCCGAGCAAGAACAGCCTGCGCTGACCAGAACGACGGAACCGATCCGGCTCAAGCAGCCTGTTCAAACTTTGCCAGCCGACGAAGAGTTCGAGAAGCCGGTGCAAAAACACGCGGCCCAGCAGATCGAAGATGAGTTCGAAACGGTCCCGCAGCGGGCTCGGCGGCCGGTGCAAGTGGCTCAACAGGATCGGTTCACTGAAAAGGCGGCCTTCGATGATCCAAGCACGAAGACCTCACCGACGACCGACTTGCCACCGGCTCGCACACGAACCGTCGCGAAACCGACGTCACGTCACCCGTTGCTGAAAGAGGGTGAGTATCTCGTTGAGGAAGGGGACAACTTCTGTGTCATCTCCAAGAAGTTGTACGGCAGCGACAAATTTTTCCTTGCGTTGGCCGAGCACAATCGCAATCGAGTCGCTGATCCCTGCCGGATGCGGCCGGGCTTGGTCATCTCCGCGCCGGCGAAGGATGTTTTGGAACAACAGCACTCTGCGTTGATTCCCAAGCCGAAGGCCACCTCCGAAGCGAAAGGGGTGCAGCCGCACTCGACAAAGAAAGTCTCCGCCGCGCCGTTGCCAGCCGGCATGTTTCATGACGCCAACGGAGTCCCTTGGTATCGAGTCGGCAAAGGCGACACACTCACCGGAATCGCGCAAGCTCATCTGGGCCGCATCTCGCGCGCGGATCAGATCTTCAACCTCAATCGCGAGCGTCTACGCAACCGGGACGACCTGCATCTCGGCCAAGAGTTGCGTTTGCCGAACGATGCCAGCCAGGTTCGGCTCGTCGAAACCGAGAAGTCCCTCCGCTAACCGCCGCATGTGGTAGATATCCACGAGACATTCATGGCGAGCGGGGCGGCGTCAGCCCCCCGGTGCGTGTAGCGCAGGACCGGGGG
>SXKJ01000239.1 GCA_005778115.1 Planctomyces sp. | reverse complement strand
CGAGGCGTACCCGCGATGATCCGGCAGCACGACAAACGTCGGCAGGTTGTCGGTCAGCGAACCCAGCCCGTAGCTGATCCACGCTCCCATCCCCGGAAAGCCCGGCTTGTCGAACCCCGTCGCTTGCAGATACGTCGCCTGGGAATGCACGCCCGTCTTGCCGACCAAATTGTGAATGAACGCCATGTCATCGACACACTCGCCGAGCGGCGCGACCACCTCACTGATCGCCTTGCCGCACTCGCCGTACTTCTGAAACGCAAACGGCTACTTCATCCACGGCCCCAACCCATTCTGAAACGCCTCGACATACTCGCCAAAATCCGACGGCTCGCCGTGATGCTTCTCCAACTCCGGCTTGTGATCGAAGAGGTCGATATGCGAAGCCGCCCCACCCATGAAGAGCTGCACGATCCGCTTCGCTTTCGGCGGATGATGCAACGCCTTGAGCACGCCGCCACGTCCGACGCCTTGAGTCTCGGCGCGAGCGGATTCGTCTTGAGCGAGCATCGCCGCCAACGCCAGTGCGCCGAACCCTTGGCCAGAGTGAGTGAGGAAGTCGCGTCGATTGAATGAGTTCATGTCGATTTGTCCGGAGATTCACGAATCAAGAGTCAGGCCGTTGGTCGAGGCCGCAATCTGTTCTCGCGATGAAAACGCAAATACTCCTTATGCCGATTATCAAGGGATCGAAGCACAAGATCGCCATTGATGCCGAGCAGGCGTTGGTCATCACCGGACAATTCCTTCGACAGCAAGATGCGTCCGGAATCATCGAACGAAATTAAGCCAGCATCAAAGAGGGCATCAAAATGCGGAGCCAAGAGCAGCCCGTTGAAGCGGTCTAACCGCTCTCGACTCGTTACGCAGTCACGCCACGGTTTGATGTGTGACGCTCGCAGAATCTTTTGTTCGGAGTAACCAGTGACAGCACAAACGCCCATCCAATGTTCGATGAGTTCCTTCCTGAACTTCCCTTGGCCAATTCGGCTTTTTTGAACTTCTTCGCGCTCGGTCTCGTCAGGTATGTCGTTCAACTCCGACTGATGAGCATTGAAATCATCAATGGCATCTGGTTCTTTCTCATCGTTTGCGTTTTCGTCCGTTGCCGCGACATCGCTTTGTTTTTCGGATGTTGCCGCGACCTCCATTGCAATTTCGAGTTTTGAGGGCGGCGAAGAGATGACGCCTTCGTTGGTACGTTGTGCGCCAACAGCCTGCAGATCAATAAACGCCAGAATCGCGTCGGCTACATGTCCCGGGACTTTGAGTGGCAGAGGGCCAACACTTTTCGGCCACTGGGCACGACTAATCACCGGTACTGATTGCAGTTCAGCCCATTTGAACGGCTTTGAGAATTGTTTGATCCTCCGGAACTCGATTGGCTCGCCTCTTATCGTTTTGTCGAGTGCTTTGGTGACTTCATAAACGGCAATGATTTTCTTTTCTGGCGTCGTCATGTAACCGAGCAGCAGATCGCCGCGCTAAACCTGTTCAAAATTGTGGTAGTTTCGCCGCTCGCTCCACCCTTTTGGGTTGAGCGCCAACAGTCTCAACCCTTCCGATTGGGAACCAGTGAAGTCCCCAGCTTCCGATTTCGCAATCATCCACCAGCAGCCTCGTTTACCGTTGGCAAAGGTGTTCTCAGTGACGCCGGGCAGTGTGTGTGCCATAACTTCAATCCTCTCAATCAAATCAATGCGAGAACGTGAGATTTGAAGACGTGACCGTATCGCCAATCAATCCACGAACACAAACTCGCTCACGCTGAACAGCACCCGGCAGAGATTCGCGAAGCCGTGCTTCTCGGCGTAGGCCGCGAACTCGGCACGCTCGCGAGAGGCTTCATCACGATGTCTCCTGTGACTCCGAACCAGTGGGATACCGCCCCTTTGCCAAGAGTTGCTGCCGGATCGACACCAGCTTCGGACGATTCAATTGCAACAAGTGCTCCGTCACGCGGCCGATGTCTGTCTTCGGAACGATCAATCCGTCCCGAAGTTCAAAATGATCCTGCCAGCGATCTTGGCGTGGATGAAACAGCCGCACGATCCGGCCGGTATCAGAATCCACGGACGCGATGTCAGTCCCTTTCAGCCGATTACACTCCAGGCAACTGCTGGCCAAGTTCGATAAGTCGGTCTGCCCGTCATGCTTGAGGGCAATGATGTGGTCCGACTCGAACGGGAAAAACGACTCGGCTTCGGGCAACAGGCAATACTCGCATTGAAAGCCGGCACGCTCGCGAATCGCATCTCGCAAGGCGGCCGAAATATATTCCGACATGGCCACGAGGCTCCGTTACATCCGAGCCTTCAACATCCGCACGAACAATTCCGCACGGCCGAAGTCTGCCAGTTCGTCTTGTTCTTCATCAGTCAACGTGCCTGAGTTGGACTTCCAAAGCAACTCGCTCGCGCGCGCCTGAGTCTCCACCGACGGCCGAAAGGCCAGCACTTCCTCACGAACTGGAAATCGAGACATGAACTCAGCAATCTCTTCAAAAACTTGCGGCTGTGTTGCGGTCGTCATGCTTCACTCCAACTTCAATCTTGATGGTCAGTTTCCATTGTCCCGTCACTCAAACAAAACAACTCATTGAGGCGATCGGATTGTACGCTCGGAATAACGGATTGCCACACGCCAATGTCGGCCCGCTAATCCACGAACACAAACTCGCTCACGTTGAACAGCACCCGGCAGAGATTCTCGAAGCCGTGCTTCTCGGCGTAGGCCGAGAACTCGGCTCGCTCGCGATCAGTCGGAGGCCGGCCGGCGATCAGACGCAGCGCAAGGTCGATGCGGTCAGAGCCGGGTTTGCTCTCTTTCCCCAGCCGCCGAGCAAAGTGCCGAGACATGCTCAGGCTTAGCCGATTGTTGAGCAGCGACAGCGCTTGCAACGAGGTCAACGTCTCATCCCGCAGCGGCGTGCTCTGCGACGAGTCGGCACAGTCGAGCGTTGTCATGTACGGGTCCGGCTGCGACCGCACGATGAGCCGATACACGCTGCGACGATGCGAGGCCAAGTCTTCGGGATCAAACTTGTGGTACTCGTAGTGTGGCGAGTGAGCCGTCTGTTCCAACGCGAACAAGTAGTAGCCCGGTCCGTTCATCCGGTGACTCATCCTGCCGGAGACGGCCAAGATCGAATCGCGAATCTCCTCGGCCTCCAACCGCCGCCGATTCATCCGCCACAAGAACCGATTTCCGCCGTCGATGGTCGCCGCATCGTCTCGATGAGCGGATTGCTGGCGGTACGTCGAACTCGTGACGATTAAACGGCGCAGTCGCTTGAGAGATCCTTCATTAGCACGACGCGCAAGCGAGTGGTCTGCTGAGCCGTCTGAAACCACTCGCTTGCGCGTCGTGCTGGTGTCGTCGCCGCGCAACTCCGACGTCAGCCAATCGAGCAACTCCGGATGCGATGGCAAACGGCCCATGCGGCCGAAGTCGTTCGAGCTTTCGACGATCCCTTGGCAAAAATGGAATTGCCAAACGCGATTCGCGATCGAACGCCACGTCGTCGGGTGTTCGGGGCGCGTGATCCATTTCGCGAGAGCCGCTCGGCGGTCTCCTTCGCGATGATCGGCTGGCAGCGAGAATTCCACCGGGACGTCTTTCAGAATCGGCAACACGCCCGGCTTCGCGGCTCCGCGCGGTTGCAGCACGTTGCCGCGATGCAGGACTTGAACGTCTCGCGGTTTACCTTTGGTTGGTTGGAATCCACCTGAAGGTTCGAAGTCGGTCGCGGCGGCGAGGACCATGCGGCCTTGAGGCAGCGTCGCGAGTTGTTGCTGCGCGGCTTTCAGGTCTTTGTCCAATTGCTCGCGGAGCGTGCGTCGTTCCGAAGTGTTGATGCGATCGAGAATCGCTTGATGTTGCTTTTGAAGCTCGGAGAGTTTCGTGATCGCGGCGGTGTCTCCGGCTTGCGGCCAAATGCCGTCGGTGAGATTCTTCTTGCCCCAGCGAACCGGCGCTTCGATCGAATCGAGAGCTGTGACTTCGGCCTTCAGGGCAACGTTCTTGCCGTCAGCGGTCAGCACTTCGATTTCGGCGAGCGCGAAGATGAAGTCTTTCGTTCGCTCGCGCAGCTTCGGGACCGTGATGCGCACGAAGCGTGCCTTCGTTCCCTTGGCGTTGATCGAGATCGGCACGAGGCCAGGATTCGGAACGTCGGTTTGTGTTTGGTCCGACACACTAGCCCGACGCGCAAGCGAGGGGTCGTCGGTCTGTTGCGATTTCGCCCCCTCGCTTGCGCGTCGGGCTAGTGTGTCAGCGGTCTCTGCGACATCAATTCGATACCGCAGCGGAAATCCAAACCCGGCCCCGATGCCGCCGAACTCGTCGTGGCAAGCGTGTAAGACCACGCGATCGATCTCGACGACCTGCCCCAGATCAATCTGCACCCACTTTAGTTTTGTCCGGCGACGATTCGATCCCGCTGTGATAGCCGTACTCCGGCTTCTTCGCGAGCGGCTGAGCTTTCGGCGTCAATTCGCGAATCTCCTTCTCCAGCCGAGCGAAGTCGTCACCGCCGGCAGTGCGTATCTCGGCATCCAACGTCCCAATCTTCGCTTGCAGGTCGCGCTGCTTTGCCAGCAGATCGCGGCGCTGCTGTTCGACCGACGGGTCGAGGTCATACGGCCGTTCGGCCCGATCAACGGCCGCGAAGACCGCTTACAGACCGTAGTAATGCTGCTGCGTGAATGGGTCGAACTTGTGGTTGTGGCACTGAGCACACTGAATCGTCACGCTGCAAAACGTGTTGAGCGTCGCCGTGACCATCTCATCGCGGTCGTTGTGCCGAGCGATCTTGCCGTCGATCTTTGTCTCCAGCACTTCGACATGCCCGATGAAATCCCACGGCCCGGCCGCGATGAAGCCGAGTCCGAGGATTCCGTCCGGAGTGCCGGGATACAACACGTCTCCCGCGATCTGCTCTTCGACGAATCGAGCGTACGGCTTGTCTTCATTGAACGAGCGAATGACGTAATCGCGATACGGCCACGCATTCGGCCGCAGCTTGTCTTTGTCGTAGCCGCAGGTATCGGCGTACCGCGCGACATCTAACCAATGCCGGCCCCAACGCTCGCCGTAATGCGGCGAGGCGAGCAGCCGATCGACTAGCCGTTCGTAAGCGGTCGGATCGGGATCGTTGACGAACTCATCGACTTCTTCCGGTGTTGGCGGCAAGCCGGTAAGGTCGTAGGTGACTCGCCGAATGAGCGTGCGGCGGTCGGCTTCCAAAGACATCGACAAGCCCTGCTCGCGCTGTTTCGCCACGACAAAGGCGTCAATGGGATTTGAGATTTGAGATTTCAAATTTGAAAGTTCAGATTTCAAAATGTTCGGCACACGCGGCCGCACGACCGCCTTGAACGACCACCAATCAGTGTTCGTGACGACCGGATCTTCGATCCGAAATCCATCCGGCCATTTCGCTCCACCGGCGATCCATTGCTCGATCGCGGCGACTTCTTCGGCCTTGAGTGGCTCGCCGTTCTTGGGCATCGCCGCGCGTTTGCCGTCTTGCGATTTCAGGACCGTGAGCAGATGACTCTCTTTCGGCTTGCCGGATTCGACGAAGCCGCTCTTCGACAACTCATTCGCCGATTGCAGGGCGAAGCCCCCTTTGTGATCGACCGAGTTATGGCAGCTCAGACAGCGCTTCTGAATGACTGGCACGACGCGGTCGCGAAAGACGTCCTCGGCCTGCGCGGAGAGATTGAGGAACAAGGCCAACAGAACCGCGTGGACTAAGGCGGAGGACCGAGCGTGTTGCATCAGCCTCGGTCGGGCAAGAGTGCCCAACCTACGAACTGCGAGTGTCCGTTGCGTCATTTCTTGCCTTTATTATTCGGCTTTTTGTTGTTCTTGTTCTTGTTGTCGTTGGCCTTGTCGCCGGCTTCGGCCTGTTTGACCTGCTGCTGTTCGCGAGCGAGCTTGGCAGCGTCCGCCGCAATCTTGTCGCGGATGCGTTGCATCTTTTGGCCGGCGATCTCGCTGGCATCGGCGGCGGCTCGCATGGCTTGCAGAGAGGATTTGATCTCCGGGTCGTCGTCGATCAGGTTGCGGAGTTTTGCTCGGAGTTGATTCACTCGGTCCTGAGCATCCGCGAGCTTGGCTCGTGCGGACTTTGCAGAGGGATCTCCTTCGAGAGCGATCTGTTCGAGTTCGCTGGTTGCCAATTTGTCTTTGCTCGCCAGAGCAATCTCTTTGCGTTTCGCGTCGGCCGATAAAGATTCGTCCGCGCGAACCGATTTCAATCGAGCCTCGGCTTCGGCAACTTTCTTCGCGGCGGCTTGATACTCCGGCTTGGCCTTGAGCGTCTTCAGCACGGGAGCGGCGGCCTCATCATACGCCTTCTTGGCGACCTCTTGATCGGCGAGCGTCTGGTCGACGCCTGCTGTCTTTTCGTGCTTGGATTCGATCCGCTTGCGCGTTTCATCCAGTTTTTGCCGCGCGGCCTTCTCCTTGTTTTCCGCTTCGGCGAGCACCTTCTGAGCGTCCTGCAAGTCTTTCTGATCCTCCTTCAGCTTGTCCTGAGCCTGCTTAACGTCTTCTTTTTCGTTCTTGATCTTCTGGTCGTCCTTCTTCTCTTGCGCCGCGTCGTTCTTGTTGTTCTTGCCTTTGTTGTCGGCCATCGAAAGAGGCACCGACAACACGCAAGTGAGCAGCACACCAACAAACGAAATCCAAAATCGAATCATGGCCGGCTCCGTGAGGCAGGTTTTCAAGCTGCCTCTTATTCGTGTGAAACTTTTTGGTTCTCGCCTCTTGAGGAGGCGACAGCAAAAAATGGACAGGCAGTTTGAAATCCTGCCGCACAATCAACACTGCAATTCTGGCGGTTAGCTCACCACCTCTTCGATGACATGGCCGTGGTCGAGAACGAACATCGGGCGACCTTCTTTATTAGCGACGCGCGATTCCTGATCGATGCCCAAAGAATGATAGATCGTGGCGGCGATGTCGGCCGGGCCGAAGTGTTTTGTGGTCGGATACGCGGCTTGTTTGTCGCTGGCTCCGACGACTTGACCGACCTTTGTGCCGGCTCCGGTGAAGAAGATGGAGCCGCAGGCTCCCCAGTGATCTCGGCCGCCACCTTTGTTGATCTTCGGGGTCCGACCGAACTCGGTGAGGAAGACCACAAGTGTGTCGTCGAGCAAACCGCGTTGCTTGAGATCGTTGATGAGCGCGGCGAACGCCTTGTCCATACCGGCGACGTGATAGCCGCGCATCGCCATCTGGCTGATGTGTGGGAATTTCTGTTCGGGGACGTTGTGGTTGTCCCACAGGTTGCCGTAGTCCGGGTCGTAGCCGTAATCGACCATGACGAATCGCGCGCCGGCTTCGACGAGCCGCGCGGCCATCAAACAGCGACCGCCGATTTTGGTTCGGCCGTAGGTTTCACGAACAGCGTCCGGCTCTTTACGGATATCGAAGGCGTCCCGAATCTTGCCGGAGGTCAGCAGGCCCAACGCGCTGGAGAAATTGCCGTCCACGGCTTCGGCCAGTCGTTGTTGCTCGATGTTGCGTTGCGCTTGATCGAAGGTCTGTCGCAAGGCGACTCGGCGATCGAGTCGCGTGAGCGAAACCCCTTCCGGCATGTCGAGCATCTTGGGTCGCAGGTCTTCATCGCTGATCGGCGATGGATTCTCGGATTTCACACCAACCGTGAAGTCGGGCTGCTCTGGCTGACCGCCGACGCAGAACGGAGCGTACTGGTCTCCCAACCAACCACCGACGAACAAGGCATACGGCGGCGGGCCGGGCCGAGTGATCCCCGGTACCGCGATGTAACCGGGCAACCCGTTTCGCGAACCTTGCAGATGCCACACGAGCGATCCGATGTTCGGCTCGGAGAAGAGCTGCGCCATCGTCACCTTGCGGCCAGAGAGTGTGTAAGCCTGGCTCAGCAGATGATCGTTGCTGTCGTGCGAAAAGCTGCGGACGACGGCGAGCTGATCCGCAATCTTCGCGAGGTTCGGGCACGCTTCGCAGAACTGCACGCCGGGGAGCTTCGTGTCGATGGCATTGAGCGTTCCGCGGATCTCTTCGGGTGCTTCCGGCTTTGGATCGAATGACTCTAAATGCGTAACTCCTCCGCCCATCCAGAGGTAAACGACCGACTTGGCTTTGCCGAAGCTCGCAGCGCGAGTTTCATTGGCTGACGCAACGCTTCCCAACCCAGCGGGAACAAGCGTCGCGGCCACGCTGACGGAACCGACTCGCAGCACATCGCGGCGATTGACCAGCGAGTTGCCAGGGCCGAACAGCGGATCGAGGCGGGAAAGTTGGGGCATGGCGTTGAGACCTCGTCGGGCGGATGACAGGCGAGCCGCCTGTCCTGCGGATGATCGGCAATGGAAGCGGCGTCGCATTATGCCCCGTAAATCGCGGGCGGGGCAAGCAGCAAAGAACCAAGCGAGCGGGGCGGCGTCAGCCCCCCGGTGCATTCCTCACAGAAGTCGCAACCGGGTGGCTGACACCGCCCCGCTCGCCTGAGCGTCACATCAATGTTGGACCTACTTCTCGCCCATCATCTCTTTGACCTTTGGCTCGATGGCCGTTGCCCAAGTCGTGTAGCTCTTTTCGTTGAGGTGCAGCAGGTCCGGCATGACCTCTTTCGACAGCGTGCCATCCGCCCCCAAGAACTTCTCGCTGATGTCGAGGTAGTGAACCATCTCACCATCAGCCAGCTTGGCGATCTTCTCGTTGGCTCCGATGTTGATTTTGCGTTTGGCGTCATTGGCATCCGCTCCGCGTGGGAAGATCGCCAGCACCAGAATCTTTGTCTTCGGCAGTTTCGTGCGCAGCTTCTTGACGATCGCCTCGACTCCCTCGGCGATTTGGGCGGACGAATTCGTGCCGGAGTTATTCGTGCCGATCATCAGCACTGCCGCCTTGGGAGCGATTCCTTCGACGTTGCCATTATCCAAACGCCACAAGACATGCTGAGTCCGATCACCGCCGATCCCCAAGTTCACGGCGTTGCGCGGTGTGTAATGCTTCTCCCACACCCCTTTGCCGGAACCTTCCCAGCCCTGCGTGATCGAGTCGCCAATCAGCAGCAGATCGACGTTCCCCTTCTTGACTCGTTCATTGAACGACTCGTGACGCTTCATCCAATTGCCGTCACGCGGCACTGGGACGATCGCGTCGTTGGGCTTGTCTTGGGCCACCGAGGTCGCGGCCGAGATGACCAAAGCGAGCAACGTGGCCACGGCGAACCACGATCCGAAAGAACGATTGCAGCGAAGCATGAGGAGTCTCCTTCCAAGGTGAGAATTGGGTTGACCGAGCAACCCGGTGGGATGACTGGCGGAACGCTAACAACACTCCGCGGCAGACCTGTTCGACATTCGCGCTCCCCTAAATTCGCGCGGCGTCCATTTTGCCGCGCGAATTTAGGGCGAGCGCGAATGACGTCAAAACATGATGCCGGAAATCTCTATCGACCGGCCGTTTGTTTTTCGCTGGTCAGGAACGAGATCAAATCGACGAACTCTTCGACCGTCAGCGTCTTCTCCAAGCCGTCGGGCATGATGCTCCCCGCATGAGCCTGCGATTCTTCGATGTCGGCCTTGAGCAGCGTGTGCTTCTTTCCCTGATTGTCGGCGAGCACCAGCGTGTCGGCGGTCTCGGACAGCTTCAGGCCGCTGAGCACTCGACCGTCCTGCATCGCGACGGTCTGCGATTGAAAGCCGGCGGCGATGGTGCGGCTGGGATCGAGCAGCGACTCGATGATGTGGACTCGCGAGAAACGACTGCCGATGCCGGTCAATTCGGGACCGATCTTTTCTCCCTGATCGTTGAGCCGGTGACACTTCAAGCACTGCGACTTCTCCACTGTGAGGAACAGCTTTCGTCCCCGTTCGACGTTCCCCGGCCGAGCCAGCGCCGCCTCGACCAATCGTTCGTGTTCCGCTTTGGAACTCTTCTGGCGAAACCGCGCGTGAAACTCGGTGGCCGCGTCGGGAATGTTGCCCAGTTCGATGAGCAACCGGTTGGTTCCTTTCACAAGCTCGGCCTCGAAGCGGTCGGAGTCCGGTTGGAATCGACGCGGCTCCTTGCGTTCCAAAACCAAGTTGCCGTTCAGCCAGACACGCAGCGGTGCGTTGCTCGACATCAAGAACTGTGCGGTGGTCGGATCGGCCACGCTGAATTCCGAGTGACCCACCAGCATGCCGTTCGTCTTGCCGTCGGTTTGCAGCCGGGATTCGGGACCGCTCCCGAAGAGGAGGCGCCAGAGATCATTGCCTGTGTAACTCTTTGGTTTGGAATCGGTCTTGCCTCCGAACATTCCGACAAACGAGGCCGCCGCGTTTGGCTTCAATGGTCCCACGATCTCCCAGGCGGCCAGGACGCCACTCGCACCTTGAAGGTCTTGAACCGCGCGCTCCAGTTCCGCGCCGCGATCGCTCTTGATCCCTTCGCGGTGCGCCCAAAACGTCAGCGCTTGGGTCGCCACGTTCAGCACGTCGCTCGACGAATTACGCAGGGCGACTTTCGTCACGTCCGCAGCCTGATACGCCCCGCCGAATTCCGCGAGGCATTTGAGTGCGCTGAGTTGTGTCGTCCGATCCTGCAACGCGGCGACGGCCAGCGGGACCACATTTGACTCACGCAGTTGCCGCTCGACGGCCAACTGGATCCGACGCGATTCGTGCAGTTGCCGCAATGCGTCGAAACTCGCGCGACGGATATCGGGATCATCTGGGCCTGCTGCGTTCAGCAAGCCGGGGATGGCGTCGAGCACTTGCAGTTGGCCTGCCGCGATCGCTGCAGCGAGTCGGACTTCCGGAAACTTGTCGCTCAAGAACCCCGGAACGAGTCCGGCAGCCTCCGCGATTCGCAGATTCGCCATGACTTCAATCGCCGCCGCACGAGCAATCGGTGACTCCGAACGAGTGCTGCTGAGCAACAACGTCGCAACAGGTTGGCTCACTTCGGGCTTCGGATCTGTGTCGGCATTGTCGCGTTGCCCCAAGGCTCGGAGCACTTCCGCGAGCAATTGGTCATTGGCCAGCAGCGGCGCGATCGCCAGCAACCGCGATTCGCGATCCGCAGCGAGACCTTCGCTCCACATGGCAAAGGCCACGATTCGCGACGCAGCGATCTGTCGTGTGTCCGTGAGGAACGCTTGCAGGTTTTCTCGCCGAGCCTCGGCCGGATGCTCGCGCAGCGCTGTCAGAATCAGAGCTTGAGCCGCTGGTTGATCGTCCTCTTTGAGCCAAGCCGCAAGCGTCGCCAACTTCGTCGGAATCTTTTCCCGCTGCATTCGCTTGAGCACATCCACACTCACTGCCTTCTCCGAGTCAGCCAGCAGACGATCCAAGGCTTGTTCGATCAGTTCCGTTCTCTCCCAAGCGACCGTGTTCGCCGGGCGCGGAGCGGGACGGAAGCCCCAATAGGTCCATTGAGCCGGCGGCTTTCGATGGACTCGACTCAAGAGGTCCGCGTACTCGAGCCGGCGATTCGGATCATTCGCCAATCGAATGCGGACTTCCAAACCGTCAACAATCGACTTGTCGGCCTGATCTGCGAGGGCATGCAATGCGACCTCGCGCAGTAAGAAAGACCGACGCTTCACATCTTCTCCACTCCGACCTCCACGTTTCCCTTGTGAGCCAAATGGTGGTAGAGGAATGGGTCGAAAGGTCGAATTCTTCGACGGGTCATCAATCAGACGGAGAATCGCTATCCAATCCCCGCAGCGGCGAAGTGTTTTTTGAGCCGCGTGAGCGATCTCCGGATTCATTTCCGTCAAATGCAACGACATCCAATGCGGTGTCGAGTTCCATTTCAACCGGCCAATGGCGATCACAACCTCCAGCATTGGGGCCCCATCGTTCCTATCCATCAGGGCTGCGATGAACCAAGCGATGCGCTGGTCGCCCGGCCCGGCGTCGAGTCGATGCTCCACCAAGACCGGATCGTGCAAGTCGGCCAACGCCCGGATCGCCTGTGTCTTGAGCCTCGCGGAGGGATACGCTCGCGCGAGCTTCAGCAATTCATCGGTGGCCTGTGTCCCTTGAAGATGTGCGAGAATCCAAACTCCGTGCAACCAGCTGCGCTCACTGAGCTTCGCCTTCCGTAGCAATTCGACGGTCGTCGTCGCATCGTCGCGGCCCAGCGTTTCGATCGCGAGTTGTGCTTCGAGTCGCTCGTAGTAGCTCTCTGAGTTCAGCCGCTCGATCCAGCCGGTGATGTCGTGGGGCACGTTTTCAACGTGCCCGTCTTTCACGGGCACGTTGGAAACGTGCCCCACGTACTGCACTCGATAAATCCTCGCGCGGCCGCGCTTCGGACGTTGCCCGTCCGCCCAATCGGCGATCAGCATTGAACCGTCGCGATCGACAACAAGGTCCGTCGGCTTGAAGCCGTAAGGATCGTTCTCCGCGCCAGACGCGAACTCGATCTCCTTCACCCGCGAGAACGCTTTGCCGGGTGACTCCGGCATGTATCGCATGACCGCTCGGCCCCATTCGCAGAAGTAGAGGCCACGATACTCGGCTGGGAACTGCGTCTCGCGGTAATAGACTCCACCGGCCGACGAGCCGAGTCCGAGATCGGCTAACGGTGCGAGCGCTTCGTCGGGCCGTTCGTCGTAGAGATAGGGATAGCCGTGATCGGCTCCGAAGAAACTTTGGATGACGCGAATCTTGTAGTTGCCGCCGTCGTTCTCGTTGTCGCGCGTGTAGACGTTGAGATCGTCATCGAGCGCCACGTCGTAGATGTTTCGCAGGCCGGTCGAGAAGACATGCAAGTCCCGTCCATCGGGCCGGCAACGCAAGATGCCTCCGCCGTTGAGCACCAACAGATCCCCCTCCGGCCGAACGACATCGCAGCCCCGATCGCCCAACGCCAAGTACAACCAGCCGTCGTGGCCAGCGACGATGCCGTTGGAGTTGTGTAGCCGCACCCTGTCCTCTTCCGGTCCGAGTCCAAATCCTTTGAAGAGATTCTTTCGCTCGTCAGCAACGCCATCGCCGTCGGTATCGCGCAGCGCGGCGAGATACGGCGCGTGCATCACGAACACGGCCCCGTCGTGATAGGTCAGCCCTTGAATCGAATTGAACCCGTCCGCCCAAATCGGAGCACGATCGGCGTAGCCATCACCGTCGGTGTCCTCGACCAGCCGAATCTCGTCGCGTTGGATGATGTCGGTTGTCCCCAGCCCGGTCATGTAATCGACCGCCACGAACAACGTATTGGCTCGCGGCCCCAGTGCGATCGCTGACGGATATTCGATCAACGGATCGCAGGCGAAGAGCGTCGCCTGGAATCCCTCCGGAACTTTTAGTGGGGGGAACCGCTTTTCGGTCTCCGGCCCCGTCTGCGGCGGTTCGGCCGAGACTGCGGGGGACAGCCACAAGTACCCGCAGAGAATCGCCAGAAAGAACCGTGTCACCATCAATCCTCCCAAGACGTTTCGGTTGTCCGTTTCATGTCTGGCAGATTGCTGTCGGCTGAAGGCTGTTGGCTGTTGTTCCAAATGAGAGACCATGAGTTGTGATGACGGCCTTCAGCTTTCAGCCCACGGCCAAAAGCCGGAAGCGTTCCACCGGAGATCAACGAACCACCAACCGCTGCGTCGTTCGCCGAGCGGGGAATAGAACAATCTGCGGAGACGATTCTTCGTCGGGCGACAACGAATCGACGATGCGGTGGGTTGCGCGTGCGCTCAGCCCCGCGAAGGTCACAACGCTGAATCGCGGGTTCCACGGGTTCTCGCTGGCCGAGATGACTGCGCTGTCGTGATCAGCGTAGGTCTCGCCACGGACGACGAACGATTGCGTGCTGAAGCGGACCGCTGATTTCTCCGCTGCTCGGCGGAGCAGCGAATTTGTCGACGGTTCGCCGACGACGAGCAAATGATGCGACTTCAATTCTTCGTCGGCCACTTCGCGGTCAGATTTGATCGGGATGTGAAAGTTGCCGAATCGCCGTGCCGCGGCGTATTGCAGGCGTTCGGCGATTTCGCGATTCGCGATGGCATCGCGAGCAGCTCTCTCGCCGGTGCCGAACACGATCAAGGCTCGTTCCGGCTCTGGTTCGAACGAGTGAATCGACCAGCAACCGCTGACGTGATCCTTGGCCGCGACATCGCGATCTAGCCATTTGGTCAAGACGGTGGCAGCCTCTTTCCCGCCTCGCTGATCGACGAACGCGAGGAACTGCGTGGTCGTGATCTCCTCGTCGGCGTGAGCGGTTCCGAACTCGTCCATCAGTTCCGCGAACCGTTCGGTTCCGAGTGCCTGCCGCAGCTCAGACAGCAGCATCATGCCTTGGCCCAGCGCGATCGGATACCAATCGAGCGACCGCGCGTCCGGTTGTGTCTTCGACAGCGGCACATCGCGGCCCAAGCGTTGCCGAGCGGCCCACCAATTCGACTGATGCGTGAAGAGCGCCGAATCGACCAGTCCCTGAGTCGCTTGATCGAGCTTGTGGTCCTTCGCATCGGGTCGCAGAGCGTCTTCAAACGCGACGATCTTCTCATACTCAGCGAACGCGGCGGCGAGTCCTATGTCAGCCGGAGTCTTTGGCTTCAGCGTGCCTCGCCAAGCGAACGGGTGACGTTGCTCAAATTTGAGTTTCGTCTCGTGGTCTTCATCGGGGAATGGAGCGAGATCGACCGCTACCACGTCTTGGCGAGCGGGGGACGTCAGCCCCCCGGTTGAGCTGGAGAGTCCTGTCGATCCGGGATCACGCGCAGCCACCGGGGGGCTGACGCCCCCCGCTCGCCGAGTGCCTAATAATGTCCAATCATTCGCGACCAGCGGTTGCACTTCGGGATCGGTATCCAGTTCGTCCTTCGATGCTCGCCACGCTTTGCCGAGCGGCGGGCCGAAGATCGCCCAGCTCGACAAGTCTTTCGCGAGAGCCGACGTCGTGAACTTCGCGTCGCACGACGGATACCCGACGATCGGTGCCGTGCTGTATGCCTCGAAGCCGAATGCCTCGCTCAATCCGCCACGCTCCTTGTGTTTGTCGAACAGCTTCAGCCAGGCGACATCGCGCCGGCCGGGATGCAGCACGAGATTGCCGGGCTTGCCGCGCGGGTCGGCGATCGTGTCGCTCAGCACGTCGCGGTCCTTCGTGTTGTTGCAGCCCCAATAGAAACCTTTCGTGCCGGCGGGCCATTCGTCGCGGCTGCTGCGATACAGCTTCGTGTGGCGCGTGCCGAGTTCGTACATCGCGATCTCGTTCGTCTTCGTGTCGGCGATCAGCCACTCGTTCGTGTAGAGGCCGTTATTCCTCGTGCCGAGGATCGCGACCGCCTCGTCGATGTTGTTGGCGTACTGCACCGCTCGGCGAATGCGCGACGATTCAGTTTCGCCGGTCGGATCGAATGACGTCTGGTCGATGGTCGTCTCGGCGATCAGCAAGCCGCTGGCGGAGATGTAGTAGTCCATACCGCTTTGAATACCGCCGGGAAACGTCTGGCAGACGAAGCGATGCCCTTTGGTCGGTGTCACGTCCAGCCAGACGTTGATGTGATAGACCCAGCTCAGCGAGGACATCGTGGTGTGTCCCAGCATGACTCCGCCGGTGGACTTGTTGGTCGCGGGTGTCGTGGCCACGAACGCGCTGCACATCTCGCGGCGATTGACCAGCGGCGGCGAGGCTTGCGGCCGGCCGAACTTCTTCGAGTCAAGACCGGTCGGCGTCGCCTGCAACGCCAACTCCAAGAAGCCGACCTCCACATCCGAATTGAGCGTGACGATGTCCAGCAGATCAAGACGTCGGCCATCGTACTTCGCACCGGCCGCGGCGGCTCCGTCTGCGATCCCTTTCATCTCTTCGAGACACTCGACGTCGTACTTGCGGAGGAACGCCGTGTCGGTCAGCAGACGCAAACTCTTCCACGCCGCTTCGGGATCTTTGTGGCTGCGAGTTCTCGCCAGAGCCTTTATGTACTCGACAATCTCACGAGCCATCAGCCGACCGTGCTGCACGCCTCGGTCATACGGCGAACCTTCAATGTGCAGCACCAGCCAACCGGCTTGTGGATACTTCCAAGCCGCACCAAATCGCTGAACCGCAGCGGGATCAGGCTCAGCGGCAAGACAAAAACCTGTGGTCATCAAGTACAGACAGAAGACGGCGAAGAAGGCACGCATGGCAAGTCCTTGAAAGCGGGGGATCGCATCGTGGCAACATCACAGCCAGTCGTCATCCGTGCAATCTTGTTTGGCCGATCGCTGATCCGGTCCCCTCTCCCACGCTTCAGGGGAGAGGGTTAGGGGGCTTCAACGTCGATCCTTGCTCAGCATTGAATACACAACTAGGCGCAAGGTTGGGTGAAGCTGGGAAGCGTTAGAACCATTCGCCCCCTTACCCCAGCCCTCTCCCAATTCTGGCTCTCCGCCATCCGTGTTGAAAACGAATTCGTGAGCCGCAAGACGCGGGTCGATGAAAAGAACCCGCGACTGGCGTCGGACTGGACGCTGGCAGCGTCCGCTACCGGCGCAAAACGAAACCGGCCGAGGTTCCACCTCGGCCGGTTAATATCGGACGTCTCTCGCCAGAAAGCCGTTGACGATTTAGTTGTCGTAATCCACTTCGACATAGCCCTTCTTGCTGCGAACTTCGACGGCATACTTGCCGAAGTCCCACGCCTTGTGCTTGCCGTCTTTGCTGCAGGTTTCCTTGGGCGGGCAGCACTGATCCGGCACGCAAATCTGCACCTTGACACAGGGCGGCTTGCAGCACGGATTGCACGGATCCGGCTTCCAGCACGGATCGACGATTTCGACAACGATCGGCTTGGCACAGCAAGCGACGTGGTCGAGATCCTTGTACTTCACGCAGGGGTACAGTCCGCCCGCGTCACCATGCGCCGCGTGGGCAGGCATCGGTTCCGGCGTGGGGGCCGGAGGTTGTTTCGCATCGCTCACCGCCGCCGACATCGCCAGGACGCCAGCCACCATCAGACTCAACAGCTTCTTCATGATCTCGCTCCTTGTTTTGTTCTTTGGACACCCCGTCCTGGCTAACGGTACTGCGACGTCAGCCACTGACAACATACCTCACCCGCTGCAGGGAGAGTCACCCGTAGTCCCTATTTTGTCTTGAACTCTGCAGGCTATCACGAGCTTGCCGATTCCTTCCGGCAAACCACGGTTGAATGATGAAGACCCCATCCGCTCGACGCAAGCAACCCGCGCGAACAGTTTGCCTAGATTGTCCAGACTGACAATGTGGCGAATTGGCATCATCGACCATTCGCTGTGATCGGTTCGCCTCGTGTTGAGTGACGGAACCATTGATTTGCGTGTCTCCAAGTGGATTTTCACGATCCGAGCACCGTCATGAATGATCGGAAGTGATGGTTGGCGGACGCGCTGGCACAAGTTACCCTCCGTGCTATGAGCAAAAAACAATACGAACCGCCCGCCGATGATTGGGCGGGGCTGGCCCAAAACCTGTTT
Organism: Planctomyces sp.; assembly: GCA_005778115.1. Taxonomy (GTDB): domain Bacteria; phylum Planctomycetota; class Planctomycetia; order Planctomycetales; family Planctomycetaceae; genus SXKJ01. Next base: position 8,008 of record SXKJ01000239.1, on the reverse strand, counting down.
GGTATCGATCTGGATAAGTCCGGTGGCGATGACGACCTGCTCGACAAAGACATGTTCAAAGTCGAGATCCCTCCGCCTGCGGAGCCAGCGGCTCCCAAAGTCGCGGACGAATCCGTGACTTTCGCGGAGGTCTCTCCGGCGCAAGCAGCGGAAATCCCGGCCGCCGCGCCGGTGATCGTGGCGAAGCCTGCCGTAGCAAAGTCCAAGGCGATCCCGTCCAGCAAACCCGTCCCTGCCAAGAACCACGTCGAGGACGACCCGTTTGGTGCTGGCATCCTTGAAGAAGACGAGAGCGTCGCCGCGACCTCCGAGGCGGAAACCGTCGACGAGGGGCTCACGTTGCCAGAGGACTTCGATGACGAGGGGCTGACGTTGGCATCCGATTTTGATGACGGATTGACGTTGCCTCCAGACCGCGAGGATGACGGTCTGACGTTGGCTGCGGACGACGAAGTCGAAGACGATGACCTGACTTTCTCTTCCGAGAACGATTCGCCGAATGAAGTCGCATTTGAAGGCGAAGGCGCGCCTGCGGAAGGAAGCGAACCCAAGCAAGTGGCTCGTTCCGAAAGTTCTCGCAAACGACATCCGCGTCGCACACGCGAAGACGCTTATTGGGACATGCTCGAAAACTGGGAGTGGGAAGAGATTCCGGATAGTGATTCACCGCGAAGTGAAGGATCGCGATCGCCATCGCGTGGCGGCAGTCGAGATCGTGGTGGCCGAGCTGGAGATCGTGGCGGACGAGGCGGCCGTAGTGGCGGCGAACGCGGTGGAAGGGACGAACGACCTCACTCGGCGGGACCGGCACGCTCCGAAGAGCGTCCGCGCCGTGATGAATCTCGTCCTGCCGACGCATCCCCCGCGACTTCTCGAAGTGAATCCGGTGATTCGGCTGCTCGGCCAAAACGTGATGATCGCCCGCGTGATGATCGTGGCCCGCGAACAGAACGACGCCCTGATCGTGACACACGCCGGGACGAACCGCGATCAACCGGTGTCAGTCCATCTCCAGCTCCAACGCATGTTGCCGATGATTTCGGGTCCGGCATTTTTGGAGAACCATCGACTTCTGCAGGGACATCTTCCGTTTCGAAACAGCAAGCTCCGGCGACTCGTCCTCCACGCGAGGAAGCGGTCGCGCAAAGCTCCCAAGCCGCAGATGCGGTGTTGCGTGACTCAACTCGTGCAACCGGGCAATCGGTGAGCGACGAACTGGTCTGGCCCGACGACGATGACAACTCTGATGTGCGGCCGGCAGCGGCGGGAAGTGTGGTCGAGACTGCCGTGCTACCGGCAGCCGATGTCGCAGGGGAATCCGATCGAATGGTGCCTGCCTCCGATGTCGAACCTCTCGATGAATCGGACCAACGTTCACGACGTCCGCGCCGTCGCCGTCGCCGGGGTGGTGGCCCCACGTCCGAAAGAACTGCACCACCGGATGGCAATGAAGGGACAACGTTCGACCTGAGCGAGGCTCTGTCGAGTGCAAGCGAGACTCCCGATTTCATTCCGTCATCCAGCACGGAAGACTCGGCCGTGAGTGCTGAGTCGGCGGGGAACGAGACCGAAGGCACGACCGGCGAAGGTCCGTCGTCGCAGCGTCGTGGTAGTCGTCGCCGTCGTCGCCGCCGTCCCGGTGAGAATGCACCGACCGATGTCGCAGCGAATGCAAACGCCGAGGGTCATACGGAAAGCGAGACTACGGGTGGTGCGTCCGATGCTTATGAGGACGACGATCCACTCTTGAAGCCGATCGCTTACTCCAACGTTCCGTCTTGGGAAGAGGCTCTCCGATACTTGCTGGAACCACATCTGGTGGGCCGCAATCTCGGGCCTGACGATGGAGACGAAGGCTTGGCCAGCGACCCGCGCGGTTCGGGTGGTGCGGAACCAATCTCGGCACCACCTCCTCCGCGTCGCCGCCGAGGTGGCAGCGGTGGTCGCGGACGACGGCCGTAACGTTGGGGCACCGACTTAGAGTTGTGACGCGGCCGAACGTCGTGCGGCCGCTCTTTCGTGGACGAAGCCGGATCCGATATAGGCGATCCAAAACAGAGCGGTCGCCGCCGCGAAGCTGAGACGTGCCCACGTCGATAAATGACTCTGTCGCAGATAACTTTCGATGACCGCGGCGAAGATCAGCATGACTCCAGCACCACCTGCCGTGCGGCCCAATTCCGGGGCCGTAAGTTTCAATGCTTCACCGCGTGTTCGTTGGCCGGGACTGATGACGGCCCAGCCAAGCTGCAAGCCGATTCCGCCACACAGCAGGATTGCGCCAAGTTCCGTCACTCCATGCGGCAGAATCCAGGCCCACATCTCCGAATCGATTCCCGCCTGATGATGCACGGCCACGAACGCTCCCATGATCATGCCGTTGTAGAGAATCAATAACGCGGTCGGCACCGCTGCCAAGACTCCCAGCGCCATCGAGAGCAAGCCGACTTTGAAGTTGTGACTGAACAGGAACGAGGCGAACAAGAATTTGCCTCCATCACCGGTGTCACGCCCGGACCGGAGGATCTCCAGAAGTTGTTCCTTCGAAGTCCCCGGCACACGCGGATCGCCTGGCGGCAACAGCGCGTACAAGGCCAGCGGATCGTGCGATCCCGCGAAGTAGGCCAACAACGCTCCCGCGAGCAGCAAGCTCAAAGAGACCGCGTGAAACCGCCACTGGCGAGCGATCGAGCGGGCAAAGCCGGCCGACAAGAATTGCCAAAGCCCACGCAGCGCCGGTCCGCGCGGCGGCAGGTAAATCAAACTGTGAGCAGCCGCCGTCAGGCTGTTTAAGTACTGCACCAATTGGACATCAGTCGTGCGAGTCTGCACCTGCGACAGATGCACGGTGGCTCGGCGATACAGCACATCCAAGCGATGCTTCTCGTCCGGAGACAATCGCTTGACCGAACGCCGGCCGCGCTGCAACAGCGCTTCCAGTTCGTCCCACTCCTGCTTGTGACGTGAAATGAAATCTCCCATACTCGCCACCGTTGGTCAGGGCCGCTGTCGGATTCGTTCGTAGTCTGATTCGAACGCAGTGGTATTGGAATGACTGGCGAGGCACGCCAACAAGTCACGCTGAGTATCGTTTGCATGTCTGCGATTCAGTTCGAGACTCCGGAAAACGTGCAACTGTCTTACAAGCCAGCGGGCTTGGGGACACGCTTCCTGGCCTGGTTTGTCGACGGGCTGATCATCTTCCTCTGCCTGATGCTGCTTCTGTTCTTCGTGATCATCGCGGGAGCAGTGTCCGACTCGCTGTTGAAGAGCGTTACCGATCCGCTGCGCGAGGCGAGCGAAGACTTCGACCCCAGCGATCCGGATTCGGCTCAGCGGATCCTGCTGTACTTGGTCGGCCTGTGGATGGTCGTGTGGGGGTTGGGAAGCTTCTTCTATTACGGAATTTCAGAGCTGTGCCTGCGCGGCCAAACGTTCGGCAAGCGAGCCTCCAAAATTCGCGTGGTGAAAGTGGATGGCTTCGGGCTCGACGCAATCAGCATCTTGGTTCGCAATGTGTTTCGCATTGTCGATCACTTGCCGGCATTATGGATCGTCCCGCTGTTGTCGGCGCGCAGCCAACGCTTTGGCGACATGATTGCGGGGACGATCGTCATTGAAGACGAGCCCGCCAAACTCGCCGGCCCGCGTCATACGTTGGCGAAACGATCGGCAGCGGATGCTCGCTTCCGGTTCGATGCCGGACAGTTGAAGAAGCTCCGCCCGCTTGACGTCCAAGCGGTGGAACAGTTGCTGGAGCGTTGGACTGAAATCTCCGCCGATCGCCGCGAGCAGTTTGTCACCACGATTGTTTACTCGCTTTGTCAGCGTATGGATTGCGAGCCGCCACCCTCCGGCGTCGATTCTCGCCAAGTCTTCTTGGAAGACCTGCTGGCGGCAGAGTATCGCCGGCAGAACCGCCTGCTCGGTTGAGAGTCGGATTGAATGTTGGCTGGCTGGGAATCGCCGGGTAAGCTCGTTCGGTAAAGTTATGGTCAGGGCCTCACTTGGAGACTGCGATGTTGCGGCTACTCGGCGGACCGAAACGACTCTGCAACGGCGTCACGCGCCGTGATCTGCTGAGCGTCGGAGGCTTGAGCCTGTTGGGGGTTGGCCAACCCGCGCTGATTCCAACGGGGATCGCAGACGAAAAATCTGCTGACACTTCGCTGCCGGGATTCGGTCGCGCGAAGAACATAATCCTGCTCTATTTGTTCGGTGGTCCTAGTCACGTGGAAACGCTGGACATGAAGCCGCAGGCTCCGGTCGAGATTCGTGGCAAGCTGCAATCCATCGACTCGAACTTGCCCGGCCTGCATCTGTGCGAGCACTTGCCGAAGATGTCGCAGATCATGGATCGCGTCACCGTCGTCCGCTCGCTGACGCATCCGTGGAACTTTCATGGGATGCAGTACGCGACCACCGGATCACCGGAAGGAAGCATCCCGCTCGAAGAGACGCTGGGGCATCCGCAGCATCAGCCGTTCTTGGGATCGGTGGTGCATAACTACGACCAGCAACGGCGCGGATCGAAGCCACCGGGAGCGATCCCGGACAACATCATGCTGCCGTTTCTACTCAGCAGCCGGCGGTCGGCCGCGCGATACACGGCTCCGTCGGCGATGTATCTGGGAAGTCGTTTCGATCCGATCTGGACCGAGTTCCGTGGCGAAGCCACGCGTAAAATGGTGAGACGTTCCTTCGGGCCGCCCGCCGAGTTCGCTGATCCGTATCTCGGAATCAAGCCCGACGGCCGCTTCTTAATCGCCGCCGAAGCGGACCTGCCGGCCGATCTGTCGATTGACCGACTCAATCGCCGACGCTCATTGCTCGATCAACTCGAATCGCTGCGCCGCGATCTCGATCGGCAAGGGGCGCGAACGACGCTCGATCAAAAGCGAGAGCTGGCGTTTTCGCTGCTCGACTCGCGAGCGATTCGCTCGGCGTTCGATCTCGATCAAGAGCCGGCGAATCTCCGCGACAGTTACGGCATGACCCTGTTCGGCCAATCGACGTTGCAAGCGAGACGATTGGTTGAGGCCGGTTGCCGATTCGTCACGGTCGTGTGGGACGAGTTCGGCCAACTCAACGCCGGCTGGGACACGCACGTCGATCACTACAACCGCCTGACGAACGAACTTCTTCCGGGCTTGGACCTGGCCTTCTCCGCATTGATTCGCGACCTCGAAACTCGCGGGATGCTCGACGACACGCTCGTGCTGGTGATGAACGAGATGGGCCGCACGCCGCGTTTTGAGGGTGAAGGCCGAGGGCACTGGGGCCGGGCCTACTCGAACTTCTTCGCCGGGGCCGGCCTCAAGCGAGGCAACATCATCGGCCGCACCGACTCGATCGGTGCGACCGTCGCCGATCGGCCACTCTCTGCAAAGGACATCCTGGCGACCATCTATCATCTCATCGGGATCAACCCGAATTCGACGCTGACCGACGTGCTCAATCGCCCCGTTCCGCTGGTGCATGACGGGAAGGCCATTCCGGAAATGCTCGCGTGACAACCGTGTCGCGGTGAGTGATCTCGCGCGACCAAAATCCTCACCGTGGATACGAAACGATGACTGAGCGTCCCCCGGCACTATCCAAGCAAGACGCGGAGCACCTACGGGTCTTGATGATCCTACACTACGTCGTGGCCGCCTTGGCATTTTTGGGCTTGGGTTTCATGGCCCTCCATTACATGTTGTTCAATTCGCTGATGGCCAATGTCAAAGGCCCTGCACCGCCGCCAGAGGTTTTGTTGATCTTCCAATTAGGCTACGCGGTCTTCGGCGTCTTCAGCCTGATCGGCGGCATCTGCAATCTCGTCTCGGCGTCGAATCTGCGGCAGCGACGCAGTCGCACGCTGTCACTGATTGTCGCCGGATTCAATTGCTTGCAGTTTCCGTTTGGCACGGCCTTGGGAGTCTTCACATTCATCGTTCTCACGCGAGACTCGGTTCGCGAAGCCTACGAGCACGACGAGACTACTGGCAGCTGGTTCGAGGACCAAGACTCACAACGCTCGCCGAGAGCGTGGGGGATTCCAGAAAGCCCACGTTCTTGGCGAGCGTGGCTACAGAATGATGGCTCCCGTTGCCTAAGCCCCAAACTTCTTCTCTTTCGATGAACTCAACGAGGTTGCTCATGCTCCGATTCTCTTCCCGCTGGTTGATCGGCTCGATGTGTTTCCTGCTCGGTCTGTCGTCACTCGTCGCTGACGAGTTCCGCGTCACTGAGACCGACGACGAGATCAAAATCGAATCTTCAAAGCTGGAAGCGGTTATTCGGAAGAAGGGCTATGTGTCCGGTATCAAAGCGGCTTCGTTCCTCGACAAACAAACGGGCTTCCGCGACGCGGGGTTTGGCCTCGACATCGTCGATTGGATCATGGAGCCAGGCAGCGATGAGGCGTATCGCGACAAGCTCGACAAGGAATTGGTCTACCAGTTCGGCAATCCCTATCACGGCAAGACGCCGAAGCGGTCGATTGAAGGTCCGCAAATCTGCACGCAGGCCAAAGAGCTGTCGCCGCGTGTCATTCGTGGCAAAGATTTTCTCGCGGTGACGATGGACTTCCGGTATCGCACCGCCGCTCCGGGGAGGAAGACCGGATCGCTGTGGCAGCAGACACTCGTGTTTCCCGCTGGCAAGCGGTATTTCATTTCAAGCGACAAGGTCACCGCCGTGAACTCCAGCGAGGCGATGTTTCTGCGGCTCGACATGCCTGGCCACATCAAGCACACAAAAGGGGACTCGTTCAGCGAGGTCTATCTGAGTTACTTCGACAAGCCGATCCCGTCGTCAGAGTTCATCGAGAGCTTCGCCCCCGACGAGAAATTCAACTACACGCGCGGCCGCGACGCTCTGCCGAAGCGCATGATCCGCGGCTATCACCTGCGCGATCGCGAGTCCGGCAAACCCGGCCCGTGGTTGGCCGGGCTGACGCTGCAACCGGACGTTGTCTCGGAAGCGTGGTGCCATCAGCGCGGCTATGTCTGCATGATCGAAGAGTTCGGCGGCCGACCGATCAAAGCGGGTGAGTCCTTCAGCGCTGCCTTCATCGTCGGGTACTTCGATTCGCTCGATGACCTGCACGCCACCTACGATCACTTCGCCGGTCACACCAGCCTAGAAGCCGATGAGAACGGCTGGAAGCTGTTGAAGTGAGCCCGCAACATCACGCAATGACCGACCAGCTTTCAGTTGATCGCGGGACGATTTTCCAGTTCTCCGCCATCCGTGGGGAGTTCAGGGCCAGTGAGCCGCAAGTCGCTAGCCGCGGATTGTTTTCATCGACCCGCGGCTAGCGTCTTGCGGCTCACGAATTCGTTTTCAACACGAATGGCGGAGAGCTTATTTCCTAAACATCGCGTCGTTTGGATTGCCGCGTGAGAGCAGGTACGCCAGCAGGTCGCGGACTTCGTCTTCGTTGAGAGTCTTGAGCAAGTCCTTGGGCATCAGCGAGACCTTGGAGGGCTGATTCTCTTCGATCTCGGATTTCTTGATCTCGACGACTTTCGTGGCGCTCTCGGGGTCGATGACGACGGTGATCGTCTCTTTAGATTCGGACACGATGCGGCCGGTGATGACTTTTCCGTCCTTCGTTTCGACGACCGACGCCTTGTATTGGTCGGAGATGACTTTGCTGGGATCGACGATGGCGTCGGTCAGGTCTTTGAGGTTAAAGCGGCCGGCGAGTTGGGTGAGGTCGGGGCCGGTGGCTCCGCCGTCGCCGCCGAAGCGGTGGCAGACGACGCAGCGGGCCGCCTTGTACATCTTCTCGCCGTTTTTGAAGTCGCGGGCTTTGAGTTTGTCGCTCGCTAACGCGAGGACTTGCTCGATGGTGTATTCCTTGCCGGGGCCGGTCGCTTTCGGGAGTTCGGGGATGACGTAGGGTTTGCGGATGCCGAGGGCTTCGATGGCGAGGCGTTCGGCGTCGGTGCTGTTGGCGAAGGCGTCGTTGTCGATGTTGGTCAGGTATTTTTGATAGCTGACTCCGCCGCTCCAGGTG
>SXKJ01000018.1 GCA_005778115.1 Planctomyces sp. | reverse complement strand
GTGCGTATGTGTCCGGGTGCTGACGCCCCCCGGCTCACCATTAACTCTTCCTGGCTCCCGCGAGAGGTAGAATCCACAGCCGGGAACGCGAACGCAGAATAAAGAGGCATTAAGGGCAATGCGAATGCCGGACAGAGCAGGAGTCCCGTCGCCGGTCCGAGCGCGATCGACAACAAGTGCAGCACAGGCACCAGCAACACGGCTCCGCCGACGGTCACAAGAATTGTTCGAGTCGCGACGCTCCACCGAGTGATCGACAACCCCGTCGCAAGCAACGCCGGCCAGAGGAACAGCGGACTGAACTCCGGCGCGATCATCGCCACGCTGATCCCCGCCAACGAACCCCATAACCAGAGTGCGCTCCACAACGCTTCGGGCGAGCATCGCCGCAGCAGCCACGAGGCGATCCCAAGACTGCTCGCCGCCGAAGCCAACCACAGTGCTGCGCTCAGCGCGTGCCCGTACCACACAAAGTTGCGAGGCAACATGCCGACGTCTTGCATCAGCCGGCTCAAGAACCAGCCGATTCCCACGCTGACGATCAGCACGACGAGGATCGTCGCGGCCATCAACATTCGCGCGCGGTGGCCGTCTCTCGTGAGAAGTGTCCGGCGATTAATCACGCACAGCAGCACGCAAGCAGCAATGCTCAGAGGCAAACACCACGACAGCGGGTAATGCACCACGAACAAGCCGAGCACATCGAAGAAGGCCGCGTCACCCGCAGTTGTCGGTAATTCCGCATCGGTCGTGGCGATCTGTCTTGCCAAGTTCAGGGCCTGCTCGCCGAAGTGCTGAAAGCTGCGGCGGTCGAGGTTCGCCAATGTGTCGTCCGGTTGGTGGTAACGATGAGCTCCGTCGCCGATCGCGAAATTGAAGCCTTGCCAGCCAGCCTGTTGAAACACGGTGAAGTCGGTGCTGTTGGGCATCGTCCGATACACGGCCGTGAACAGCGATCCGGTGATCCTCGGCCGAGCCAACACGTTAGACCAAGCTACAATGGCCGCTCGATTGCCGGAGTGCGTCTCGTACATCATCACCGGCCCGCTGGTCCCGCGCGCGTCGAAGTTCAACACGATCGGCTTTCTCGCCGAGAGCGGATGTCGCTTCACGAAGTGATGGGCTCCGAGCAGTCCCAACTCTTCACCATCCGTGAAGAGCAAATACAGCGGCCGTTTCAAAGTTGGTCCGCTCTTCGTCGCTCCTTCTGCCAGTGCCGTTGCGGCCTCGACCAACGCGGCGACGCAAGCGCCCGCGTCGCCCGCACCCGGCCCGGTGCGGCATGAGTCGTAATGACTCGCCAGGACCAGCGGCCGAACATCCAACTTCTCCGTTGCCTGATGTCGAGCCAGCACGTTGTGAATCACCACCTTGGCATCAGACTCAACCACCGCCGTTTGTACTTCAACCTGCCAGCCCATGTTCCGCAGCAGCTCGACCAGCCGATCTCGCACCAATTGATTCTCAATCGACCCGGCCGGATGTGGCTTCGATGGGAACAACTCTTCGTGAATACTGGCTGCTCGCTCGGCGGAGAAGATTGAAGAGTTGCTTGCCGATGCGTGCTCCTCCGAAATCGGTTGCGGGCCGCGATACAGCCAGCAGGCCAGCAGCTCGATGGCGAGCAACCCCGCTAGGGAAATCGCCACCGATCGGAGTCGAACGGACATTCGTTGTTTCATGAAATCTTTTCAGAGGGAATTAGCGGGAGTCTTTTGGAATTGAGGAGTTGTCGCGGTTGGCGTTCGTTCTGGCGAGATCGAATAAGAAGCCCATCCCAGTGCGTAGCCCTCTCCGAGATTTCCTTCCATCCACCAAAATGAAGGACACAGTCTTGATTGGCCGAAGAGAAATCGGCATCGTGGTACACGCAACGAACCGGCGGTCTCCTTGTGGAGGTGCGGCATGATTGAACTCGGACAAAGAGCGGCTCGCGATTGCCAAGGCATGTCTCGCCGAGCGATGTTGCAAGTGGGAGCCTGTTCGGCACTCGGCCTGTCGCTGCCGCATCTGTTAGCGAGGAATGCGGCAGCCGAATCGGGCCCAGCGGTGAAGTCCGTTTTGCTCCTGTGGATGTGGGGTGGTCCTAGCGCTTATGAGATGTGGGATCCAAAACCGAACGCTCCATCGAAGATCCGTGGCTGCTATGGACCGATCGCGACGGCCTCTTCTGGGATGCAGATCAGCGAACTGTTGCCGATGTGCGCGGAGAACTCGCGGCTGTTCACGATCATCCGCAGCATGGCTCACGACATGAAGGACCATAATCAGGGAGGCACGGTTGCGCTGACCGGCAGCTCGAATGGTTCGCAGGCGTCGGGGGCGGTCCCGTTTCCCGGTCGAGTTCGGCCGAGCGTGGGTTCGCTGGTGTCGTATCTGACTCGCCGCCGATCGGGCGACTGGCCGGCGTTCACGGCCATCGGCCCGAATTGCAAAGTCAGCGGTGCCGATCTACGCGGGCAATTGGCCGGAGCACTCGGAGCCGCTCACGATCCCTTCCGCATCGACAGCTTCACTCACGAGGACGGGTTCAAGATTCCACAGTCGATTGAACCGATCGCCGGGATCGGCGGTTCGCGGTTGAACGATCGCAAATCACTACTTGCCGGACTCGATGAAATTCAGCGGCGTACCGAAGCGGCGGATGCGTCACGATTCGACGACTTGCAACGCAAAGCGTTCGGACTGCTCACCTCGGCCAGCGCGAAGCGAGCACTCAACGTCAACGAAGAGTCGGACCAACTGCGCGAGCGATACGGTCACACGGTCTTTGGCCAAAATTGTTTGCTCGGCCGGCGATTGGTCGAGGCGGGTGTGCCGTTCGTCCAAGTCAACTGGAGCGGCGACGCGGAAGACGAACAGCAAGGTGGCGACGGCGGCTGGGATTTGCACTACCGGCTATTCGAACGGATGCAGGATCGCTTCTGCCCGATCTTCGATCGCACCTTCACCGCGCTGCTGACCGATCTCGAATCACGCGGCCTGTTGGCCTCCACGTTGGTGATCGCACTGGGTGAGTTCGGCCGCAGCCCGGAGATCAGCAGCATCGGCGGCCGAGAACATTGGCCGTTCGGCTATTCAATCGTCGTTGCGGGGGGCGGCACTCCCGGCGGAATCGTGATCGGTTCGAGCACGGCCGATGGCGGCTATCCGGCATCACGCCCGATCCACCCCGTCGATCTGCATGTCACGGTGCTGGAGAAGATGGGGCTCGACAAACTCGAATTGTTCGTCAAAGGCTCCGAAGTTCTGGGGACGCCGATTACCGAGTTGGGGTGAGGCTAAAGAAGCCGGGGTTAGGTCTTCAAATTTCATTTTTGGCCTCGCGAATGAGCGTTTGCGTGAGATGGAAAATTGATGTGGGATTTCTGTCTGGGGTGGATTGCGACGCCAAAAATGAAATTTGAAGACCTGACCCCTGCTCGGTGCGCATTTCTTTGCCTACTCGTTCTCGTCTGTTATTCACGGCCCTATGCCGATGACACTCCATCGGTTGCTCGTCTGACGAAGTCGCATTTCTCCAAATTCTTCTTGCGCTATTCGCCAACCGGCATGCACATCGTCTACTCGCGGCACTACGCCAATCGCCGAGCGGCTAATCAGATTCTGGTCGGGCTGCATCTGGTCAAAGCGGACGGGACAGAGGACCGGCGGTTGCTGGCTGAGTTCGATCGCGAAGTGCAGATCCAAGAACATCCCGCCTGGTCGCCTGACGGCAAGCAACTGATTCTCTCTGGCGGAGGCAACGACACCGGCAACTCCTCGAAGGACACCTTCGTTTGCGACGTCGATATCGAGCTCAAAGCCACGCGACTGCGGAAGCTCATTCCCAGCCAAGGGGTGAGTATTGGAGAAGAGCCGTGTTGGTCGCCGGATGGCAAGCGGCTCTGTGCGGTCAGTACCACCGAGCGGCTGTTTGTTGTCGATGCCGACGGCAAGAACCTCGCGCAGATCGTGCAGGTCGATGGTTCGTATTGCCATCAACCCGATTGGTCCCCGGACGGTGAGTGGATCGCATTCGCCACCGATCGCGACGGCAACATTGAAATCTACAAAGTCCGTCCCGATGGCACCGATCTGACGCGGCTCACGCAATCGCCCGGTCTCGACGCGCACCCGCGCTGGTCGCCCGATGGTCGATGGCTCAGCTTCACCTCGAATCGCTCCGGCAACTACGACATCTGGGTGATGCGTGCCGACGGCAGTGAACTGCGTAATCTGACAAAGCACTCCGCGACCGACGATCAAGCGGCGTGGTCGCCGGATGGGAAGTCGCTCGCGTTCGTTTCAATGCGTGATGGTGGTTTTGACATTTACCGCATGGCGGTTCCAATCGAACTGGCCGTCGCTGACAAACCGGCCGCGAAGCCGACTCTGCCTGCGACGAAGCCGGCCGATGATCTCGTGCTGCATTACTCGTTCGATGAGCTGACCGATCAGTCCACATCGGCGAAAGACGACGCGGGCCGGCATCCGTTGGAGTTGAAGGGGGCCAAGCCGATGAGTACTGCGACAGGCCGATCTGCGCTGCACTTTGATGGAAAGGCCAGCTTTGCCTCTGCGGGCAATGCAACGACGCTGAGATTGACCGGACCGCTCACGATTTCGCTGTGGGTACGACCGGAGTCAGCGACGGGCAATGGCTATCTCGTGTCCAAGCACGGATGGAATATCTACCTCGGCACGGATGCGATCCCGCGGTTTGAAACCCGCACGGCCGAAGACAAAGCTTGGGACACGCTCGCCGCGAAGCAGCCGCTGGCCGCAAAAACCTGGTCGATGGTCACGGTGGTCTTCGATCCGAAAGCGGGTCACAAACGAATCTACGTCAACGGTCAGCTCTCTGCCGAATCGCCGCGCACGGACGGCTCGATTGGAGCCGCTGTCGGATATCCGCTCGAATTGGGTCACTACGTCGCGACCAAGACACAGTGGTTCCACGGACAACTCGACGAAGTACGCCTCGCGACCACGGCCTGGTCCGCCGAACGTGTCGCCAAAGAGTTCGAGCAACAATGCAAGCTGATCTCGCGGTAACACAGTAGGATGGGACAAGCTCGCTTCGAGCGCCGGCCCACCAAGCTTGGTTTCAATAATGCCGTTGTTCATCTGATGGTGGGCCGGCGCGGCAAAGCGCTGCTTGTCCCACCCTACGTTTCGCGAGCGCTTGTCGATGGCAAAAACCAATCCCATTGATGCCCGACTGAAACGACTGGTGGATTTGGCAGATGAGCCAGATTCAGACTCCGCTCGCGCCGAGTTACGGCGTTGCTTGCGTGAACCATCAAACCTCGTGATCGCCAAAGCGGCGGAGATCATCGGCGAACGGGAGCTGACCGAATTCACAGACGAATTGAAATCGCTCTGGGGACCGCTCTGTTCCGAGCCGGAACGCGACCGCGGTTGCACGGCGAAGGCGGCGATCGTCGATGCACTCGCGCGGCTTGGCTTCGACGATCCAGATTTTTGTCTGACCGGCATGAAGTACGAACAATTCGATCCCGGTTGGCCCTTGTCCGATTCGGCGGTCAACGTGCGCGGTGGATGTGCCGCGCTGCTGGCTCGGTCATGGAAGATCGGTGTCAACGACAAGCTGATCGCGATGGCCGAATTGCTGGCGGACCCGGAACGAGTGGTTCGCGTTCATGCCGTCAACGCGATCGCCGACGTCGGACATGAATGCGTCATCCCATTGTTGTGTGTGAAAGCGCAATGCGGCGACCCGAAGGTCGAAGTCACCGGAGCCT
>SXKJ01000238.1 GCA_005778115.1 Planctomyces sp. | reverse complement strand
GGCGGCATCGACCGCTGAGAGGTAAACGTCGTACGCGGGATCGACGAGTGCGTCGTAAGCCGCGTTGGCGGCATCGACGTCCGATTGATACTGGTCGAGCGCCGGATTCACCAGATCCCAGAAGTCCGTGTCGGCCTGTTGAACCGCCGAGTCGTAAACGGCGACCGCGTCATTGACCGCCAAGGTGTAGTTGTCGTTGGCGGACACCATCGTGGTTTGGTAACGCACCGCCGCCGCGTCAATTTGCGATTGCGCATTGGCGATCGCCGTGTCCGCCAAGCCTTGCAGCGTGGCCATTGTGCTGAGGTAGTCGTCCGCCGCGCTGAGCACCGTGCGCGGTTCCAAGCACTCGATCGCGCTGACGAACGAATCACACCGCCCGCAGAGCGAACGCCGTCGTTGGGGGGGGGCTGACAGGGCCGACCACTGCGCCAACGAACGTTTCGCGAACGACGATAACCACGGCGAAAACAGCATGATGATTCCTTCCAGGTGATGAGTGGTGCCATCGCAGAAAGCACAGGCGGAGATCGAAGGTTGAGACCAGGCACCGGAGCGAAAGAAATGCTCTCACAGAGAAGTGTTCGAAAGCACCATGCCAAGCTGAAGTGCATCCGTCAACAAACCGTACAGGCAAATTTTCAGATTCCAGAAAACTTGGCACACCGCCGAATCTGCTACGGGGAGACCGACGGTGACTAGGCCGTCAAAGGCAAAACTTCTCTGCACGACCTGCACGCAACAATGCTGCGCCAGTTGATGGGTATCAACGACAAGAGCCAACGTCTCCGCTCAATGCTCCTGTCGCTGGTTGAAATGCGATTGTGGGAACCGGATACTGCCGCTGCTCGTGAGAACTCTCACCGTGTCACTGTCTGCCGTGCGTATGGTTTGCGGATTTCAATGCAAGTCCGACAACTCGATTTGGCCGGGGATCAACCCACTCACCACCAGGAATCCAAACGATGAAGAGCTGCTTGCTGTCGATCGCGTTCGTGTTCGGTCTCGCCCTGTCGGGTTTCGCGGCCGAGAAGGTTCAGCCAGTGCGAATGGGCTGTGGGATCATGACCTTTGATACGGTTCCTGGCTGGGGGCTCGGAGAAGACGGGAAATCGGTGCTCGGATCGACTCACGGCGGTGTGGTGATCGACAAGGCCGGCAGTATCTACACCAGTTCGAGTTTGGGTGTCTTCGTCTTCTCACCCGAAGGCAAAGTGATTCGCCGATTCCTCGGCGACAAATACAACAACATTCATGATCTCGAAATCCGGGCCGAAGGGAACGACGAGTTCATTTACGGTGCTCGCAATGCGGCCGGCGAAGGGATCAAGTTCCACGCGGAGACCGGCGACATCGTGCTGAAGCTGGGCATCCCTGAAGAGTCTGGTTTGAAGCTGGCCAAGTGGAGCCCGACCGCGATCACCGTCGCTCCCAACGGCGACATCATTCTGGCCGACGGCTACGCCAGCAATCACATCTTCAAGTTCGACAAGGCCGGCAAATACATCAAGCACTTCGGAACCAAGGGGAACGGCCTCAAGGAATTCAACACCGCGCACGGCATGACGTTGGATACGCGCTACGCCCCGCCGCGTCTGCTGATCTGCGATCGCAACCACACACCCAAAGGGCGTCTGCTGCACTACGACCTCGACGGCAATTACATCGACGAGGTCGTGACCGGACTGGGAATGCCCACCTCGGTCGCCGTTCAAGGGGATTACGTCTCCGTGCCCGATTTGCACGGGCGAGTCGTCATCCTCGACAAGAGCAACACGATCATGGCGGTGCTCGGCCACAACGCGGACCCGGCGACGCGAGTGAACCACAATGTCCCGCAAGACAAGTGGATCGAAGGGGTCTTCAACGGCACTCACGGTTCGTACTGGGACAAGGACGGCAACCTGTATGTGCAGGATTGGAACGTCTCCGGCCGCATCATGAAGCTGGTGCGAGTCAAGTAGCCGGCCAATGAACCTGCGATGTCATTTGCATCACAGAAATGAGCCGCGCGGCGTTAATTGCCCCCCAACAGCGTGCCGATTGACGTGGGCGCGGCCTCTTTCGCTGACGAAGAGCGATTCATCGACCGAGCGACCTCCTTTCGGTTTGACGTGGGTGTCAACTTGGCACCTGCGTCGGCCGAAGACTGAATCATCTTGAAGTTGGTTGCCGAGCGGACCATTGATCTGATTGATGTCCGTGGGATCCTTGTTCGACAGCGAACGCTGGGCTTGATTACCTGTATTCGCAATTGGAAGGACTGGCGGAATTGAATCCTGATTCCGATATGGCAGGACTCCTGCGCGGGCTGCGGGCTCAACTTCAACAGTGATCTTTGGAGTCGATTGGCATGTCTCAAGCCAACGTTCATTCGCTCGCCGCCATGCGCGAGTTCAAAGTGCGTCTGCTGGAGTTCGCGGATGTGGCTGTGGATGTCACCGCTTCGATGCAGCAGCAGGTGCTGGGCTTTCTGGATTGGCTGGAGCATGATCGGCCGGTCTTCTGGAAGAATTACATGCTGCGCAGCTTCGACGTGATCGCTCAGGCGCGGTCCGATTTGGAGAGGTGCAAGATGCGGTCGGTCGGGGACCACCGACCCACCTGCTACGAAGAGAAGTTGGCGTTGGAGGCGGCCAAGCAGCGACTGCAGATGGCTCAAGAGAAAGTCGAAGCGGTCGCTCGTTGGACCTCCTTTGTGCGGCACGAAATCGACGAGCACGACGGGCGGCGCGGGGCCTTGCAACGCTACATCGAATCGGATTTCGCCAAAACGATCGCAACGCTCGAACGGATGATCGCCGCCATTGAAGCGTATGCGGAAATCGAAGCGGCTGCCGAAGAGCCAGTTGCGCCACCGCCAGCGTCCTGATCTCAAATCTCAAATTTGAAACTGTAATACCATGCGAGTCGCCGATCTCACCAACGACAGCACCAAGCTCTACAAGGCGCACGTCGAATTGCTGCAATCTTGGGAGCTGACCAAGGAGCATTGGAAAGACGAGAACAGCGAGAACTTCGAGGACAATCATCTCGAACCGCTGGGCCCGCTGGTGCGGATGCTGACCGACGCCACCAACCGACTGAACGAAGTCTTCGCCCGCGTCGAACGTGACCTCGCCAATCCAGGCGAGTATTAGAAGCGGTAGCAGAACCTAGCACGAAGCGCGAGCGAGTGGTCAAATCGCCCTCAAAGCAACCACTCGCTTGCGCGTCGTGCTGGTTTTGAAGTCCTCTAGGGTGCAAAACAGCATTCCCTTTTCTTTCCCGGTCAGGTTTGAACTTCCAATCTGGCGGCGGTGGTGCGGCGGTAATAGAGCGAGCCGGGGCGGGCGAGGATGTGTTTGGTGAGGGGATCGCCGTCGCTGAGGAGGCTGG
>SXKJ01000017.1 GCA_005778115.1 Planctomyces sp. | reverse complement strand
TTCGACCCGGTTGCCTCGACAACCGAACGGCCTCCACTTTGAACTCTCGGGTAAACTTCCGTCGCTGACGCATCTTGCTCGCTCCTCGTCTCGCACTCTACGCGCTTATCTACGCGCCCGCAAAACGGGGGGAAGTCCACACATCGAGATTTCCATGATGATTCCTGAGTGTTCGCGTCATCGCCGACGCAATGGATGCGTTGTGACCGTTCAAGCTCTTTGCCAGTTGAGATTCTGCAACGGGCGGATTCTGACATCGACATGAACCGAACCTTGCTGCCGTGTTTGCAATTCTTCTGCCGTCCGGAGAGCCAGCTCAAGACTTCGCAATGAACCAGCGAGACCATGCACGCGAATCGCCTCAGCGACTGACTCCACTCGCAAACCGGAGTGATCAACTTCTCGAACAGGAGTCACAGCCTCTCGTATCAGTGGCCCTGCATCGAGTACCCGAAACTCCGAAAGTTGATGCTTCGATTCGACTTCGTCGCACCACTTCACGAAGTCGCCTTTTCGCATCCGATGAAGTATCCCCGTGAAAGATCTGTTGAGTCTCATTGTCTTTCGCTCCATTCACTCTGACTGCGTTTGAAGGTTGCCACGTTTGTGCAACACCCTGCGCTAGCCTTCTCGGGCCGACACAGATTCCTCAATGCGTGGCCGGGAATCGACTGCGTTCGCAGAGTCCTGTTGCATTTGTCTACATAACTCTTCCCGGACGATGGCGATTCCATCGGGTGCAGTGATCCCCAGGCGGACCTTTCCCCCACGCACATCCAAGACCGTGACCACGACGTCGAGTCCCGGCAAGTAAATCTGTTCCCGAACCTTGCGACTGAGTACCAGCATGATCATCGCTCCCTAAGAAAAACGTTGGGACGCTCAAAAGGCACATCACTGCGACACCGGCGAGGCCCGCTAAAGATCACTCGCTCCGGCACATCGCAAACATCGCGGCGACGCTCAAGCGCTCGACTCACCGATCGAGCGGCACGTTCGGCGACGTTTGCCACCACGGTGATAACCGAAGGATCGATGTCTTCGATAACCACTTCACCACTCGGAATTAACACAATCCGCAAGCGGCATTGCTTGTCGCATCCACCGCGATTGCCGTTCACATCGCGGAAGATCACCGAGACGCGGCGAATTCGCGATGAAAACCGTCCCAGCGCGAATTGCAGTCGGCGCTCAATCCATTCACGCACGCCTTCCGCCAACATCACACTTCGTTTCGTCACTTCGATCAGCATGATCCCTCTCCTGTTGTGCGATTCGCCTGACTTGCAGACTCAGTTTGAAATTCGGCGAGCGAGGGGCTTGCGCCCCCAAAGCTGTGCGGGTTCATCGGGCAGAAACCTCGCAACACCTTCGCTGACACCTCGTCAGCCGCTCGCCTGTCTCTCAGGCCGGCAAACAATACTCTGCTGCGTTAGGTTCAACTATTTGAAACTCTGTCATAGACACATTGATAAACTCGAAGTACTGTTGCCGCATGGACTGGCTCAACTATCACCACATGCTCTATTTCTGGACGGTCGCGCGCGAAGGAACGATCGCGCGCGCGGGCGAGAAATTGCATCTCGGTCAGCCAGCCATCAGCACGCAGTTACGGCAGTTGGAAAGCTCGCTGGGCGTGAAGTTGTTTCAGAAGGCGGGCCGAAACCTGGAACTGACCGAGACCGGCCGCCTGGTGTATCGCTACGCCGATGAAATCTTTTCGCTCGGTCGTGAGTTACTCGACACTCTCAAAGGACGCCCGACCGGCAAAGCGATTCGATTCGTCGTCGGCATCGTGGATGTCGTTCCAAAACTCATTGCGAAACGACTGCTTGAGCCAGCACTGCAACTCCCCGACCCCCTGCGGTTGATCTGCTACGAAGATTCGCTGGAAAAACTGCTCAGCGAATTGGCGTTACACAACGTCGATCTAGTTCTCTCCGACACGCCAGTCACCGGCGCGATGAAAGTCCGAGCGTTCAACCACCTGCTGGGCGAAACCACAATCGCGGTCTTCGGCACGAAAGAGTTGGCTCGGAAGTATCGCAGAGACTTCCCGAAGTCGCTCGACGGAGCACCGTTCCTGCTTCAAGGCCGAGCGACTGCCGTGCGCCGATCGTTAGAAACCTGGTTTGACTCACAAGACCTGCACCCAGCGATTCGCGCCGAGTTCGACGACAGCGCGTTGCTGAAAGTTTTCGGCCAGGCGGGCGAAGGACTGTTCGCCGCGCCATTCGTGATGAAAGACGAAATCTGCCGTCAACACGAAGTCGATCTTGTCGGCGAGATCCCTTCCGTTCGAGAACACTTCTACGCGATCTCCGCCGAACGCCGCATCAAACATCCCGCCGTGTTGGCGATCTCTTCGACCGCACGAAATGACCTGTTCGTCAAATGACTTCTTGGGGACTCGGTCAGGAGTTCAGCCGCCAAATCGCAAAATTCAGAATCGCGGCGAACGATGTCCAAGTCAGATACGGAGTCAGCAGCCACGCGGCGGTGACGGACTTGCCTTGAAACGCGAGGCAAGTGGCGACGATGGCAAGCCACAGCGCGATGATCTCGGCGAAGGCGAGTCCGGGGCGGTGCAGGCCGAAGAACAGAAACGACCACGTCACGTTCAGCGCGAGTTGAATGCCGAACCAATTCAACGCCGGTCGTGCGGCACGCCAGCCGTGACTTCGCCACACAAGCCATGCGGAGACTGCCATCATGAAGAACAATGCGGACCAAACGGGACCGAAAAGCCAGTCGGGCGGATTCCAGCTCGGCTTGGCCAATGTTTGGTACCAGCCGCCGACAGAAGTTGATGTCGCCGCTGCTCCCAAGCCAGCCGATGCGAAGCAGAGGAAGATGAAACCGATCAACCACGCCACTTGATTCAGTGCTGAAGGTCGCCACGCCGTTACCGGTTCAGCGGACTCGCGAGCAGTCGTTGCGATGCCGTTCAACATGCCGCCGAAGACGAACTCGTGCAGTGGGTAGATCGCGTACCAGTAGGCCAAGCCGGTCAAGCCCACCGGATCGAAGATGGCGGTCTGTCGAATGCGCGAACCGTGGTCCGTCGGCTCGACTTCAAATTCGAGCCATGCTCGGCCGGGAAGTTTCATCTCAGCAACGAGTCGCAGCCGGCGATTGGCTTCCAGCGATTCGATACGCCAGCAATCCACGGTGTCTCCGTTTTCGAGTTCCACCGGGTCGCGCCGAGCTCGTCGCATTCCGACTCCACCGACCAGCAGATCGAGCCAGCCGCGCAGCCGCCACAACCAGTTGCCGTAGTACCATCCGGTCTGACCGCCGATCCGTTGAATCGGAGCGAACGCCGCTTCGACCGAGACGCCGATGTCAACTTCTCGCGAATCGACCAAGCGCGTTCCGAATCGGATTCCGCCCCAGCGCTTGGGTCGGCCTGACGCACTGAGCGCGTCGGACCAGCGCGTGGCCGTTAATTCGTGATCTTCGTTGACGAGCGCTCGCGCGATGGCCTCACTCACGCCGCGCGGGCGAATCGCAAACACTTCGCTCGCACGCGAGTTGGTCACGAGCGTCGGATTTCGCAGGCTGTCGACCAGCTTGCGGCCGACGCGGGCGTAAACCGGCGTCACCAACCCCAGCCACAAGCTCGACAGTCGCGGCGAGAGAAACGGCACCGAGATCATCCAGTGTTTCAGCCCGCGCTGCCGAGCGTACTCGCGCATGATCTCGCTATACGACATTTGGTCGGGACCGCCGATCTCGAAGATGTCGCTCGGCCCGACGGGCAGATCCATCGCGGCCAGCAGGTAGCTCAACAGGTCTTCGATTGCGATCGGCTGAGCAGGAGTCGAGACCCACTTCGGGCAAAGCATGACCGGCAGCTTTTGAACGAGCGCCCGAATCAGCTCGAACGACAGACTGCCGGAACCAATCACGATCGACGCACGGAATTCGATGACTTGCGCTCCTGATTCGTGCAGGATGTTCCCGACCTCCTGCCGGCTGCGCAAGTGCTTGGAGAGTTGCTGCTGCTCCTCACCCAAGCCGCCGAGGTAGATGATGCGCCGCACTCCGTTTCGCTTCGCAGCTTCGGCAAAGTTGCGAGCGGCAATTCGATCCTCGTCCTCGAAGTCCTTGCCGGTCCCCATCGAATGCACGAGATAAAAGGCCGTTTCGATGTCGCGCAATGCAGTCACCAACGTCTCTGGCTGCAACACGTCTCCGGCGACGACTTCGGTCGCGGGACCAACTCGCGGCTGCAAGAACTCCGGCCGTCGAGCCAAACAACGCACGCGAATGCCACGCTGTTCAAGCAGAGGAATCAGTCGCCCGCCGACGTACCCAGTGCCGCCCGTGACCAGAACTCGTGAATCCGCAAACATTGTTAAATCCTAAAACGGCAATCGTCCCCAATGCGCTCGTGTCCGGTTCACATCATTCGCTACAGCCTTATCGTCGTGGGAGCGATTGAGGCGGCCCCGCGGCGAATAAGGCATTGCACTCGTCTTCCAACATCCCACTGATGATCTTGCATTTCCAGGCCGGGCTGCGGCTGACGAGTTCCTCGGCGAGGAGGTCGATTTGTCGCCAACCGTGTTTCTGAAGAAACCGGATTGATGTGCCGAACACTACCATCTGAATTCCGCTCCATAAGATCGCCGACATGCACATTGGGCAGGGCTCAGTCGTGGTGTAAAGCACCAACTCACTGCCCGTAATTTGGTGGCCGGATCGGAAAAGTGCGTTGAGGGCGTCGATCTCACCATGCCAAGTTGGGTTGATCATCGACCGGTTCCAACCCTCGGCAACGGTATCGCCGCTCTCTCGGTGGACGATGACGGCCCCAAACGGCAACTCGGGCGTATTATTCGTCAGCGCGATTGCCCGCCGGATGTGGCGTTCGTGATCGAGTTTCAATGTCTTGTTCCTTGGCAGCAGATATTGAATTGAATCAGCGCAAGCGAGTTTTGTCGGCTGCCTGCTTGAGGAGGCGAAACGGCGCCAGAAGCGTGTTCCACCACGAGGCCCGACTCCCGTCTGCGCAAGCCAACAATAGGCTTAAGTCGTCGCCAATTGGCTCGGTCGCTTGGTCACGCAATTTTGTGAGCAAACTTTGCAGCAATCGATCGGGTCGCGTGGCATCGAGCGTCTGAATGAGATTGAGCAGACCTTGGGTCTCTAGCAGCTTTCCATCGGCAACCCGCGTCTCCGTGAGCCCATCCGTGTAAGCCAGGATCATGTCACCGTTGCTAAGATTCAGACGGGTCTGACCGTATGCCACGCTTTCCGAGATGCCTAATGGAGTATTCAGCAGACCCGATGAAACGGCTACACCGCAGTCGATCTCGAAGAGTTCCCACCTTCCAGTCTTCCGACGGTAGAGCAGCGGGCGCGGATGGCCCGCAACGCTCAGTTGAAAGGATTGAGTGCTGGCAAAGAAGGTACCCACGATCGCCGTGGCAAAGCTGCCCTCCTGGTTTAGTTCCACGAATTCTCGGTTCATCCCCTCGACAAACTGAGCTTGGTTGATGCTATTGACGTGTCGCCGCATCAGATCACGCAAGCGCCGAGCCAATCCTGAAACGCGGGGTCCATGCCCGCTGACATCGGCCAGCAGCATCCTTGAAATGCGACCAGAGGCACAGGACGAAAGATAGTAGACGTCACCGCCGCTGGATGCATTTTCGTGAGGACAGGAATAAACCCACACATCCAGACCGGGGCGATGAAAGTGCTCTTCCACACCCTGATTGCCACCCCAGATCTCCAGGCACTGCATTGTCTCAGTCATGAATCGCTCGCTGATGGTGATGTCGCCGCACCCAAGGCAGTCAGAGCTTGCCGGACATGTTCGTCCGAGGCGAACTGCGCCGAGAAGATTTGTCGGATGATCCCTGCTTGATCGATGACGTAAGTGACCCGCCCCGGAAACAGCCCCATCGTCTTCGGAACTGCAAATGCCCTGCGCAGCGAGCCATCGGTGTCGCTGATCAAGGGGAACGACAGATTGTGCTGCCGCGAGAACGCGCGGTGACTTTCCTTGGTATCACCGCTGACGCCGATCACGCCCGCCCCGGCTTCGATGAATTGCTCATAGGAGTCGCGAAACGCACAGGCTTCCTGTGTGCAAATCGGCGTGCCGTCTTTGGGGTAGAAGAACAGCACCAACGCACGCTTTCCCAAAAAGTCGGCCAGACCAATCTTGTTGCCTTCATAAGTCGTCGCAAAAAAGTCCGGTGCGTGGTCGCCCACTTCAAACTTTGCCATGTTTCTGCTCCCAGAATTGGCGATATCCGTGTGACTCAGCGAAACGAGAACCATGCCATCCACAGGACCAATCCCCCGTGTAGGCTCCATGCACCTGTCCTCAGCCAATTGGTCGAGACGAGATGCTGATGAACAATTGGGTCGAAGCCTTTTGACAGCACCTCGTGACACGGAACCTGAATGAAGGCCGTCGACAACCAACAAACTCCAACAAGTGCTAATCCGGACCAGACGGACCACTCGGCGACGCCGGTCGGGCGGAACCAAATCAGAAGCACTGCCGTCGCCGCTTCGATCAGCATCGGCGGCGCGACCACCCACGTGGTGAGAGCCGTGTGACGCTGTTCGTAGATTGGAAATTGCAGAATTCCGACGCTGGCAAAGAGCGGATAGTGCACGACCTGCACAAACCAAATGAGCCCCACCATGTACAGAGACGATCCGAGGTGGGCGAGGAACAAAATTCGGATGAGTGGGTCGTTCATGCCAGATCCTTCAATACGGCTTCCGCAGCTCGACGCCCCGAGACCATCGCGCCTTGGATGGAAGCGTTGTCTCGATGATCTCCACAGACGTAGATTCCGGACTGCCAGCGAACGGGGCGTTCTGGCACGTTCAACGCCGGCGGGCTCTGAGCGGGGAGCGCGTAAGGAATCGAATACGTTCGCACATGACGCCAGTCCTGGACCGCAGCGCCGAACCACTCGCCCAGCTGCTCGCGCACCTCGGCCAAGAGCCGATCGGGATCGTTCCCCGTGCCCAAGACTGTCACAGAGACGAGGCTCTTGTCGCCCGGGCCATAAGTAGGCGCGGCGACTGTGGGGACACAGAGATTGTTGATCGGGCCGCGACCATCACCGTTCAAGACGAGCAGCGGTTGGGCAATGGGGGGACAGGGTGCCGCAAAGTAGAGGCACGTCGTGCCCTGTCCCGTCGGGGAAATGGTATCACCCAGCAGTTCCGCGGCCATGCGGCCTTCGACCGCCACCACCACGAATTTGGCACGGAGCTCTTCCCCGGTGGAGAGTGTCACCGCACCAGGTCCAACTCGCACCACCCGGGCTCCCAGCCGGATCCTGTCGGACGGCAACGCCGCGGCCAGTTGTCGGGGGATGGCTTCCATCCCCTCTGCGGGCAGACAAGCACTTCCAAGCGAGAACATGCGAAACACGAAGTTCAGCATGCGGCTGGAAGTTCGCAGCTCGGAGTCGAGAAAGATGCCGCCCAGAAACGGCCGAAAGAACCGCTCAATCATAGACGGTGAGAAACCCGCATCCTGAAGTGCCTGGATGGATGTAGTTTCGGAGTCGCGAAAACGGTCCTCAATGGTGCCCCGTAATGATCTTGAGCGAAAACTCGCGACGCGTAACTTGTCAGCGAAGGAGCCGATGGGCGAGAACAACGAACGGATGGCGGACAACGGTCGCCGCCAGGGGTCGGTCAGTTCGTGAAACCGGCCACCGTAACGAACCAGAGCACCGGGCAGAAACGGCTTCAGGTCCAACGCTTCATAATCCAGGATCGCCTTTGCTTCCGGGTAACTGGTCAAGAAGACCTGAAAGCCTCGGTCCAGGCGAAACCCATCCACGATGTCAGTACGGATTCGGCCCCCAACACCGCCGGAAGCTTCCAGCACCAGGCAGCGGATACCCTGCTGCTGCAATCGGCGAGCGCAACACAATCCGGACAGACCCGCCCCGACAATCAGAACATCATGGTTCATGCGGAGTGGTTACTTTCGCTCGCTGATGACGCCGTCGTCCATTTTCCGGATTCGATCAGGCTCCGCGTCTTCTCATGGCGGTAGGCGAACATGGCTTCGAGCTTGCGACGAACCAACCAGCCGCCCAGCCAAAGGCCGAACAGTCCCAGTGGAGTCTGATATTCGACTTCGTCACGCAACACCGTTCCACCCTGGCCATCATCAAGGATCCGATGGCGATGATACCAACAAGCGAACGGTCCAGATTCCTGGCGATCGGCAAACAGCTGAGGCGGCGCGTACTCGGTGTGAACAGCAACCCATCGGATCGGAATCAGCCCCAAGATTCGCCCGCCTAAGACGACCCTGCTGCCGATCTTCAGTGACCCACTGGACTCGACGACCTCCATCTTCTCCCAAGGAGGAATCAAATGCCGCAGCGCATCCGGGCTTTCATGAAAGCCAAAGACAACCTCCGGCGGTGCGTTAATCGAGCTTTCTTTGACGAACTGCCTTCGGAGCAACGTGCCGGGTCGCTGGTCATCTTTCCGATTCGTTGCCGCGTCCCAAAGAATCATCGCGAACGGAATCCACCAAATCAGATCGTTGGTTAGGATCGTCAAGCCAAACAGCGGCGGAAATGTCCCTCGTGCAAGTGCCACAACGAATCCGATCGGCCCGAAGGCCTTACCCAACAGCCCAACGAGCACGATCGGCCAATGTGTTCGCGAGTCACCGGCAGCAATGAGATAGCCAATGCCGTACACGCCAACGATCATTCCCACGCACTGCCAGATTTCCGGATAATTCAGGCGACTGATGCCTGAGATATCGAACAGGAAATGAGGAAATGCGATCGTCGTTGCGCCCCACAGCAGGTTGTAGATTCCCGCAGCCCAGAGCCAACGAGTCGCCCAAGTCGGCGATTGTAAGTTGTCTGTTGAGAGACTCATGCCACCCCTCTGCTTTCGCTCACTGCTGAGTCCCCGATAAATTTACTTCCGAAGCGGTCGCCTCGGTCACGATGTCGTGTGACGGTGCAGAATCACGATCCGAACCTTCTGCAGCTCGGGCCAGGTTCCGCAGCATGCCGGCGAACACGAATTGATGCAGGGGATAGATCCCGTACCAATAGAGCAGCCCGGCCAGTCCCAACGGGTCGAAGATCGCCGTTTGTCGAATCGTACTTCCTTGCTCGCAGGGATTGACCTCGAACTCCAGCCATGCCCGCCCAGGCAATTTCATTTCCGCTTTCAGAAGCAGTCGATGATTTGACTCGAAAGCATCCACGCGCCAGAAGTCGAGTGGTTCTCCCACATGCAAATTGTTCGGATCCCGTCGACCACGGCGAACACCGACTCCGCCGATCATTAGGTCTAGGAATCCGCGAAGTGACCACAGCCAGTTACCGTAGTACCATCCGGTCCGACCGCCAATGCGCCGAATCGCTGCGAACGCTTGGTCGGGAGGAACAGCGACCGTCACCGTACGCGAATCCACAAGCCGTGAGCCGAACCGGTCACCGCCCCAAGATTGCGACTGACCGGCCGACGACAGAGCGTCCGACCAGCGGGTTTCAGCGAACTCCCGATCCTCGTTTATCAATGCCCGAGCAATTGCATCGCGAACGCAACGAGGACGCACTGCGAACACCGACTCCGCGAGGTTGTTTGAAACGAGCGTCGGATTCCGGAGGCTTTCGACCAGCTTGCGACCGACGCGTGCATAGAGGGGGGTGACAAGCCCTAGCCACAGACTGGACAGATAGGGAGTCAGTAGAGGCACAGGAATCATCCACCGCGTCAACCCGCGTTGTCGGGCGTACTCTTGCATGATCTGACCGTACGACACCTGATCGGGACCGCCGATCTCATAAACTTGGGAAGCGACTGATGGGAGGTGCAATGCTCCGAGGAGATACGCCAAGAGATCTTCTATGGCAATCGGCTGAGCTTCGACTTGGACCCAGCGCGGACAGATCATGATCGGTAGTCGTTCTACCAAGGCTCTAATCATCTCAAATGATAGACTGCCGGAACCGATCACGATCGACGCACGGAACTCGATGACCTGTGAGTGATGGGCTCGCAAAACATCTCCAGTCTCCTGTCGACTGCGGAGATGTTTCGAGAGCGACTCATCGGGATTACCGAGTCCGCCCAGATAGATGATGCGGCGGACGCCAGCGTGTGTCGCCGCCTTGGCGAAATTTTCCGCCGCGATCCGGTCCTGAGATTCGAAGTCGCGGTTATCTCCCATCGAATGCACGAAATAATAGGCGGTCTCCACTCCCACGAGAGCGCCCTGAAGAGAATCGAGATTGAACACGTCTCCTTGGACAACTTCAGTGGTGGCGTTGACCCAATCCTGTAAGGAATCGGTTCGCCGGGTCATACAGCGAACGGGGATGCTCCGTTGTTTCAGGAGCGACAATAGTCGTCCTCCCACATAGCCTGTGGCCCCGGTCAATAAGATCAGCCCAGACATGTTGCAATCCCCACCGCTGCGACGCTGCTTATCCACCGGTATACATTGAAATCACGCACGAGGAAGGAGCATCCGAACCCAAAATGGCTGTTTCGGATGCACTTCAATTCTGCCTAGCCACCTTATCCGAATAAACAATCGGATGTCAGACCGCGTGCCTAACGTATGCAGTGATTGCAGAAGTGACCGCGAACAGCGTCGGATCGTCCGTAAAGTCCGCCAGTGGTGGACGGTGAGAACAAGGTCTTGTTCGTCTGCAGTCAAACTCATCGGCCGGCCATCGACCACCCCAACAATTTGGCCGGCCATACTCAGTTTGGGAGTTGACCCGCGTCTCCGGTGCGGATTTTCAACGTCCCGCTCAGGACCCACTCCGCGTGTTCCGCCTTGGATCCTGTCCCGCTAGGCACCTTAACGTGCATGTCAACAAACTCGTAAGAAATGACCGCATTCTTACCAGTCAGTTGCTCGTAGAGGCCGATCGCGAGGCTAGGCCAGTTAGTCGTGTGCTCAGTCGTCATGTGGAACTCCCAGAAGTAAAAGGCAAAGAAAAAATCGATAAGTCAACAGTTAGTAAAGAACCTTCAGCAACCCCGACTGCGGTTGCGAACTGGGCAAAGATACCATTCGCTCGCAACCGCGTGTGGAGCGTTATTTTGGCGATATCACGCTGTCGATGATGTGAATAACACCGTTGGTACACAGGATG
This sequence comes from Planctomyces sp., assembly GCA_005778115.1. Taxonomy (GTDB): domain Bacteria; phylum Planctomycetota; class Planctomycetia; order Planctomycetales; family Planctomycetaceae; genus SXKJ01. Next base: position 9,137 of record SXKJ01000017.1, on the reverse strand, counting down.
TCAGTCTTTACGACTGTTGCACCATCGACCTTCACTCCAGCCGTCGTGTCAATGGTAATCTCCTGGCCCTGCAATGATTTGGCGGATTTCAGCTTCACTACATCAGCGGCCAAGACCTTCCCCGCGACCACATGGTAAGTAAGCACGCCTTGCAGCTTCGCCTTGTTTTCGGGTTTCAGTAGGTCCGCGACAGCGTCCGCAGGAAGTTTCGCGAAGGCCTCGTCCGTCGGGGCGAATACCGTAAACGGGCCAGTACTTTTGAGAGTATCCACCAAGCCGGCAGCCTGAACGGCCGCGACCAAAGTCTTGAAAGCGCCTGCAGCCACAGCCGTGTCAACGATGTCATTCATTTTTTGAGTCCTTATTTCGAGATCATTTCCTGAACGACGCCGATTTAAATAAAACGTCCAAATCGTCCATACGAGCTAAACCGCGAGATCGAGACTGAGTTAACAGTGGAAATCCGAAGAGTTTTGCTTTTCGGGTTCTCAGCCGGGCCTTTAGCGTGATGGTTCAGAAAATACGGCCGCCACAGGGTTGTCACTGCTGGCTTAGCCATGCAGTGCGGTCAGGAATGCGTCCGCCAATCGATGGTGCTCGGCCATCCGTTTGCCAAGCTTTTCTTTCATTCTCACCATCATGGTCATCCGGGGATTCGCCGCAAATAAATCGCTATGGCGATCGATAAAGCGCCAGTAAAGCGCATCCCAAGTCGCGCACCAGGGGCCTTTCTTGAAGTCGCTCATCTTCAATACGTAACTTGACCCACTGATGTAGGGTTTGGTCGTCATCAACCCTCCATCAGCGTACTGGCTCATGCCGTAAACGTTTGGCACCATCACCCAGTCGTAGGCGTCGATAAACATCTCCATGAACCATCGGTAGACGGCGTCGGGGGCAATGTCGCAGAGTAGTAGGAAGTTGCCCAAGATCATCAACCGCTCGATGTGGTGACAGTACCCAGTGCGCAGGACACGATGGATGACTGCGTCCACGGGCTCGATGCCGGTTGTGCCTTCATAGCACGCGGCGGGGATGTCGTGGGTGAATCCCCAGAAGTTGCGGGTGCGCTGCTCTCTCCCATGAGTCAGGTAGACCAGCCGAATGAATTCTCGCCAGCCGGCAACCTGACGGACAAAGCCCTCCAAAGAGTTGAGCGGAACGTGTTCAGACTGAGCGAGCGCGGCTTCGATCACCTGGCGAGGCGAAAGCAAACCGACATTAAGCATCGGTGTCAGTACCGAGTGGAACAGCACGTCGTGCGCCGCACTGATGGCGTCCTCGTAGTCGCCAAACGACGCCAGCCGTTCGTGAACGAAGGCGTCGAGCCAGGCCGCGGCCCCGGCATGGTCGGTTGGATAACCGAACTCCGCATCCACACCAATCGCTTTTGAAAAACTCGCCCTTACGTACTGCCTCGCTGCTCCGACGGATTTCCCCTCGCGAGGGTGCCGCAGTGTCGGAATGGGAACGCCCTTCGGCAATTTCTTGCGGTTTTCTGGGTCAAAGCTCCATTGACCTCCGACCGGCTTTTGATCCTTCTCCAGCAGAAGGCCGAGCCGTTTGCGCTGGGCAATGTAAAATCCAGTGAAGTACAGGCGTTGTTTGCCGACTGTGAAGTCACGAATCACCGACCGGGGAGTGAGGAAGTGCGGGTCATCGAGCACGGAAGCTGCGATCCCTTGCTTCTCTAAAGCCGCTGAGAGTCGCATCGATAGCCAATCGTCGCAAGGATCAACATATTGCACCGAACGAATCTGAAGCTGCTTTAGCCGATCGGCAATCGCTGCCGTGTCCGCTATCTCGCCCGCTTCGATGTAATGAACCTTTATTCTTCGCTTTCGGAGACCTGCCGCGAACTGCATCATCGCAGCGCGGTGGAAGATCAGCTTCTGGCGATGGAAAGCGTATTGATTGAACAGCAGCGGTTCCTCGACGAGCACGGCTTGCGAGGCATCGACAAGTGCCGGGTGGTCGGCGAACAGTTGATGCGGATAGATGAGTGCGACGCGCGTCATGAATCAGTTTTCCTGGCCGGATTTCAGGTCGGCAGTTGCTTGTTGGCGGAGATGCTGACCTGCCGAAGGAGGCAATCAGCAGCGGCAACTCCAGAAAGGAATGCCCCCTCGACCCGGCCGCCAGCCAGCCAGTCGCCGCAAACAACAAGCCCCACGTCATCATCGAATAACACCAGCCGATCGACTGACAGAGGGGTGGCGCTAAACAGCCAGCGGTGGACGTCGAGGTGAATTGGGTTGAGTGCGGCTAAGGCCGTGATATGGGTGAAAGCGCTGAGCAGAGTCGCTTTTACGGTGTCCCGTTCGACATCCTGATGGGCCGACGACCATTCTGGCGAGGCGTGGAGCACCCAGCAATCGCGGGAGTAATCGCGGCCCGGCTTAGAACTGTTGCGAGCAACCCAAACCAGCGGCGAACCGTGCACGAACGCCCCATCCCAAGGCACCTCAACACGCCCATCGAAAGCGGCTAGCACTGCCCAGCAGGGCGTCATTGGAATGGCTCGCACCTCGGCGGCCAACGCATGATCGCCGAGCAATTCGGCCGCCTGTGGAGCAGGGAGCGACACCAGAACGTGGCTGAAAGGCCCATCACACCGTCCCGCTGCATCGGTGACTTGCCAGCCATTCCCGACTCGTTGAAGTCGGACGATTCTCGTCTCCAGGCGGACATTTAGGTCGGCGCCAAGGTGGTGAGCAATGGCCTTCATGCCGGGTACGCCCACGTATCGATGGGGCTGATCCGTCTTCAGCCGCACATCGGTGCCGTCGATGGTTACGATCCGGCCGGTCCAATCTGCGACGATTTTCTGCTCAGTCCAGGCCATGACCTGTCGGACGAAATGTGGGTCCCGGGCGGTAAAGTACTGGGCTCCGTGATCAAAGCTGAGCCCTGGATCGACTCGCCGCGTTGCCGTCCTTCCTCCAAGCCCTCGGCTCTTTTCGAACACGGTCACGTCGAAACCCAGATCACAGAGTGTTCTGGCGGTGATTAACCCGGAAATTCCAGCACCAATCACGGCGACGCGTGGCATCGGCGTTTGCCAGTCACTTACACTCATCGTTGGCTACCTCTAGCGACCAAGCTGGCTCCAAGGATCAAGCCGGTTCGCCCCGTCCGCTCTGTATGCATTGTTGGTGGAAAACAAAGACCTAAACCCGTAGGGCAGGAATCCGAGGATTAGATGCCGATTTTTTATCTCAAGTTGTATTTCTGTACGCTTCTGGCCTTTTTCGCCATCGACATGGTCTGGTTGGTTCTGGTCGCCCGCGGATTTTATCAGAAGCATCTCGGCTTTCTGATGCGGAGCACCCCCAACTGGACAGCGGCTATCTTATTCTAACTGCTATTCGTGTTTGGCCTGCTTGTCTTCGTCATCGTACCCAGCCTGCAAACTGGCTCGACGAAGAAGGTGCTAATCCTCGGAGCCTTGTTCGGCCTGATCACGTACGCCACGTATGATCTGACCAACCTGGCGACGGTCAAAGACTGGCCGTGGGTCGTGACGGTGGTGGATCTATTGTGGGGCTGTATCCTTACCGCTTCGGTCAGTTACATGGGATTCCTGGCTGGCAAGTGGGTGAAGTGAACCGCCTCATCACCAATCGGGGCAACGCGATCGTCGTTACACCCCACAGTAGATTGCAGATGACTGCTGCCGAAAGCCACCGGCTGCCCCAAGCAGGCGTGTCAATTCGTTGCGAGATTGCGTTCATGAGATGCTCCGAAAGTTAGCGGGAGCGGACGGAACCCAAGCCGCCATCGATCCCTAGCACTTGGCCTGTGACCCAACTCTGCTCAGGGTTTAGCAGCCATTCAATTGCTGCGGCGACATCATCCGGTTCACCGATCCGACCCAGAGGGTGCATCGCGGTCGATGCCTTCAACGAGACTTCGTTCGCAGTCAGTCGTGAAGTCATCGGCGTGCGGACCAAGCCGGGAGCGACGCAGTTGACTCGAATGCGGCGAGGACCATAGGTCGCGGCTGCCGAGAGAGTCAGTCCGATAACCCCAGCCTTGGCGGCGGCAATCGCCTCGTGGTTGGCCAAACCGATGCGTGCCGCAGCCGAAGACACCAGAACGATGGAACCGCCTGCGTTCATCATGGCCTTGGTACCGGCTCTCACGACCGCGAACGCAGTGTTCAAGTTCGCCGCGACCGTGGAAAACCACTCCGCTTCACTGGTCGAGTGTGCCGGTTTGAGAAGCAAAGATCCGACACAATTCGCGATTCCATCCAACCGTCCGTGTATTTGCATCGCGTGTTCAACACGGGCGTCGACTTCCTCGAACCGAGTCGCGTCGATCGGATAGGCAGATGCCTTAAGTTCGTCGGCCAGTACCTGCAACTTTTCGATGTTGCGACCGACAATGGTTAATCGCGCCCCGCGCGATGCCAGTCGGCGACACAGGCTTTCGCCGATTCCACCCGTAGCACCAAATACAAGATAGGACAGCGCCGAATCATTTTCTTGTGGCGTCATGTTGAAATCTCCTCAAGAGACAGGCGAATCTCGACTTCCGTTAGAAGCAGAGTGATTGATTTCTGGTTAGCGCAGCACTCCGATTTCACGTGTCCGAAGCTGCAGCAAATCCTCGGCTTGCCGGCTCACCTCGCGAAATCGCGCAGCGTTTCCGGGCAGTTTGATGTCCTCGTCGTAGGTCGGAATCATCGCCTTCATGCGAGTGCGGCCCTCGGAACTGGCCAGCAGTTGCGGGAAGCATTTCTTGATGACTTCGAGCATGATGTTGACTGAGACTGACGCGCCCGGAGATGCGCCGAGAAGTGCCGAAATGCTGCGGCTCGCGTCCGTGATGACCTCGGTGCCGTAATGGACAATGCCCGCTTGGCCGTCGGTCTTTTTAATTGCCTGCACGCGGATGCCGGCGTCGATCAATTTCCAGTCCGCGCCCTGCGCGGCGGGATAGAAGACATGCAGTACCTTCAAGCGATCGGCCATACTCTGCGTCCCTTGCTGAATGAGATAGCGGACGAGACCCACGTTATGGATTCCGATCTTCATGAGCGTCACAAGATTGTCTGGTCGGACTGAGAAAGGTAGATCGGTGACGCTCCCTTTCTTGTGGAGAAACTTGGTCGTCCACGCGGCAAATGGGCCGAAGAGCAGTGTCTTTGTTCCATCGAGCATCCGCGTGTCGAGATGCGGTACAGCCATCGTTGGTGCCGCATCGAGCGCCTGCCCATAGACCTTCGCCTGATGTTTCTCGACGACCTCGGGATTGTTGCAGACCAACCACTGTCCGCCGATCGGGAATCCGCCAAGTCCCTTGGCTTCAGGGATTCCAGACATTTGCAGCAGCGGCAGACTGCCTCCGCCAGCACCGACGAAGACAAACTGTGCTCGGTTCGTGCGAACTTCGTTCGACGCCAAATGCTTGGCTCGCACTTCCCATCCCGCATTTGTTTTTCGCAAACCGACAACGCGATGCCCGCAGGCGATGCCGCAACCTTCTTGCCGACCAAGCCAGTACAGGAGCCGGCGCGAGATCGCGCCGAAATTCACATCGGCCCCGCTATTCATCTTAGTCGCAGCGATGGGCACGTCGCCGCGGCCTACGATCAACAGCGGAGCCCAGTTGGCGATGATGGCGCGGTCGGTCGAATATTCCATTCCTTGGAAGAAATGATGGTCCGACATCGCGGCATGCCTGGCTCTCAGAAAGTCGACCTGCTCATCGCCATGCACAAAACTCAGGTGCGGTATGGGATTAATAAACTCCTTCGGGTTGTCCACCATGCCAGTGGCAACGGCGTAGCTCCAAAACTGCTTCGAGTGCTCAAACTGCTCGAAGATCTCAATCGCTTTACCGACATTCACCGATCCGTCGGCTTCCCGTTTCGGCGTGTAGCTCAGCTCGCAAATGCCGGCATGCCCGGTCCCCGCATTGTTCCAACCGTCTGAGCTTTCCTGTGCCAGCCCGTCGGTGACTTCATAGAGCTGGATGGAAAGTCGCGGCTGCAGACACTTCAGCATCGCCGCGAGATTTGCGGACATCACTCCGCTGCCAATCAGGATCACATCTGGGTTCTCGATGTGAGTCGCGGAAGTCAGAATTTGTGAATCGAGTGACATCGGCAGAACCTAAAGTGTTGAATCGCAGAAGTCGCGAGACGTCAAATTCGAGCCAACCCGAACACGGACATTTCATGACTTCGGGGAAACGACGATAACGGTCGCAGCATCAAACGTGAAAACACCTGAGCCGAACGACGGCTCAGGTGTTCTCGCGGAGTCGGCTGGAACTCCGAGAAGCCCCAGCACAGGGCATCACACTCAGTGCGGGTTACTCACGGCACGCTGGCTGGACCAAGGAGTACGATACTCGACCGGAGGTCGGGCAAACGTGAGCGACATACTGCACCTTGGCCGGAGCCACATGCGATGTCTTGGCGGTCGCAGCCGGGGGTAGCATCACGCTGTCAATCACATGGATGACTCCGTTCGAAGCGTCGATGTCTGTCGCGACGAGTCTCGCACCGTTGATGGTCGCCGCACCGTTCTTCATCGCGGCGGTCAACATGCCGCCTTGCACCGTCTTCAGCTCCTTCTTGCTCAGCACGTCACCGGAGAACACACGACCCGGCACAACATGGAAGGTCAGAATGGCCGCCAGCTTCCCCTTATTCTCTGGCTTGAGCAGGCTCTCGACCGTTCCGGCCGGCAATTTCGCAAACGCTTCGTCCGTTGGAGCGAAGACGGTCAGCGGCTTGTCACCAGCCAGAACTTCGACCAACCCAGCCGCCTTCGCGGCGGCGAGCAACGTCTTGAATGTCCCCGCCTTGTCAGCCGTCATGGGGATGTTGTCGCCAGACGGCAGCAGCACTTGATCGACGACGTGAATGATCCCATTCGAGCAATGAATGTCGGCCTTCACGACCGTCGCTTGATCGACTCGCACGTTGCCCTCTTCAACCTTGATGTTGACTCGCTGGCCATTCACAGTCGCAGCCGCATTCAGCTTGACGACTTGAGCCGCCGCCACCTTGCCAGCCACGACGTGATATGTCAGCACAGACACGAGCTGAGCTTTGTTTTCCGGCTTCAACAGCGTTTCGACCGTTCCAGCAGGCAGCTTCGCGAACGCTTCATCAGTCGGAGCAAAAACCGTGAACGGCCCTTTGCCTTGCAGAGTTTCCACAAGCCCGCCCGCCTTCAACGCGGCAGCCAGCGTCTTGAACGAACCGGCCTCGACCGCCGTCGTCACGATGTCCTTCTCAGCAGCATTCGCGGTCGAAACCGATCCTTGGACAACACCAATCGCGGCCATCGCCGCCACACTCATGAAAAACCTTCGATTCAACATCACACACTCTCCTTGCTGGGGTTTTGATTCACGAACGCCAATTCGACGGAATTCGCTGATTCGTAAATCGTTCAAATCGTCCACTCCTGCCAAACCGGAAAGATTCCGGTGTCTTAACTCACATTACTCACATTTTTTGAGAATTCAGAAAGACCGCATTAAGAAGAGGAATCGCTTAGGAAGCGTTCCAAGCAGATTGGACATTCAGTCGGAACGCGCTAGCGTCCGTTTCAAGACTCAAACGACGCTCCAAACCGGACGCTAGCGCCTCCCGGCTCGTGGGTTTTCTGACAAAGCCAGGTACGAACCCGTGCGTGCCCGCGTCATGGCCGCTTCATTAGCTGCCGTGTTCGGCACCGATTCCAACAGCCGTTTCACCGTCTGCTCGCGATAGTCAAAGATCGCTTTCAAGTCGCGTCGCACCATCAACCCGTGCATCGCTTTGCCAATCCAGCCGAGCGGAAGCCGGTAATTCACCTCGTCGATCACGCGTGTTGAGTCACCGACCGCTTCAAAGGTGTGTCGGTGATGCCACAGCACATACGGGCCGAGCAACTAGACATCGACGAATTCCAACGGCGGGTTCCAGACGGTGATTGCCGTTGTCCAATGGATCGGCCAGCCGTGAACTCGCAGCGCGTATTGAATGATCGTGCCGACTCGCATGTCGATGTCACCGGGCGTGAGGATTTCAAACCGCAGCAACGGTGGTGTCAGCGTTTCGAGATTTCTCGCGTCGGCGTCGTCCCGCGCGAGGAGATTGTGAAACTGATGCAGATGAAATGATTGTGATCCTTCGGGCGAATGAGTACGTTGTAAACTCCATCCACAACTCTTGTTGCCAACGTCACACGCGGCAGAATGGCAGGATGTAATGACCAGTTTCACGACTCAAGCAGTAACCGAACCACTCCTTGCAACGGCTCCCGCGGAAGTCATCACAGCTGAGTACGGAAAACCCGGCGAGGCGACCTATCGCCGAGTAAGCATCAATTTCTCGGCAGGTACGATCACTTTCTTTCGATGTCACACCCCGAGTCGATTCATGTCAACCGGTCCCGACACAGAATGCTCCTGCCAGCTTGAGGAGATCCGAGGGATAGGTTCGACATGGGGCCGCCCTCGCGATGTCGGTCCGGTACTCGAAGTGGTCACACCGACCGGGCGAGCTCGGCTGCCTCATTCGATGAGTGGCTTCAATGCCGTCCACGAGGTCATCGAGCAAGCTGTCGCGAAGTCCGGCAGCCGACTCAGGTGGCACGAAGCGGCGGCAGCACAAGAGGTATTAGTTCTTACGTGTGGAGCGATATTGGCGGCGGGCGTAATTTGGGCTTTGCCAGAGATGTCCCGCTGGGCCATTGCCGCGACCGTCTGGACGATGGTGTTAGTGCTACTTACTGCCTGCAGCCTGTATTCGCGGAGAAAACGCACGTGGTGGTAAGGCCAAGATACCGTTTCGCCGCCCACGAATCGGCCAGAACGACCAAGCTCTACGACCGCACCGGAGACGCCATCAGCCTCGACGAGATCGAACGCATCATCATCTGAGACAATGAGAGACAAACAGAAACCGCATCCGACAACGGAGATGAAGCAAGCCCCCCGCGGAGCGGTTTAGTTCAACGTCTTTTGTCCAGCATTACCGACCATTATCTACTTCTACTGTCCGTTGGTCTTTATCGAATCTAAGTTTTTGTGGGACAGTCTCTTCAGGGTTTTATTGAACCAGGAGGGGAGTTTGCCATGGACGGGCGTTTTGAGGTTCGGCGTGCGGAGTTGTTGGCACAGGCACA
>SXKJ01000237.1 GCA_005778115.1 Planctomyces sp. | reverse complement strand
TCCTCGAACGCATCCTCACCGTCTCGGAAACCTGCCGCCTCCAAAACCGTTCGATCTACGACTACCTAGTCACCGCCGTTCAAGCTCATTTCAAACAACAGCCAATTCCGTCACTGCTGCCGTGCTCGTGAACGATTACGCCCAATCCTGTATCGCAACACGGTCATTGTGAACGCAGCGTCCGAAGCAAAGTCGCTGATCGCGCTCGATAAGAAGACTGGCAAGGAAGCATGGCGTTCCGATGCCGACAGCATCCACGGTTCGTGGGCAACCCCGGTGCTGGTGAACGCTCCCAATGGCAAGACCGAGTTAGTGATGAACGCCCCGTATGAGATGTGGGGCTTCGACCCCGATAACGGCGACTTCTTGTGGTTTGCGGCGGGCATTCAAGACGAAACCATCTGCGGCAGCCTCGTGGTTCGCGACGGCATCGTGTACGCCGTCGGCGGACGGTCCGGCAGCGCGGTCGCGGTCAAAGCGGGAGGCCGCGACGATGTCAGCAAGTCACACACACTTTGGAAGAAGTCGCTAAGGAACTACGTGCCATCGCCGGTGCTGGCGGGCGAGCTTATTCTCAGCGTCAACAACGACGACGGCGTCCTCAGCGCGCTCGACCTGAAATCCGGCGAGCAAGTTTTCCGGCAACGGCTCGGAAGCACCGGCAGCGTGTATGCCTCGCCGACGATCATCAACGGGAGGGCCTACATCGTCACTCGCCGCAGTGGCACGTTTGTCGTGGACTTGTCCGACAAGCCCCAGGTCATCGCGGAAAACAAGCTCGATGATGACACCGACTTCAATGCCAGCCCTGCCGTGACCGACGGCAAGTTGTTGCTGCGGTCCAACCGTGCGTTGTATTGCATCGCCGACAAGTAGAGTCGTGGCGACAATCCGCGAATTGAGAAGGTTCGTTTGAGCGGACTAGCGATCGGGTGGTGAAACGCTCATCCTTCATTAATTGATATCGACGCCTGCGGGGTGGGGCCGCACTCCAAGGGTTGAAAGGAATTTATGACTACGCAATCCACCCGCCGCCATTTCCTGAGCGGCCTTGCTCTCGGAGTCTCGGCGTTGTCTGTCTCCGGTCTGTTCGCCGAAGAATTGACTCGCACTCCCAAACAGACGGAAGGGCCGTTCTATCCCGAAAAATTGCCGCTCGACACCGACAACGATTTGATTGTCATCAACGACACGCTCACCCCCGCCGTCGGAGAAATTACGCATTTGTCTGGCCGCATTCTCGATTCACGCGGCAATCCGATTCGCAACGCGGTCGTCGAAATCTGGCAGTGCGACAACAACGGAGCCTATTTGCATACGAAGACCGGCAACGCGGACAAGCGTAATCGCCACTTTCAGGGTTTTGGCCGCTTCGTCGCAGGACGTGCCGGCGAATATGGGTTCCGCACGATCAAGCCGGTGGCGTATCCGGGTCGTACGCCGCACATCCACGTCGCGGTCAAGATTCCCGGCCAAGAAAAGTTCGTCACCCAATGCTATGTGAAGGGGCATCCGGGCAACGAGAAGGAGGCATCCTGCGGAATATCCGCGACGACAAGGCCCGCGAATCGGTGCTGGTGGACTTCGCGCCGATCCCCGATTCTCGGCTCCGCGAACTGGCCGCTCGGTTCGACATCGTGTTGGGTGTCACGCCGCAGGACGAACCCAAAGCCGGTTGAACAAAACCTGCGATGGTGTTGCTTGTCGTCCGCCGACCGTGTTTCTCCCGCTGATCAACCCGCTCGTGATGGTTTGGCTTGATGAATCCGCCCAACGACCTTTTTGAAGTCAGCTACACCTATTGGTTGATGGTGTTCGCCTTCAGTCTATGCATCACGATCGCCTACGTCGTGCGGTTCCTCTTCGGCAAGGCCGAGCGTTACTTGCGGTGGAATCGAGTCACGGCCTTTGCCGCCGCGCTCACATTGTGCCTGATTGCGGTGGATGGCTTGAACCTCGCGCATCGCAAATTGGAATCGCAATATCGCCTGGCCGGTACCGTGGCGGTCATCGCGATCACCATTTGGTTGGCGTGGTTACATTTGAAACACTCCCGGACACCGTGGGAACGCTTTCGTCGTCGTCCATCCGCTTGGCTTTTGCTGGCTTCATCATTCGGACTGGTGGGTTGGTCGTCGCATCAGTATCAGGAGCGATTGAAGCCGCCCGTCAAACGATCGCTCGTGATCGCCGTCGCACCGGGCCAACAGAGTCAGCAGGTTCTTGAGTTTGTGGCGCTGACCGACGGCAACCATCCCATCAAGGTCTATCGCCTGGACCAGGACGCGCTCGACTCGACGGATGACGAATCACCATGGGAAAGTCTCTCCGTGGAGTACAACGGCAACATGATTCAGCGTGCTCCCGCCGGTCTGCTGGCGAACTGCCATGGCTGGGTCTTTCTGGATGGGCAGTACCTGATCTCCGGCGATGCGGTCCAGCGGATTCTGGACGACAACGCGTACGAAGTCGTCGATGAGGCCATGGCTGGTGATGTCATCATCTATCGAGACAACAACCGCAACATCGTGCATTCCGGCTTGGTTCGCGGCGTGCTCGACGATGGCACGGTCATCATCGAGAGCAAGTGGGGTATCGAAGGAGTGTTTCTGCACAATCCGCTGGATACGCCCTATTCCGTTCTCTTCGCCTACTACCGCTCACCACGCCCCACCCACCGCGTGAAAATTGTCCCGGTGGATGAACTCCCGACGGACAAGTAAGCCGCAGTCCGGCGAATTTCTGAAATGATTTCAATGGGTCATCGACACGAAAGTATTCACCAGTTCCGTCGCGAACTCTGGATCGTTGATGTGTAGCGGCAGACGTTTGACCCGGCGTAGTTCGGTCTGCTCGACCGAGCGTTCAAGTTCCTTAAACAGCGCTGCATCTGCATCCGGATCGTGAAACGGCTGACCGGGAGCGTCAATCGTTGAGAGGCCCAGTTCCGGGATCAGCAGCATCAAGGGTGCCGTCGAGCGATTGAGCTTGTTCGCGATCCAACGTGCGAACTGACGATTCTCCTCGGACGTCGTCCGCATCAACGTGACCTGAGCGTTGTGGACGTTCAACCTGCGACCTTGGAACTTGGCGGGCACTGTTTCCTTGGCTCCGAAATTCACCATGTCGAGCGCGCCGACGCTGAGTACATACGGAACGCGAGCCTCAAGAATCGCATCAAACCGATCCGGCCCGCAGGCCAACACACCGCCGACCACTTCATCGGCGACCGCCGTCGTGGTGACGTCGATCACGCCTTGAATCAGTTTGCTGCGTACCAGATTCTCCATCGCACGATCGCCCGACCCGGTCGCGTGAAACACAAGACAGTCATAGCCTCGCGCCTCCAGCGATTTCCGCACGGCACCCACGCACGGAGTCGTCACGCCGAACATCGTCATGCCCAACGTCGGCTTCTCTACAGCCGTTGGCAGCGAGCGCTGCACCATGCCAGCGATCGCGTGCGCCGCATTCGCCAGTACTCGCCGAGACACCGAATTGATCCCCGCCACATCGACCACAGAATAAATCATCGTCAGGTCCGCGCAATCGACATACGGCCCGACATTACCGCTGGCCATCGTGCTGACCATCACTTTCGGCACACCGACCGGCAACGCTCGCAGGGCGGGAGTGATGAGCGCCGTTCCGCCACCACCGCCAATCCCGATGACTCCCGCGACCTTGCCGGCGACGTACTCAGCGACAAGGAATTTCACCAGCGCGGCCGACATCGCCGTCACTGCCTCGCCGCGTTCTGACTTCATCAGCGGATTCGTCTGTGGAGAACTCGCCGCTACTTGCTCACGCGAATAGTCCGGCACGCCCACCGCGGGGTCTTTCGTCCCGACATCGACTGTCACCACCTCGACGCCGCAGGAACGAATGCGTTCCGCGACAAACGCAATCTCGACTCCCTTGGTGTCCATCGTGGCGATGGCGTAAACACACGGCATGATGGCTCCACCGAGAACTCACACTAGCCCGCGGATTGGCTCGGCATGATAGATGTGGTGCGGCCGGTCGAGGTCATCGCGCCACGCGGCGGTGTCGGGAATACCCAGCGCGGAATAAATCGTGGCGGCCATGTTTTCGGGACACTGTGGGTCGGTGGCCGGATAGCCGCCGTTTTTGTCGGACGTACCTATGACTCGTCCCCCCTTCACGCCGCCGCCGGCGAAGAAGACGGTTTGCACGGCTCCCCAGTGGTCGCGGCCAGGAAGTTTGTAGTGCTGCGGCAAGTGCGTGATCTTCGGTGTGCGACCGAACTCGCCCGCCATCACGATCAGTGTGCTGTCGAGCACTCCGCTTTGGGACAGGTCATCTAACAGCGCGGACAGCGCTTTGTCGGTCGGTGGGAAGAGTTGATCTTTCAGGTGCGGGAACGCTTCGCCGTGGGTGTCCCAAGTTTCGTTGTTGCCGAGATTCACTTGGATCAGATTCACGCCAACCTCGACCAGTCGCTTGGCCATCAGCAGCGACCAGCCGAACGAGTTGCGGCCGTAACGATTCTGGTCGGCGTCTGAAGCTTTCGTCACATCAAAGGCTTGCCGAGTCTTGGCGTCGGTCAGCAGAGACAACACTGTTTGACGATGCCGGTCAAAGCTCGTGGTCGAGCCGCCTCGATCCAATTCGATCCGCTGCTGATCGATCAAGTTGACTAAATCCACGCGCCGGTCCAAGCGGCCAAAGCTGACTCCGTCGGGAAGCGAGAGATTCGGTGCTTCAAACTTAAAGCGACGCGGCATGTTCGGCCGCTCTTGATGATCGAACTCGTATTCCGGATACGCCCCGTAACCGAGCGAACTGAATGGTGAAAGTTCGATGAGCCACGGATCGCGTCGCGCACCCATGATCCCCGCGAACTGACCGGGGATGACTCGCGCGGAGTAATGCACCAGGCGATCCGGCAAGACGACCGCCGGAGGCAGATTGTTGCGCGAAGGAGTCATCGCTCCGCCAACCGAGGCGATAGATGGCCAATCGAGCGGTCCTGGTTTGTTGGGATTGAAACCCACCGGTGCGTCCGAGCGACCGGTCAACATGATGTGATGGCCCAGCGAATGATCGTTCGACGGATGCGTCAGCGAGCGACACAGCGACCACAGATGACTGCGTTGCGCGAGCTGCGGCAAGTGCTCGCAAATCTGGAGTCCGGGGGTGCGAGTCGCGATTGGTTGGAACTCGCCCCGGATGTTGTCCGGCGCGCCAGGCTTCAAATCAAAGCTGTCCTGCTGTGCCAAGCCTCCGGATAAAAAGACATAAATCACCGACTTGGCGGTGCCGACCAATGCGTGTCCCGGAGCGGCTGCGGTTCGCAGTGCGTCCAGATGGTTCGTCCCCAATCCCAAAAGCCCTATGGCACCCGCCTGCAAAGCGGTGCGGCGGCTGAGTGCGGGATGGCCCCAAGACATTTTCGCGGACATGGACGACCTCCTGTGTTTCGTTCGTCTCTCTGAGATCGAACGCGGACAGGCTCATAGCTCACCGTTTTTGGAGGCTTTCGGCAAGGTCAAACTGACGCGACCGGGAGTCTTTTTCAGAGCGCTGTCATTCACTCAACCATCAATGGCCAGTGCTGGCGACCTGAAAAAGACTCCCGATCCCTTCGCGATGGGAAAGAAAAAGAGGCGGAATGATTTCCGCCTTGCGCGTTAAGTGAGTGTGCAACCATGAATAATTCATGGCCAGCGTCCTGCGGTTCATTACAGCGAATTTCACTTTGGGAGTTCATTGCGACATCGTTACCTTCGCTCGTGGCGGAGCCAAGTTCCGTGGGCCAACAACCCGACGCATGTAGGCCGAGTCACTCCCCAACGCGAGTTCCGAGCGATAGAAACTCCGGTCATCGCGTCTCGAGTAAGAAGCCCTTTGGAATGATCGAAAGCCATCCATGTCACGCTCGCTCTGCTGGTTGTTGTGTGTGCTGCTCACCGGTTCGTTGGCCGAGGCAGCTCAACGGGTAATCCTGCAAGGCAACGGCAAGTTGGCGATCGTTAAGCCGGACGGCTCGACCGAATGGGAAATGAACTGGGGCGGGATTCACGACATCCACGTCCTCAAGAACGGCCACATTCTCGTCCAACAAGGAGCCGCCAAAGTTGCCGAGATCGACCCAGTCACGAAGAAGGTCGTCTGGTCGTATGACTCCGCGAATCAGACCGGCAACGCTGGGAAGAAGGTTGAGGTTCACGCCTTCCAACCGTTGGGCGAGGGCAAGTTGATGATCGCCGAATCGGGACCGGCGCGGATCATCGAGATCGACCGTGACGGCAAACGGCTGCACGAAATCCCGTTGAAGATCAATCGACCGAATGCTCACACCGACACCCGGCTGGTTCGCAAGCTGCCGACCGGCAATTATCTGGTCTGCCATGAAGGGGACGGCTTCGTGCGCGAGTACGAAGGCAAGTCCGGCGAAGTCGTCTGGGAATACGAAATTCCGTTGTTCGGCAAGCAGCCGAAGGGAGGCCACGGTCCCGAAGCGTTCGGCAACAAGTGCTTCGCAGCCGTGCGACTGCCGAACGGTCACACCCTGATCGCCACCGGCAACGGACACAGTGTGCTCGAAGTGACCGCCGACAAGCAGATCGTGTGGAAGATCGAGCAAAACGACTTGCCCGGCATCACGCTCGCCTGGGTCACGACGTTGGAAGTTCTGCCGAGCGGCAACTATCTCATCGGCAACTGCCACGCTGGGCCGAACCAGCCGCAACTGATCGAACTGAATCCGAAGTCAAAAGAAGTCGTCTGGAAGCTGGAACGTCATGCAACCTTCGGCAACGATGTCTCGAACTCACAGGCTTTGGACGTTGAAGGCAACGCCCTCCGCTAATTCCGCTTGAAACTCCTTTTCCAATTCACTGAGGACACCATGCGCACCACTTTCGCCGTTTGCTGCATCACTCTGATCGCCCTTAGCGGTTTCGCCCACGCCCAGGACGGACCGAAACCGCTCAAGGCATTGCTGATTACCGGCGGTTGCTGCCACGACTACGCCAAGCAAAAGGATTTGCTGAAGGCGGGCATTGAAGGACGGGCTCATGTCGTCGTCGATCAAATTCACACCGACGACAAGACCACGAAGGCTCGCTTCGCCATCTACGAGAACGCCGACTGGGCCAAAGGCTACGACGTCATCATTCACGACGAATGCACCTCCGACGTCAAAGAGATGCCGTATGTCGAAAACATCCTCAATGCTCACAAGAACGGTATCCCGGCGGTCAACCTACACTGCGCGATGCACTGCTACCGAGTCGGCACCGACGACTGGTTCAAGTTCGTCGGCATTCATTCCACCGGCCACGGTCCACAGAAGCCGATCGACGTGACCTTTGTTGAAAAGGACCACGCCATCACCAAGGGTTTCGAGAATTGGACCACGGTCAACGAAGAGCTTTACAACAACATCAAACTGTTCGACACCACGAAGCCGCTGGCTCGCGGCAAGCAAGACGTCGGCAAGAAAGTTGATGATTACGTCGTCGCCTGGACCAACCAGTACGGCAAGTCGCGCGTCTTCAGCACGACGCTTGGCCACAACAACGAGACAGTCGGCGATCCGCGATACCTCGAGATGGTCACCCGCGGCCTGCTGTGGTCGTGCGACAAGCTCAACGATCAGTATCTGAAGGCCAAGAAGTAAGACGGCGAAGCCGCAGCGACGTAGCCGTCATCGCTCCGCGTGACGAGCCGAGCG
Organism: Planctomyces sp.; assembly: GCA_005778115.1. Lineage (GTDB taxonomy): Bacteria > Planctomycetota > Planctomycetia > Planctomycetales > Planctomycetaceae > SXKJ01. The sequence continues at coordinate 5,957 of SXKJ01000237.1, read as the reverse complement.
GTTCATCGACGTGACTTGGAAATTCGGCTCGTCACGCGGAGCGGTGACGGCTACGTAGTCACGACGAGACGTTCTGTGCCTCGTCAACTTCGTGGCCGTCCCGTGACCGGATACGCCACGTCCTGAAAGCCTTTGCCGCTGTGCTCGCCGGGCGGGATGACGCTGTCGATGAAGGTTTCGTCTTCGGCGGTGATCGTCACATTGATCGCTCCGAAGTTGTCATCGAACTGCTCCATCGTGCGCGGGCCGAGGATCGCTGAGGTCAGAATCGGATTCGCGATGCACCAAGCCAGCGCGAATTGAGTCATCGGGACGCCGCGCTTCTGGCAATGCGCGGCGATCTGCTGCGAGACTTCGAAGCTGGAATCGCGGAGTTCGGCTTCCTTCATCCGCTTATCGCCGCGAGCGGCACGGCTTCCTTCGGGGAACGACTCTCCCGGCTTGTACTTGCCGGACAACACCCCGCGAGCCAGCGGGCTGTAGCTGACCACGCCGATCTTGTGTTCTTGGCACAGCGGCAGCAGTTCCACTTCGATGTCGCGATTCACAATGTTGTAGAGCGGTTGCACGCAGCAGAACTTGTTCAGCCCCAGCCGATCGCTGGTCCACAGCGACTCGCACAGCCGCCACGCTCGGAAGTTTGAGCAGGCGATGCTCAAGACTTTCCCTTGCCGAACCATGTCGTCGAGCGCTCGCAGCGTCTCGTCGATCGACGTGTCGTAATCTGGTGCGTGGTAGTAATAGAGATCAATCCGCTCGCACTTCAGCCGTTTCAGGCTGGCTTCGAGCGCTCGCATCATGTGATAGCGGCTGCCTCCCTTATCGTTGGGGCCGATTCCCATCACTTGCCGGCCCTTCGTCGCCAACACAACTTGATCCCACTTGCCGACGAGCGCCTTGCCGACGATCTCTTCCGACTTCCCGCCGGCGTACATGTCCGCCGTGTCGATGAAGTTGATCCCCTGGTCGATCGCCTTGTGAATGATACGGATCGAGGTCTCTTCGTCGGTCGCTCCACCGAACATCATCGTTCCAAGACAGAGCGGAGAAACGCGAACGCCGGTGGTGCCGAGCAGGCGGTAATTCATGGATTGGTCCTTCTTCGGAGGCAGGTGGTCAACTTTCAGCGGGCAACAATGTGACGCGAACGACCATCAACTGACAACTGACAACGAGCTGTACTGATGGCCGAGCACTTCCTAGCTCCCAAGAATTCGGCTTGTTAAAAGCGAACCCTCCACAACGCCGCTCGGATGCGATCCGCCCCTGCCGCCAGCCCACCTGTCGATCCTCATGGCCTCGAACGATTACGCGATTGCTGTTGCCCTTGCCGTGGCGCTGTTGACGATGCTGGCCGAGTCCTGGCATCACCGTCGCAGCCAGTCCGTGGCACGGTTGGCATTTGGTCCTGAGGGGCAACCGCGCCCATGGACTCGTGCCGTGCCGGTCCTACGAGTCATCAGCATGTCGCTGGCTGGTTGGGGACTGGTCGTGCTGGCCACGCTGGAGCCACAACTGTTGGGTGACGCGGGAACCAGCGCCGCAGACAAAGCTGATCCAACGGATGTGCAACGAGTCGTATTGGTGCTGGATGTCTCTCCCAGTATGAACGTCGTCGATGCCGGGGCCGATCAGAGGTTGCGGCGGCGCGATCGAGTGCTGGAAGTCGTTGAAGGTATCATGTCCCGCATTTCCCTGAGTCGAACTCGATTCAGCGTGGTCGTGTTCTTCACGTCGGCGCGGGCGGTCGTCGTGGACGCGACGGACACCAATGTCGTGCGCAACATCCTCGACAGCATGCCGCTGGTCTGGTCGTTTGAGCCAGGTGAGACGCGGTTGCTCGAAGGAGTGCGAGTCGCCAGCGAGTTAGCTCGCGATTGGCCGCCGAAGAGCACGACGATGTTTCTCTGCACGGACGGCGATACGGTCGATTTCAACCAGATCCCGAAGTTGCCCCGCTCGATCCGCGATCTGGAGATTCTGGCCGTCGGCGATCCGATCGTCGGCACGCTGCTCGGCAATCATGACTCACGGCAAGAGGCGGGCATCCTGCGTCGCCTGGCCGCGGAACTGCATGGCTCATATCACAACGTCAACACGCAGCATGTCCCCAGTAAGGCGCTGGCCGAGCTAGCTCGCGTGCCTCCGCCACCGGCGAGCGTCGGTTGGCAGATCAAAGATTTGGCTCGCATCGCGCTCACGATCGGAGCGGCGTTGCTGACTCTGATTCCGGTCGCGTTGCAATACTTTGGTAGTGCGTGGAATGTTGAGCGTGAGTTGCCGACGACACAGCGACTGATTGAATGCATCGAAAATTGGAGATTGAAAAATGTGAAAACGAACAACCCTATCGTTTGCTGGTAATTTGCAATCTCCAGTTTCCAATCCTCAATTTTCAATGAGTTGACCCCAGTCAGAACCCGCGTGAGGCTGTCCCAACACGCAAGACAAAATCAATCGGAACGATTCGCATGAAGAAATGGCTGATCCTCGCCTGGCTGCTGATTCCCGTCGCGTTGGTGAGCTATCACTTCGGGCCCGGACAAGCCGCGTTCGCGTATCGGCAGGCGCAGACGCATTTGGTCGACGCACAGAAGCTCGAACGCGACGGACACTTTGATAAGGCGATCGATCGTTACGGCGAGACGCTCGCTGCGTTGCCCGAGTCCGATGAACCGCCTCCCGATTTGGTTTTGCGTCGCGATCAACTGCGGCTAGCTCAGATTCGAGCACGCTTTCAACTCGGCCGATTGGCCGAGACGCTCGACAGCCTCAATGTGCTCATCGCGGACATCGAACGAGATCACGGTGCGAACTCCGCGCTGGCCGCAGACGCTCGCGACTTGCTGGGCCGAGTTCATTTCCAAGCGATGGTCGCCCTGCGGTTGGAGTCGGCGGAAGAAGCCGTCTGGAAGAAGCATTGGGAACTCGCGCGACAGAATTTTCGATATCTCTCCGAACACACGACCGGCCGGCGTAACGGACTCGATCGCCGCAACCTCGAAGCCGTGATCAAATCCTTCAACCTGCCGCCGGAGACATTCGCCGCTCCGGCCGGTGGAGCCACAACGACGGCGGGACTCGCAACTACGAAACCTCCACCGCCGAACGCCGCAGCGGCTGGCGGCGGACCGCCAACCAAAGCGGATGCTCGGCCGCGACCGGAAGCGCCGCCGAATAAAAAACCGCCGCCACCCGATGAATTCGATTTAGGTTCATAATCCCAGCTATTCATTCTTCATTTTCCAATCCTCAATTTAATTGCCAAACAATGATCACAGATCGAAGTCACCGTCGGCTCGCTATCAAGCTATTGAAAATTGAGAATTGGAAATTGGAGATTGGAAATTGGAAATTGGAAATTGGAAATTGGAAATTGGAAATTGGAAATTGGAAAACTCCGAACAACAGCGTGGTCTTGCCGCCGTTTCTGGTCAACCAATTTTCAATCTCCAATTTCTAATCCTCAATTCTCAATGTGCTCGTGCTGTTCGTGCTCTTTGTCACGCTCAGCCAAACTGAGATCGCATCGGCTAATCAAAAGCGGAAGTACAAATCAAAAACCGACACCGGCCTGCGAAAAGACATCGAGACATTCGCCAAGATCAAATTCTCGCGGCAGGCGGAGGAAGCGTTTCGCGCGGTGACGGCGACTCTTGATGAAGAGGCGGATGAGTCGACTCTGCTGCTGGCTTGGGTGCAGTCGGGTGATTGGGAGGAGGTCCGTGAGTTCCTCAAGCAGTTCGAGCCGGAAGGTGCTCGGCGGCTGCACATCAAGATTTGTTCGGACTTGGCCTTCGCGAATCCCAAGTCAACGATGCTGCCGCAGGATGTCATCGCGTTGGCCGATGCCTCGCCGGTGGATTTAGAGGAGAGACAAATTGCACCGCTGGGGAATTTGTTGAAGCTCTCCGTGAAGGATTCGGAATCTCGCACTGAGCTGTTGGCTCAATTGCATCGCGGGACGATCCGCCTGGGCGGAGAGAATGCGGATCGGCGTCGCACGGCCGCGCGGTTGCTGGCGCGAGCGGACCTGAACTCGGAAGCGAAGACCTTCGGCCTGCCTGAGCGGGATCTTCGTCCCGAAACGGTCGCTGTCGAAAATCCACCGCCCGACGTCCCGGCAACTCCGGCGAAGCGAACGTGGGGGTAACTGCGTGAAACGCTCCGCGATCCGAATTTGGAGACGGCCGCTCGTGCCGCCGCACTGGACGAACTACATGAGCTGTTTCTCGCCGCGGAACCGCAGGTGGTCGAGAAGCAGTTGCGGTTGATCGTCGCCGAGCTCAACGGAAAGCATCCCGATGTGACGCGGCTCGTCTTCGGCATGATCGGCCAAAAGACCGCCGCCGCCGGACGTGAGGTCGATTACACCGCGCGAGCCGTACATCTAGAACTTCAGCAGCGAGCGATCACGGCGCTTGTTCGGAACGAACCGACAGGCGAGCCGGAGGGCGTTAGCCCCCGGACCAACGGCACAGTCCGGGGGCTGACGCCCGCCGGCTCGCCGATCAAGACGTTGGACGAAGAGCCGTGGCGAACGCTCGCCAATCTGAGCGCCAACAATTGGCTCCTCGAAGCCAACAACAGTCTCAAGGAATTCCCGGGCTGGCTGAAGTCGTCCAACAATCGCGACAAGCATCCGCATGTGCCGTTGGAGACGCTGATCCCGAACGCTCCGGCCGGAGCCTGGATGGCCGCACTGCAATCGCCGCTGAACTCGATGGTCCGAGTCGCACTGGTTCGGGTCATCCTGTTGTCGGAGAACATGGAACGTGCCCTGCCGATCGTGCGCGAGTTGGTCCGCACCGACAGTCCGGCCGCCGCCAAGTTGGTGAACTCGTATCTGGAGACTTGGGCCACGCGGCACGATCCGAATCTGCCGCAGGATGTGCTCAAGCAATACAAAATCGACAATCAGGTCGTGGTCCTCACGCGAGCACAACAAGAGGCGAACCTCAAGCAGCTTGGCGACTTGCTGGCGTCGCTGGATGAGCCGACGCGAAAATTGCTCGACGAAACACAGTTGGTTCGGGCCTTCGACTTCTGTCACAGCCGAGCCGAGGTTTACACGCAGGCGCATTTCGTTGAGGTCTTCGGATCGCTCGATCAGATTTCGCCGAGCTTGATCCTCTCGCTTACCGAACGGACTCGGAACAAGCTGGCGTCGCAGTGGCGAGACCTCGCCGTGCAGCGCGACGCCGCGACGAAGCGCAGCACTTCGGATGTGTTCGAGCTGGTCAACCGCGGTTACGACGAGACCACTCGCACGGCCGAGCAATGGCTCGCGACTCACCCGGACGACTGGCGGATGAATTGCACGGTCGGCTCGCTGCTGGCCGACTGGTCCGAGTTCGCGTACTTCCAAAGCGTCGCGACCGACGACAACGGCGATCGTTTTGCCAGCTACCTCAAGCACAGCCAACAAGCGTTGTCCCGATTTCAATCCGGAGCCGCTGCCTACGCGGCGCTCGTTCCGAAGCTCAAACGGAGCGAATTCGATCTGCTGCCGTACAAGGCGTGGTTCTACGGACTGCTCGGCATCACGCACGACGGGGCGGGGCAATCTTCGGAAAGGAGTCACTCGCGACGAGATCGAGAAGATTCGCAAAGCCTTGCTCGAACTGCCGGGCGGAGCGAGCGCGGCGCACATCCAAATGTTCTCGACGATGGTCGCCGACAATGTGACGGCCAATCGCATCGCCCCGGAAATGAAATACCGCTACCTCAGCAGCGCGGTCCACATCACCGGCCGGCAGCCGACGATCTATCCGGCCGAGGAGAAGATCAAATACTACGACTCGCTTTTGAAAGAGAGGGTGCAAAACAGCATTCCCTTTTCTTTCCCGGTCAGGTTTGAACTTCCAATCTGGCGGCGGTGGTGCGGCGGTAATAGAGCGAGCCGGGGCGGGCGAGGATGTGTTTGGTGAGGGGATCGCCGTCGCTGAGGAGGCTGG
>SXKJ01000236.1 GCA_005778115.1 Planctomyces sp. | reverse complement strand
GACGCGCGAGGTCGAGGGCTTGCTGAACCAGCTCAAGTTGTTGATGCGCGGCGACGAGCGCGACGCTGGCGGATTGGACCTCGGCGACGATCTTCTCTTGCGTGAACTGCGTCTTGGCTTGCAGTTGAGCCAGCTTTCCTTCGACGGCTTGCGACTTGCCCTGAGCCTTGCGGCGTTGCAGAGGAACACTCGCGACGAAGCCTCTTTCGAGTTCAAACGGTCCTTTGTCGTCCAACTTCTTCTTCGCCGGAGCGCCGACATTTTGCGAGCCGACAAGCACGGCATCGACTTGCGGCAGCCACATGTTCTGAGCGTTCGCGAGGTCGATGTTGAGTTGCTCGCGGAAGATCGCGAGCGCTCGCAGCTCAGGCCGGTTCGCGATGGCCGATTGAATGTCGGCGTCGAGATTGCGGAGCGACGGGTCGTCTTCGTCGGGGAATCGCGGCGGCAGGCGAGTGTCGTCGATGACTCGCGGGTTGCCCGATTCGTCGCGCAGGAACAGCGACGGCTTGTACGCCGCCTGCCGAAACTTTCGCTGAGCGTCGATCAGTTTCGTGCGTCGCGACACGATCAAGCGTTCGTTGTCGGTCAGCTCGATGGGCGGCGCGTCCCCTCGATCAACTCGCTTGCGCAGGCCGTCGGTCCGATCCGTCGCGATCTTCAACAGCTCGTCGTTGACCCGCACGTTCTGTCCGGCCGCGACCCAGTTCCAATAACTGCTCGACGCCGACTGAATGAACCCGATGAGCTGCGCTTGAATCTCCGGCTCGACCGACTGCACTTCCCAACTGCTGCGATACAAGCCGGCGCGGCGGTCGTCGATGTCGCGCCCCTGCGCGAGCGGGATCGTCGCCCCCGCTTTGAACTCGCCCCCTTGCTTCGTCTCGCGCTCGCCGTACCACTCCGGGAAATTGCCGCGCCCGATTCGAGATCCGCCGAACACCGATCCGCCCCCGAACAACGGCTGCTCGGCCCCGATCGCGTGCCGGTAGTTCTCGTAGAACCCCAGCGGCATGTTGAGCGTGTCCGCCTTGAGCTTCAGGTCAAACTCGCCGTTGGCTTGCAGCAACTCACCCTGAGCGATGTTCCGCCCAAACATTGCCGACCGCAGCAGCGGGTAGCTCGCGACGACTGAACCAATCACGTCATCCAAAGTGAGCGACTCGACGTCAGATCGGGTGTCCGACTTCTCTCGAGGCTTGGCTTCTGGTGGCGCGATCTTGCTGTCTGGCGACGCGGGTTCGTCTGCTTCGCCGACAGTGCTCTGCTCGCCGCTCACGAGCTGGATGTGTGAGTCCTCGTCATTGGCGGCCAAGTCATTTTTGGCGTGCTGATTGGAGTTCGACGACTGCCGCAGGCGGTCGGAATGGGAAGCTAATGAGCCGACAACAGGACCGTCATGCAACTGGTTGGATGCCGCTCGCTTCGCAAGCTGATCGCGACCGTGCGCGCAGCCGCTGACGATCAGAGCTGCGCTCACGCACAACATCAGCCTGACGATTATCCGTGATCTGGTCATTGCATCGACACCTCATCCCGACGGGAAACGTCATCGGCATCCGCAACCTTTGCCGATCACTCACGACGCTTACGCCGGGCAAGAGTTGGCTGGCTTCGCTATCTTTCAGGCCGGTCCGCCGCATTCGGATACTAAACATGCCAAATCAGCCGGAGAGCGCTATCCCCCGGTTCAGAACGCCAACAGACTCTCGAACCGGACGCGAGTGCGTTCTGGCTGATGGGCTGCTACTTCCCGCTGGCGAATAGTGGCAGTCGGCTGTCTTGGAGGAAGGACGCGCGGAGCGGAGCGTCACCGCGTTGGAGTTCCTTCGTTTCCCCTTGGCGAGTTTCGCGAGCGAGGGTGCGGAACGGATCGCCGGAATAGCAGACTTCGCCGAGCGTCACGGAAAGAGCGGCGTCTTCGGTCACGAACATCGGGCCGAGTTTGCCTTTCGTTGTTGTATACGACAGGCCACCGAGGACTTCGGTTTTTCCGCCGGCGCGGGTCTCGATTAGGGGACCGCCGCGTTCGGTCTTCAGTCCTAGGAACCATGCTTGGCCGCCAGCGTTGAGGAAGTGAACACCCTCCTCTTCGGTGTTGAAGTGCCGCGCCCAGAATTGCTGACTCGGACCGATCTCCCAGTGACCGACGACGTTCTCGAAGAAGGCTTTCCCTTCGCCGAGCAACACGCCGTTGGCCTCGCAGTTGCGAATCACGAGCGGGCGTCGGGCGTGGTTCTCGATTCGCAGCGCGAACGAGCAGTCTTCGATGACGAGCGGTTCGGCGGTGCCTCCTTCGATGCGAAGCACGGGTGCGTCACGATCCTTGAGCGTGTGACCGCGCAGCGCTCCGAAGAGACCGGCCAGACGGTGCACCTTCGGGCCGATGGTGATCGTCTCGGTGATGTGCGAGCCGCTTCCTTTCGGCAGATAGACGGTCGTCGCGCCGGAGTCGAGCGCGCGTTGGAACGCAGCGGTGTCGTCGGAATCGGTGACTCGGCGATGGCTGCGGACATTTGCCCAATCGGCCACAGGATCGAACGCGGGTTCGAGGGTTTCTTCGATCGGCAAGTCCAGCGAACCGGTATGACCAGGGAACAGGCTCAACACCGGAGCCGACACGAATTCGGCGACGTTCGGCCCTGCGACGCTGGGCGTGCCGCCATCGGCGGTGTTCTCGATCGCCAGCTTGTAGCCGGTCGCGCGGATGTTTCGGGCGAACAACGCCTCGCGCGAAATGATCGCCGACAAGTCGCTCGCTATACCGCTGCCGGTCAGCTCCGCATCAACAAGCGCGACGATTCCGAACTTGCTTTGAAACGCGGTCACCGCGTTACGGCTTTTCAGTCCGCGAATCGCGAGGCATTGTCCTTCATTGAGGAATCCGACTTGCCGCTGTCTCGCGAGCGTGATGTGTTCCAGCGTTTGGCTGTTGACCGTGCCGCCGGTTTTGATGCCGATGTCGAAGCCTTCAACGTGCAGCCGCTTCACGAGCAGCGGGCCGTTCATGTCGAAGTACGCGAGGTCGAGGCCGATTACTCCCTCGCCGTCGCCGCTGCGGATCGTCACATCGCGCAGGCTCCCTGTGTTGTTCGAGTAAAACTGCAAGCCGATCGCCCCG
>SXKJ01000235.1 GCA_005778115.1 Planctomyces sp. | reverse complement strand
TGGCCCGTGCTGTATGAGCAACGCTACGCCGACTTGAAAGGGGTGGGGACGCGGCAAGGCAATGCTCGATTGGCGAAGGCTGGCTACGTTGTCTGCGCGGAAAACTTCCGCGGAGCGGGCAAGTCCGAAGGAACGTGGATCGGCTACCGAGCACTCGGCTGGGGCGAATTGCAGGACGGTTACGACACGGTCGAATGGCTCGCCAAACAGAAGTGGTCCACGGGGAAAATAGGCACGTTCGGCAGTTCGCAGGCGGGATTCGCTCAGAACTTTCTGGCGGTGACGCGGCCGCCGCATCTCGTTGCGCAATACATGATCGACACGGGACTGAGCCTGTACCAAGAAGGCTATCGCATCGGTGGGACAACTCGGCCGGAACGATTCAAAGGGATGGATGCCGTCTGCCGTGAACCGGCTCACAACCGCGCGCTCGTCGCCGAGTGGTTCAAGCATCCGACCTTCGATGACTACTGGAAGCAGGAAGATTGCTCGCGGCACTTCGACAAGATGGACGTGCCGTGCTTCACCATTGGCAGTTGGTTCGACTTCATGAATATCGGCTCGATCGAAAGCTACCGCGGGCGGCAGCATCGTGCGGGACCGAACTCGCGAGGCAAACAACAATTACTCATCGGCCCGTGGCTGCACGGCGGGTATCTCGGCAAGAACACCAACAAGGTCAGCGAACTGACATTCCCGGAGAACGCCAAGTTCGACGCCGAAGCACACTTGATTCGCTGGTTCGACTTCTGGCTGAAGGGCAAAGACAACATTGCCGACCGTGATCCGGCGGTGCGGTACTACGTCATGGGAGCCGTCGGCGAAGAGCACGCGCCCGGCAACCGCTGGCGAGAGACAAACGATTGGCCGGTCTCATCGACGCCGACGTCGTACTTCCTGCGCGACGGCGGCAAGCTGACGACGTCAACTCCCACGGAAGCGGATGCGAAGGCGACCTATCTGGCCGACCCGCTCAAGCCAGCCAACATCCCGAACACGCGCGGGTTTCCCGGCGCGGCGGACGCTCGCAAGTTTGAAGAGCAAGCCGAGGTCCGCACCTTCACGACCGAACCGCTTACCGAACCGGTGGAATGGACCGGCCTCGTGAAGACGGAGTTGTTCGTCACGTCGTCGACGAAAGACAGCGACTTCATTGTTCGCGTCTGCGATGTGTATCCCGACGGCCGCTCGATCCTGCTGGTCGATTACATCCGCCGCGGCCGTTATCGCGAGGGCTTTGAGCAGGAAGTCTTCTTCACCCCCGGCAACGTCGAGAAGGTCGCCTTCGAGGTGGGCTGGATCAGCCAAATCTTCGCGAAGGGACATCGCATCCGAGTCACCGTCGCCAGCACCGGCGCTCCTTTCTTTGAACCGAATCCCAACACCGGCGAACCGCTCGGCCAGGAGTTCCCGGCGAACGCGGTCACGGCGACAAACACCGTGCAGGTCAACAAGCAGCATGCCTCGCGAGTAATCGCGCCGTTGCGACCGTAGTCGTCAACCAACTCGCAAGCGAGCGAGGCGGCATCAGCCCCCCGGTGGTCATTCGCGATAGTGAAAACCGGGGGGCTGACGCCGCCCCGCTCGCCTACGAGATATCACGGGGATGCCCAACGTGCGGGTTACGAAGAGTCCTTTCATTCCTCGTGGAGTGACGACTTCTCGCATCGCGCGAGCCATCTTTGGGAAGCTCGCCAGAATCCCCGTTGAATTCTCGAAATCCACGACTCGGCACACGATCTATAGGTGAGACTCCCCGGTGGACTTGAATCATGCCAGAAGGAAGCGCGCGATGAATTGGTTACTCCGATTAGTGGTGCTAACGAGTGCCGTGGCAGCACCAATGGAAGCGCTGACTGCTCATGCGGCAGATCCGTTGCAAGCGGCAGTTCCCCCCGCCCCGGCAGCAAGCAGCGCCGAGGGACTTGGTCATCAATTGATCGGAGTCGTCGGCTGTAATGCCGTGAGCTGTCACGGCGGTAGCTCGCTGGTGGGCGGCGAAGCGGGAGCATGGCAGCTTCGCGACACGATGCACCGTCGCGCTTACGAGATTCTCTTTAATGAGGTCTCGGTCGCGATGGCGAAGAAGCTCGACCTGAAGAATGACAAAGGCGAAAAGATCGGCGCTCACCAACATGCTCGCTGCCTGGCGTGTCACTCGTCTTCCAGAGATCCGAAACCCAATCATGGCGATCGCTTCGCGATCGAATACGGCGTCGGCTGTGAAAGCTGCCACGGTGCGGCGGGAGATTGGATCGCAAAGCACACGACTCGCACCTGGAAATCTCTTTCCACGGCGCAGAAGTCGGACTTGGGTTTTCGTGACCTGCATTCTCTGACCACTCGTGCGGAAACCTGCGTCGCCTGTCATATCGGTTCGCCGGCCGCGACGGTCGATCACGATCTCATCGCGGCGGGACACCCACGTCTGGCGTTTGAGATGTCGTCGTTCCACTCAATGCTGCCTCGGCACTGGGATGCCTCGGCGGAAACTCAGCAAGATCCGGGACAAGAAATTCGACTCTGGGCCATTGGCCAGGCTGCCTCCGCCAAGGCTATGGCTGACATCGTCGGCTCGCGAGCCAAGCAGGCCGTTCGCAACGAGGAAACTCACCTGCTGCCGGATTTCGCCGAGTTCGATTGCAATGCCTGCCATCACAATCTCGCGGAGCCAACACTTGGACGCCCGACACTTCGCCAAGCGCTGGGAACTCCGCGCTGGGGATCGTGGTCGGTGCCCTCCGCGAAATTCTTGGCTCACGGAACGGCCTCCGAGAAATCTTTGGAATCGTTGCTCGAGGTGATGAGACAATCACGATTGCGTTCCGCCCCAGCCGGTGAAGTGGTCACGGCCGCTCAACGAGCCAGCGATGACTTGGCGAACTGGCTGCACTCGCAGGAGCACGCCCGCTACGACGCCGCGCACGCCTCGCAATTGCTGCATCGAGTGATCGATGAGAAATCCGATACTCAGTGGCAGCTCAATTGGGACGGCCAGATGCAACGATTCCTGGCCATCGCCGCCGCCAGCCAGTCGCTGCAACGACTCACGGGCAAGACGCCGTTCCCGCCATCGAGCGATTCAAGTGCACTGGTCCCGTTGCGGACGCGACTGAAATACCGACCAGACCACGCAACCCCGCCCGGTTACGATCCGTCGGAAGTCGATCGAATCCTCGCCGACCTGCGGAAGAGCCTCGTCCACTAATCCTCAATCAAACGATGTCGTCGGGCAGGTTTTCAACCTGCCCGCGATTTGCCACAGTTTGCAGCGTTTCGTGCTTCACTTGAAATCAAGGTCAGTGGGGCACGGGCAGGTTGAAAACCTGCCACACGACCGACAGATCACTTCGCTCGATCGAGCACCGCAAATGGAAACTCGGCGGACGGGACGTGCTGCTCGCGCATCAGCTTTTCGAGCTTAGCCAGCACCTCAGGGTGCTCGGCGGCGACATCCTTTGATTCAGCGAGGTCGTCTTTCAAGTTGTAGAGTTCCGTCTTCACGATGATCTTCGTGGCATCCGTAGCAGGTGGTTTCCCCTTCGGCTTGAGGTTCTGCCGAATCGCCTTCCAATCGCCGACACGCACGGACTGCTGGCCGCTATAGTCCGGGAATTCGCGGTACAAAAACGGACGCTCGGATTGCGATTCACCGCGCAGCGTCGGCAACAAACTCAGACCGTCGATCTCTTTCGGTGTCGAGTCCTTCGCACCGGCGACATCCAGCAGCGTCGGCAGCCAGTCTTCAAAGCCACTGACTCGGTCACGGGGCGTTCCGGCCGGGATCTTTCCTTTCCAACGTGCAATCGTGGGAACACGGAAGCCCCCCTCATACAGCGAACCTTTCTTGCCGCGCAGTGGGCCGGCCGAGTTGAAGAAGTCAGCGTCCGTTCCGCCAATCCCGCCGTAGGCCGGACCGTTATCCGAGCTGAACACGAATAGCGTGTTCTCTTCGAGACCCAGTTCGCGCACGAGCGCCACAATCCGTCCCACGTCGCGATCCAATCGCGTGATCATCGCGGCATAAGCCGCTCGCGGTTGTCGATGCGGCAAGTAGCCCTTGCCGCCGACATACGGCGGGTCATCGAACTTGCCGGAATACTCGGCCAACGAATCTTCCGGCACCTGAATCGCTAAATGCGGGATCGTGCTGGGGACATACAGAAAGAACGGACGGCTCTTGTTGTCACGCACGAAGCGCAACGCTTGCTCCATGATGACGTCTTGAGCGAACTCCTTACCGACGAACCCCGCATAGCTGGCGGGATCATTGGGTCCGGCTCCGGCCGCGAGCTTGTTTTGATGCGCATCGAACATTGGATTGTTGAGCGACACCTGCTTGTCGTCATCCCACAGATGCGTGGGATAGTGGTTGTGAGCAACTCCTTGGCAGTTGAATCCGAAGAAGCGATTCATCCCCTGTTTAAGCGGTTCGCCGGCAGACCCCGGCCCGCCTAATCCCCATTTGCCGAACCCACCACACACGTAGCCCTGCTTGCCGAGCAATTTCGGCAGCGTGACGGTGTCGGCGGGAATCGGATACTGCCCCTCCGGCGGCGTGCTGCGATTGTTCCGAATGAAGGCGTGCCCCGGATGCTTGCCGGTCATCAGCACGCACCGCGACGGAGCACACACCGCGTTGCCTGAGTAATGCTGCGTCAACCGCATCCCCTCGGCGGCCAGCTTGTCGAGGTTCGGAGTCTTGATCTTCGTCTGCCCAAAGCAGCCGAGTTCTCCGAAGCCGAGATCGTCCGCCAGAATGAAGACGATGTTGGGACGGATCGCGTCAGCGGCGGAGACGGAAGAGACAAATCCCAAAACCAGAAACAGCGAGGTCAACCAGCGGAAACGATTCACGATCAATCTCCTTTTCAGCGTGAGTTTGGCTTCGCACCAACGGTGCGAGACTCGAAAGCCCAGGACAACGCCCTGGGTAGTCGCCGCGATAGCATGCCAAAAGCCCCAACGGGGCGCAACGGAATCTCAGACTACCGAGTTGCGCCCCGTTGGGGCTACGAGTCGTCATCTGACACAAACCCAGGCCGATGGCCTGGGCTTTCAAGTTTCGCACCTTTGGTGCTGACAATCACTCCGCGTCCCGCTTAATCAGATCCGGGCCTGATCCGAGAACCTTCTCGTAAGTTCCCGTCTTGGATTTTTGATACTTGGTGAAACCCAGTTTCTCCAGGTTCTTGTTGCTGGTGTCGCCGGTGATTTTTCCACCGCGATAGGGCTTCTTGACGCTCGGCGAGGACATGATGCGGCGGACCTTCTGATTGGTCTCC
>SXKJ01000234.1 GCA_005778115.1 Planctomyces sp. | reverse complement strand
GATTGCGACGTACCCAGTAGACCGGGGGGCTGACGCCGCCCCGCTCGCCGATCAGTTTAGAATGGGTTTCTTCTACATCTCCTCGGGCACCAATGCCACCGCTCGGCACCAACCGGCGCTGGCGGCTTTGATCTTCACCGGCAAGCACGAGACATAGAAACCATGCGGCGGCAGCAAGTCGAGACTCGTCAGCTTTTCAATCTGACAATACTCGCGCGTCAGCCCGGCGAAGTGAGCCGGCCAGATGTGTCGCCCGTCTCCCGTGCGACGGTAGTCGGCGACCATGTCGGTAAACGGTCGGTCGAGCGTGTAGGCATCGATGCCGATGACCTTCACCCCTTGCTCGACCAGCCACAGCGTCCCGTCGCGGCCAAGTCCCGGCTGACGGAAATACTCGCGCGATTCGATCCGCTTGTCGGCACCCGTTTGCAGCAACACGATGTCGAGCGGCTTGAGCGTGTGCGAGATGCCGTCCAACGCCGCTCGCAAGTCGTCGATCGTGATCTCCTCGCCGACCTGTTTGTGTCTCACATCGAGCACGACTCCCGGATCGAAGCACCATTACATCGGCACTACGTCGATCCGCTTGGCCGGCTCGCCGCCAGAGGTCGCTCCGTAGTGATACGGCGCATCGACGTGAGTGCCGGTGTGTGTGATCGCGGTGATCTCTTCAATCGCCCAGCCCTGGCCGTTGGAGTAAACAAGATCTTCCGGCCGCACTCCGAAGAACTGCCGCATCTGAGCCAGTCCTTCGCCTTCATGCGTGATGTAACGAATCGCCGGCGGCAGCGGCTCGCTGACGGCGGCGTGTTCAAGCGGAACGCTCAGGTCGATGATCTTCATTCGTGGCAGCATCGGGGCAGAGTAGCGGCAAAGGGGTCGGGGCTGATAAGTCTCTGGGACAGGCGTTAGGAACCCCCAAGACTAACCCGACGCGTCAGTGACTGCCGGTTGCGTTTCAATGCCCGCCTCCGATAATCCCGCCTCGTGGACTTCCGAATTTCTTCAGGAGACGTTTCATGTCGCTCACACAACGTTGGATGCTCGGTGTTGCCCTGCTTTGCTCGCTGGCGACGGTCCCCTTCACGACCGCAGAAGACGCGAAGCCCGCGGCGAACAAGCCGAAGGAATTGAAGAGCACCTCGCACCTCGACGGCTTGAGCAATTGGGCGACCAGCGTCGCCTTCTCACCGGATGGGAAGACGTTGGCGGTCGGCACGCATGACTCGGTGCAGTTGTGGAACATCGGTGAGAAAAAGGCGACCGGCGTTTGGAAAACTGGCAGCGGCTATGTGAAGTCGCTGACGTTTCTGCTCGACGGCAAGAAGCTGGTGATCGGCGGCTATCAATCCGCCAGCGTGTGGGACGTGGCCAGCGGCATGAAAGAGCGTGACCTCCCCAAGCATCGCGGGTTCGTCACATCGCTGGCGGTTTCACCGGATGGAAAACTGCTGGCGACCGGCTGTGATGATGAAGCGGCTCGGATCATTCGGATCGAAGATGGTGCGTTGCTGAAGACCTTGGAGCACGATCGTGATCCCGTCCACGGCGTCGCGTTTTCTTCCGATGGAAAGCTGCTCGCGACCGCCGCCGGCGACGAGACACGAGTCACTCGGCCGGGGATCGCGAAGTTGTGGCACATCGAATCGGGCAAGCTGATCCGCGACTTCGAGGGAATGACCAAATTCGCGACCTCGGTGGCCTTCGCGGAGAATGGAACTCGGCTGATCGTCGGCAGTGCGGACGAGAAGGCGTATGTCTTCGAGATCGAGTCCGGAAAGCCGCTCGGCTTCTTCGGCGGACACACTCGCCCAGTGACGAGCATCGCGATGAGCCCCAACGGTCAAATCGCCATCACCGGCAGCGGCGGACGCGCGAAGGGAAAGAACGAACTGAAACTGTGGCGCATCGCCGACGGCGAAGTGCTCGGCACCGCTGACGAGCACGAGGCGAAGATCGCCGCACTCGCACTTTCTCCTGATGGCCAAACGGTTGCGACCGCCAGCTACGACAACAGCGTTCGCTTCTGGGATGTTTCGTTTGTGAATGCGACGGCGGCTCCGATCAATTCAGCAGTGGCGGCCGCGACAGTCGCTGACAACTCCGCGAGTGACACGACCGCTCAAAACGCCGCAGCCGCTGAACCAAAGCCGCTGAAGGTCGGCATCATCGGCTTGGATACCTCGCACGCGACCGCCTTCACCAACATCCTTAACGGCGAGAAGCAACGGCCCGAAGCGTTCGGCAGCCGCATGGTCGCCGCGTATCCGAAGGGCAGCCCGGATATCGAATCGAGCGTCTCGCGCGTGCCGAGTTACACCGAGGCGGTGAAAAAACAGGGAGTCGAGATCGTCGATACGATCGAAGAGTTGGCGAAACGAGTCGATGTGGTGTGCCTCGAAACCAACGACGGCCGGCCGCACTTCGAGCAACTGATTCCCGTGCTGAAAGCAGGAAAGCCCTGTTTCATCGACAAGCCAATCTCCGCCTCGCTGTCCGACGCGATCGCGATCTTCGAGGCGTCCAAGAAATTCAAGGTGCCAGTCTTCTCGTCCTCGTCACTGCGATTCGGCAAGAACACGCTGGCCGTGCGAGCCGGGTCGCTCGGAAAGATCTCACGCTGTGAAACGACTAGCCCAGCGAGCTTGGAGAAGACACATCCTGACCTGTTCTGGTACGGCATCCATGGCGTCGAGTCGCTGTTTACGGTGATGGGAACCGGTTGCGTGTCTGTCAAACGTGGCACAACCGAAGACGGCAAGATTCAAGTCGTTGGCCAGTGGTCCGAAGGTCGCGTTGGCGTCTACACCGAAGGGAAGGGCTACACTGGCAAGGCGGTCGGCGACAAAGGCGAAGGCCCGGTCGGCAGCTACGACGGTTACGAACCGCTGCTGTTTGAGGTGCTCAAATTCGCGCGCTCCGGCCAGCCCCCGGTCGGCGAGGCCGAGACACTCGAAATCTATGCGTTCATGGAAGCGGCCGACGAAAGCAAACGGCAGAACAGCGCGAGCGTGACGCTCGAAAGCGTGATGAAGAAGGCGCGTGTCGAAGCGGAAGAGAAATTGAAGGCGCTGAAGTAGCACAGGCGGCTCGCCTGTGATGATGTTTCGATCTCACAAAGGGAAGGATGCGACAGGCGAGCCGCCTGTCGCCACGTGAGTGGCATGATCAAGATCGTCGATTACGGGATGGGAAATCTTCGCAGCGTGCAGAAGGCGTTCGAGAAGCTCGGCCACGCTGCGGAGATCTGCGATCAGCCTTCGCAACTGAGCGGAGTCGAAAAGTTGGTTCTGCCGGGCGTCGGAGCGTTTCGCGATGCGATTCACGAAGTTCGCCGCCGAGAGTTCGTCACACCAATTCTCGATCACCTTGCGAGTGGCAAGCCGTTCCTGGGAATCTGCCTCGGCCTGCAAATGCTGTTTGACGTCAGCTACGAAGACGGCGAATGGCCGGGCCTGGAGATCATCCCCGGCAAGGTCGTGCGCTTTCAGGATCAGCCGGACCTCAAGATCCCGCACATGGGCTGGAACCAGTTGCGGATGACTGGGGAACCGGCGCTCTTCGCGAACATACCACGCGACGCTCACTTCTATTTCGTTCACAGTTATCACGTCGTACCAACTGACCGCAGCGTTGTGATCGCCGAATCCGAACACGGCGAACGTTTTGTTGCCGCGATTGGAAAGGGCAATCTCTGGGCGACTCAGTTCCACCCGGAGAAGAGCCAGAAGCACGGATTGCAGTTGTTGGCCAACTTCGCGGCGATGTGACGGAGTCCTAGGTAAGGTTTTCAACCTGCCCGGCCTTCTTTGTGCCGGCAAATGGGCAGGTTGAAAACCTGCCCCACGAGAGAGCTATGTCCTGGCGAGTTCACTGGGTGATCTTGAAGACCTGCCTGTCGGAGCGGTTCGTGTATCGCGGTGACTTCGCGTTCGCGACGCTGCTGCGGTTCATGCCGATTATCACGCAGGTCTTCTTGTGGAGCGCGATCTACGCCGCTGGAACCAAAAGCGAGCGTCCGGAGTTGAATGGCTATACCTACGCGGACATGGTGGCGTACTACCTGCTGGCGATGATCAGCCGAGCGTTTTCCTCGATGCCGGGATTGGCCAGCGGAATTGCTCGCGAGGTACGGGACGGCACAGTCAAGAAATATCTCACGCAGCCCATCGACATGCTGGGTTATCTGTTCTGGCACCGAATCGCTCACAAGCTGGTTTACTACGTGGTGGCGATCGGTCCGTTCGCCTTGGTCTTCTGGCTCTGCCGAGGCTACCTGCCGGGCTGGCCAGATGGCTGGACGATGCTGGCGTTTGTCGTGTCGCTGGAGTTGGGCTTCCTGATTGGTTTCTTGCTGGAAGCGTGGCTGGGGCTGATCGCGTTTTGGTTTTTGGAGGTCAGTTCGCTGCTCTTCATCTACATGATGATTAACTACTTTTTGTCCGGCCACATGATCCCATTGGATTGGCTAGGACCAATTGGAGATTGGGTGCGATACGCGCCGTTCCAGTATCTGGCATACTTCCCGGCGGCGATCATGCTCGGCAAGTACAAGCCGGCGGAACTGTGGACCGAGCTGGGGATCGAAGCGCTGTGGGTCCTCGCATTGTTCGCGCTTTGCCGATTCACACTGGCTCGCGGAGTGCGGCGGTACGGCGCGTTCGGCGGGTGAGCGGCACGGCGCTAGCCGCCGGTTATTCGCCGGGAAAATCGCCGACGCCTCACCGGTGGCTAGCGCCATCCCGCTCAAAGTCAGGACCGGGAGGCTGACGCCGCCCCGCTCGCCTGCGCTGCACGAAATAGAAATGCCAAGACCCGGCGTTCTTGCGAAGCCGGGTCTTGGGGAACTCGTCGAAGATTCTTGAAGGTGACTCTTCAGCCGAGTCGCCAGCGGCCTCTAGAGCGGACCGCTCGGGGAACCAGGCTCCAGCGAATTCACTTCGGGGAGACTGGGTGGGTGGCTGCCAGGGACAGCCCGCCGGCGTCTTAGGCGACACCACCTCGTTGGCAACTAGGACTATCGTTTATCACAAACCACCTCCTTTCTTGGTTGAACCAGACCCGTTGCGCCGGAGTGCCAAGTAGAACACGGCTGCGGTGGGTCAGAAATTGGTCCCTCGTGCTGCGTCAGCACGAACACTGAGCACATAGTGGCGTATTTACGCCGACAGGCAAGACAAATCTTGGGCTCCGCGGCAGTTTTTAAGACGAAAGCCTCTCAGCCCCGGCGAGTCTTCGTCACCGTTCCGCGCGCGGAACGCATTTGCTCCGCGTAACGATACCGCGAAACCAAACCAATCAGACTCTGAGACGAATTGACTTCGAGCTTCTCCATGATGTGAGCACGATGCGAATTCACCGCCGCCAAACTGACTTCAAACTCGTGAGCAATTTCGCGACTGGAGAGTCCATCGACTACACGGTTCAGGATCTCGACTTCGCGATCGGTCAAGGTTTGCAATTGCTCGCCGGTGCGTTGGATCTCCAGGAGCGAATCTTGCGAGGGCTGCTGTGTCTGCAATGCACTGCGAATCAGTCGCTTCAGATCGGCGTTGCGGTGAATCGGTTTCTCGACGAAGTCGATCGCCCCCAGCTTCATGGCTTTGACCGCTGAGAACACGCTGCCAAAGGCGGTCATTACGATCGTGGGCAACATCCAGTTCAGCTCGCGCATCTTTTCGAGCACATCAACACCGGTCATCTCCGGCATCATCAAGTCCAGCAGCAGACACCCCGGCGATCCGGGCCGGTAGTTCTGAAAGAACTCTTTTCCCGAGCAGAATGCCGTCACGGGAAGGTTTTCAGATTCCAACATGCGAGTCGTGGATCGCAAGAACTTTGGATCATCATCGACCAGATAGATCGTTGGTTTCATCACTACTTTCCGCCATCGGGAACGACGCGAATGTTCTTGTCCTCAACACCGTCGAGCAAGATGTTGGCGACAATCGGTTCGCTGTCTTTCATCGTGACCCAGGCAAAGTGATCGAATTGACCGACTTTCAGACCTTCCAGTTTTGAAGCTCCGCCGGTTGTGGCCAGGATGTAGTAGTCCATCCCCTTGCGGACGCTCTTTGCGTAAACGTGATTGTGGCCGGAGAAGACCGTGTAGTTGCGGCCTTGTAGCGAGGCTTCCACATCATCCCAGCCGAGCGAAGCCGATGTGTGCTCCGGCAGCTTGTGCTTGGTGATCGACCAAACCGGCTTGTGCATGAAGACGAAGGTCCAACGCACGTCTTGGTTGGCGGCGAGCACCTGCTTCAGCCACGCACGCTGTTCTGGTGAGAAGAAAAATTCGCGGTCCTTCTGCGTTTCATCCTCCGTGTTGAGCACCACGAACAGGCAATCCTGATAACGAAACTCGTAATAGCTACGGCCGAACTTGCGATGCCACTCTTTGCTCATCGGCATGTTGGCGATGTCGTGATTGCCGGGACAAAAGAAGAACGGCATCTGGAAACGGCTGAGCTTGGTTTCAAACTCGCTCCACTCCAGCGCCCATGTGCCAGGATCTTCGGAGTATCCTTCTATCAAGTCGCCGACTGACACCACAAACTCTGGTTGCAACAGGTTGATTTTCTCGACCGCTCGCGAGAACACACCCGGGCGGCGTCCACCCGTCCGATCGGACACGATCGCAAACTGAAAGCTGTTCGGCCGATTGTTGACCTCCAGATGTGTGAACGGATTCTTTTGTTCGACGCGAATCGACAAGCCGGCCTTGGTCGCGTTAGCTGAAACTGCCGCCGACGGAGCCCCTGTCACCGACCATGTCGCCGCGACTCCGAGCAACCCGATCACCGCCACCAAGATCGTCAACTGTCGCATGTCGTCCTCCGCAGAAAAGAAGGGTCGTTGGCTTGGTTCCGAATCGGGCAGCAAGGTATCGGTGGGGCGGGAGGCTCGCAACTTGTGCAGAGCTTTCGGACACTGATTCGGAGTCGTGCAGAAACACGTCAAGCCTGAGTCCAGCTCAGGAGTGACTCCAGCGATCGTTATCGAGGACCACATCATGTCAACGACAGCCGTCATTCGACCAGCGGAACTCGCGGACCTGCCCGCGATCACCGACATCTACAACGAAGCGATCCTCACATCGACCGCGACGTTCGACACAGAGCCCAAGACGCTCGACGATCGGCGGCAGTCGTTTCAGGCTCACGGCGAGCGACATCCGATTTTGGTCGCCGAGTTGTCTGGGCGAGTGGTCGGCTGGGCCTGCCTTACCCCCTGGTCCGATCGCCGTGCATACGACGAGACGGCGGAGACTTCGTTCTATGTGCAGAGCGAATCTCGAGGTCACGGCATCGGCCGCCAACTCAAGCTGGCAATCATCGCCGATGCTCGGCGGCTCGGCTTTCACTCGCTGATTGCGCGAGTGGCCGAAGGGAGTGGCGAGAGCCTGCACATCAACGAAAGCGTGGGCTTCACTCGCGTCGGTGTTCTAAGGGAAGTTGGAAAGAAGTTCGGACAGCGTCTCGGCGTGCATCTGCTGCAACTGTTTTTGGAATGACTCTTCGTGTAAATCTGAGGCGTTGCTGAGCAACCGCGAACGAAATCAAATATAACGCTGCGGCCAATGTCAGGGCGATTTTCAACGGGCTGATATGACTCCTCAATATCACACGATCGACGATCCACTGCCGCGAGAGACTCTGCGCGAACGCCTCGACGCGAGTTCGTTGCTGAAGGGGGAAGAGCTGGAGCAGTCGTTGAAGTGGCTGGACACTCAAGAGAGCGAAGTCGGCCGTTCGTTTGTGGTCCAAGCACTGGCGACGGAAGGTTGGCTGACCCCGTTTCAAGCGATGGCCGTCTACGACGGGCGGCTCAAGGATCTGCACATCGGCAACTACGATGTGCTCGACCGGCTGGGTTGCGGCGGCATGGGGACGGTCTTCAAGGCGCGGCATCGCCGCATGAAGCGAACCGTGGCCATCAAAGTGTTGTCCTGGAGCCTCAGCGAAAACAAATCGTTCGTGCAGCGTTTCCAACGCGAGGTTGAGACCGTCGCGCGGCTGTCACACCCCAATATCGTGACGGCGCACGACGCCGACGTGTGCGAAGCGAGACAGTATTTGGTGATGGAATATGTCGAGGGGACGGACCTCGACCGTTTGGTGCGGAAGTGTGGCACACTTTCTCCAACGCTAGCCGCGACGATGATTCTGCAAGCGGCTCGTGGGCTAGATTATTCCCACTCGCAAGGGGTCATCCATCGCGATATCAAACCGGCCAATCTGCTGATTGATGGCAGCGGCATACTCAGGGTGCAAAACAGCATTCCCTTTTCTTTCCCGGTCAGGTTTGAACTTCCAATCTGGCGGCGGTGGTGCGGCGGTAATAGAGCGAGCCGGGGCGGGCGAGGATGTGTTTGGTGAGGGGATCGCCGTCGCTGAGGAGGCTGG
>SXKJ01000233.1 GCA_005778115.1 Planctomyces sp. | reverse complement strand
CGTCGGGTCCGCGGCGGCCCGCTTCTGACGGATATCCAGAGCCTTCTGGTAAAGCGTGAGCGCCTCGGTCACCTGCCAGGCCTGAAGGCTCACGTCGCCGAGCTTGTTGTACGAGATCGACAGATCGCGCTGGGCCTGGGCGTCCGTCGGGTCCGCGGCGGCCAGCTTCTGGCCGATGTCGAAGGCTTGTTGGTATGCCTTGCGTGCGGCGGCGAGCGGGCCGTCGGCGTCGTCGCCTGAAGACCCCTCACCCCCAACCCCTCTCCCCGGAGTACCGGGGCGAGGGGAGCCGGAGGAGGTGCCGATGCGCAGGAAGAGGTCGCCGAGGTCATTGAGGGCGGCCATTGTGTTCCAATCTTTCGCGCCGCGGGAGGCGAACTGATCGGAGACCTCCTGGAGCCGGGCCAGCGCGGTCTGGAGCAGCGCGCGTTGCAGGTCGCCCGCGCCGGGGACGTTGTGGAGCTTCCGCTGGATGTCGACGATGACGCTCTGGAGCGACTGGAGCGCGAGCTGGCTCTGCTCGCGAGCGACCTCGCCGTTCTGATTGGCCGTCGCGGTCGCCTCCCGCTCGCGCTGATTCGCCTGTTCCAGCTCCGTATTCTTGGTCGCCAGCGAGCGGTTCGATTGGTCGATCAGCGAGGCGATCGCCGCGAGGCTGACCAGCGAAATCAGCAGCGTCGCGGCCGTGCTGACCACCAGCGTCGGATGCCGCTTCAGCCAGCGCCGCGCTCGCACCAGCGCCGGCTCAGGCCAGGCGCTGACCGGGTCCCCCGCCAGCCAACGCTCCAAGTCCTCGGCCAGCGCTTGAGCCGTCGCATAGCGGGACTGCGGATCGCGCGACATGGCCTTCAGGCAGACGGCTTCCAACGCCGCGGGAACCTGCGGCAGCACGGAACGGGGCGCGGGAAAGTTTCCGGCTTCGACACGCCGCAGCACTTCGGGAATCGTCAGCCGTTCGCTCCCGCCACCCGGCAACGCACCGATCGGAGGCTGGCCCGTCAGCAGCTCGTACAGCGTGGCTCCCAGGCTGTACACGTCGGCCGGCGGGCCGAGCAGATCCAACCGCCCGGCCGCTTGTTCGGGACTCATGAACTGCGGCGTGCCTTTCGCGCTGCCCATCTGCGTCGCGGCGACGTCAGGGCTGCCGGTGGTCGAGAGCATGGGTTCGTGGTCGATGCTCTCCGCCGAAACGCTCGCGGCCGGATCGAAGGACTGTCCCTTGGCCTTCGCGAATCCCCAATCCACCACCAACGTCTCGCCGTACCTGCCCAGCATGATGTTGCCCGGCTTCAAGTCTCGGTGCAGCACCCCGCGACTGTGGGCATACGCAATCGCGTTGCAGACGTCGATGAGACGCTGAATGAGGTTTCGGAATGCGAGGCTGTCATACGCCGGCGAGCGGCAGGCGTCAGCCTGCTGGTCGGGTGATCTCGACGCGGCACCATCCGAAGGTTGACCAGAGGGCTGACGCCCTCCGCTCGCCGAGGGGCTACGATGAAACTGCTCGATCGCCTCTTTCAGGCTGCGGCCTCGGATGAACCGCATCGCGTAGAACGGGCGGCCATCCGAGAAATGTCCCAGTCCATACACCGGCACGATCCCCGGATGCTCCAGCCCGCCGGTGATCTCCGCTTCCAGGACGAACCGGGCGCGACTGTTGCCGTCCTGAGCACGCTTCGACTTGATCTCCTTGAACGCGACTTCGCGATTCAACTCCCGATCCTTGGCGATCCAAACTTTGCCGAGACCTCCCTCGGCATGAGGTCGCAACAACAGGAACCGCATCTCCGGTTGAGCCTCTTCCTGCATCGTCTCCACGATCGTCGGCTGAATCTGCGGCGGATCCTCGGCCACCTCCGCGCCCGACAGGCTGCCCGCCTGCCGAGACGCCTGCCGCTCGACATGCTGCAAACTGTGTTGGACATCGGCGTCGTTCAGTTCCCGCAACTCGGCGGCGACCTCCGACAGAGAACTGAGCGCGGCCAAACTCTGCTCGGCACGGCCCCCATGTCGCGCGACATGCCGATCCACCATCGGCTCCAGAGCCGCCCGGTCCTCGGCCGACATGTGACCCAGTTCGACCAGCAATTCCCCCAACAGCCGAGACTTCTGCAGAGTCCAGGCCTGCAACGCCGCAATCAGCCCCGCCTGCGTGATGAACTCCATCTGCAACGCCAAGACGCCGAACAACACATTGCGATCAGACGACGATGCCGACATGAATTGCTGCTCCCGAATCGAATGACCGATATTCGTCAGACTCTCCCGGCACTTGCCGCCTGACAATAGCCGCACTCAATCGCCAAGTCGAACAGGCGGCCGATTCCCTCGCTAAGACGCGAGAGGGACTGCTGCTGGAACGTCGCGCGGGCGAACGGCCGGCGGAATTCACTCGGAAGAATCCACGGGAGATTGAGCGATCCGCTCGGCAAACTCTTTGAGCGCCTGCAATCGGCGGCGAAGCTCTTTGCGCTGGGCCATGCCCAACAGTCCGCTGAAGAATCGCAGGAATGCCGAATGGAACTGAGTGTCCATTTCAAGCTGGACCTCGGTGCCGCCGGGAACGGACTCGAAGCGATAGTCCACGAGCACGGACCACATCCCGGCCTCCATGCGGACGGCCAGATGCTCCGGCGGATCGAAGGCGATCGTTTCGCCGAGCGACTGCTGAATCTGCCCCCCTTGCCGGAAATGCACGACGAACTTTCGTCCAACAGCGCGGTCGTCGTCGCGGCCTTCGGGATAAGTGACCTGCACGAGGGCAGGGTTGTATTGCTTCTGCAATTCCGGATTGGCCACACAGGCAAACACCGTCTCGACGGGAGCCTCGATGAACTGTGACAGTTGCTGGGACATGACACTGATCCTTGTTTGCCAGCCGGTCACGTCGCCGTCATCTCGCCGGGAACCGGCCGGTCCTCAAGATTGAGGAAGCGTTCGAGTCGTTGCTCGACGAACAAAGCCTGGTCGGCTTCGAGAAGTCCGCCCAGCAGCTTTTTCTTTTGGCTGCTGATCACCGCGTGGACTTCGTACTGCATCGAAGTTGTCGTGTGGCCGTCATCGTTGCGGCTGTGGTGGAGTTTGTTCTGGCAGTAAATCTGCTCGATTTCATCCGTCGGCAAGTCGAGATTACCGCGCCACGGAATCGGACCGTGCCGCACGGACAACATTCCGTCAGCCACACGGACGACCGTCGAATTGAGCAAGCCCGCCAGCACGAAGTACGTCAAGCCGACTCCGACCGCGACGTGAGCGATCGGAAACACAAAGAAAATCAGCTTGAACGGCCCCGGCATTCCGTTGGCACCACCAAACGGCCCGGAGGTCAGCAGCCAATACCAACCGACCAGGAAGCTGTCCCAAGCGATCGCAAAGAACAACAGAAACAGCAACGCCCAGTGAAACCAACGTTGCCGAATGATCAATTCCTGACCATTGGCCTCGACGGTGAACGATCCGGGACAGGCACTTCTGCGGAAGTCTTGCGGGGCACCGAGTCTTCTGAATCCTCTTTAGTTTTGGGGACGATTGGTCCCGACAGTCGTTGCACTCCGCCGCAGGCCGAGCAGACGGCGATGCCGCGATCGAGGTGCAAGTCCGCTGCGCGGAACGGTGCTCCGCATTGCCCGCATGTCAGTTGCATGACTGGCCTCGCGGCTGCGCTGGGCGAGCGGCTGGGCGTCAGCCCACCGAGTCCAAGTACGGTTAGCCCAATCCCAATCCTCGGTGGGCTGACGCCCAGCCGCTCGCCGGGTGAACAACGAAAGCAGCCCGACTGTCGAGCGACAGGCGGGCTGCGAAGCGAACTGGTTACTTCTTTTCTTCCTTCTTCTCTTCAGGCTTCTTCTCGTCCTTCTTTTCGTCGGCCTTCTTCTTGTCCTCTTCGGCTTTCTTCTTGGCTTCCTCTTCCTTGGCTTTGGCCTCGGCTTCGGCCTTACGCTGGGCTTCGATCTCGGCTCGCTTCTTGTCGAGCGCGATGTCCGGAATCAATTGAGCCGTCGTGTTCGTGGTCTTGAACTTGGCTTGGCCTTCCTCGGTCACTTTCGTCTGCCAGACGTAGAGTCGCTTGAGCTTCTTCGAGCCAGCCAGCGATTGAACTCCGGCGTCGGTGACTTCAGTGCCGTAGAGGTTCAGGTACTCGAGATTCTCCAACGCGGCGAGATGAGCCAAGCCCGCGTCAGTGATCTTCGTTCGCTCCAGGTGCAATCGGACGAGGCTCTTCAGTTCCTTGAGTTGCTCAAGTCCCTTGTCGGTGACTTCGGTGCCGCGCAGATTCAATGAGTAGATGACGTTGCCCAACGCCTTGACCGTCGCGACTTGCTCGTCGCCGATCTTGCCGTCTGCCAGATGAAACGCGATGTCCAGCCGGTTGTCGTTCTGAGCGACCTGCAAAACCGCTCCGCCCGCTTTTTTTACGGCGGCGATCGCATCAGACTCGGCCTGAGTCAGCTTGGCGGCCTCTTTGGGCTTGTCTTCTTTGGGTTTGTCCTCAGCCAACAGCGTGCTCGACGACACGGCGGCCAACAGTGTGCAGAGTAAAGCAAATCGTCGCATGAGAATCTCCTCCGTTCACAACCAAGGGATAATGTCCGTGAGACGGGAGGGATTCTAACAACAGGCTTGCAGAGGGCGAGCGACGCGGGGGATAGGCGCTGGGATTTGAGGTTTGGCGAAAAAAAAGAGAGCCACGACCGACATCCGGTCGTGGCTCCGAAAGATGTTTGATGCCTCGCGCCCCTCAATCACTCGTGCCGCATCGAGGCTTGGCCGGTCAATGTCTTGCCAGCGAGATACTTTGCCGTGATGAGTTGCACCGCACTAAAAGGAATGTCGACTTTGACCGTAACCAGGTCACGCGATGCGCAAGTCGCCAGACTGCTGGTCTAATTTGCCGGGTTACCCGCGGCCGGAGTCACCGTGATCGTGACCGCCGTCGCCGAGGTAGGGACGTTTCCGGACGTTTGCATGAAAGTCTGAACGTAGCTGGACACATCGTTGTTCGTGCTGCCGTCGATGATCGCTCGGCGGCAACCCTCGCGAGCCGCGTTCGTCACCAACTGCATGATCATGAACCCGCGTCCGAACTCGATGATGCCGAACACCAACATGGTGAAGATCGGTAACACCAGAGCCATCTCCACTGTGACGGCTCCGCGACGCCCCTGACGCCAACGATCTGACCAACGACGATTCATGTCACACCTCGATTGCCCGATCTTCCAATCCATCCCATGAGGTTCTCGTGGTAAACCTAGGTCATGCTTGAGGGAGGTCAAACGAGAATCTTGGGATAGTGCCGTATGACAGGCCGAGTCGAACATCACTCCGCCCTTCCCTCCCCAAACGAAACCCCGTTTGATACGGTGCCGCGCGTTGCTAGAGATTCGTTCGGCCAACGTCAGGTCTTCGCGATGCCCACCATCTTTCAACGGATCATCGACAAAGAAATCCCGGCCAAGATTGTCCATGAGGACAACCTGTGCCTGGCGTTTCATGACGTCGCTCCGCAAGCTCCAACGCACGTGCTGGTGATTCCCAAGAAGGCGCTGACCAACCTCGCGGCGGCTGCGAACGAAGATCAATTGCTGTTGGGTCATCTGCTGCTCACGGCGAAGAAGGTGGCCGAGCAACTCGGTTTGACGAACGGCTACCGCACCGTCATCAACTGCGGCCGAGACGGCGGCCAATCGGTCGATCATCTGCACATTCACCTCCTCGGTGGCCGAGCACTCCACTGGCCGCCGGGGTGAGAACGTAGACGCGGGCGGCTCGCCTGCGTCCCAAACCACGACAGGCGAGCCGCCTGTCGCCACGAATCTGGAAGGACTCCTTCAATGGGCACTCGCAAACTTTTATTGACCGCCTCCGTCTTGATCGCGATGGGCGCGTTGCTCTCCGCCAACTTTCAGACCGAGCCGGCCTCTGGTCTAAAGATGACCGCCGCCGCGAAAACATTTCTCGGCACGCTGACTCCCGAACAGAAGAAGCAAGCCAGCTTCGCCTTCGATGACAAAGAGCGGCTCAATTGGCACTACATTCCGCGTCCCCGAAACGGCTTGCCGATCCGGCAGCTTGAGGGAGACTCGCTCAAGGCCGCTCTCGCGTTGATGCAATCGGGCCTGAGCACCGCAGGCTACGACCAGGCGCTCAATGTGATGAGCCTCGAAGAAGTGCTGTATCTTTTGGAAGGGGGCGTCCGTGAAGAACGCCGCGACCGACGCGATCCTAAGAAATACTACTTCAGCGTGTTCGGAACTCCGGCCGAGACCGGCTCGTGGGGCTGGCGGCTGGAAGGCCATCACATGTCGCTGAACTACACCATTAAGGACGGCAAGCTCGTGTCGAGCACCCCCGAATTCTTCGGTGCGAATCCGGGAACGATCGACTCCGGCGTCGGCAGGCAGATTCGAGTCCTCGGCACTGAAGAGGACATTGCTCGCTCGATTCTCAAACTGTGCAATGAGGATCAGAAGAAGCTCGCCTGGATCGACACCGCCGCACCCGACGATCTGCGAACCGGCGGTGCGACCGGTACGAATCCTGTCGCCGCACAACCGGAGACGACTGCTCCGGTCGGTTTGTCTGCCGCGAAGATGAGCAACGACCAAAAGAAGCTGCTCGCCGAACTGCTGTCCGAGTACCTGAGAAACATGCCCGGCGACGTCGAGAAGGAACGTCGCGCGGCGATCGAAGCGGGCGGCCTCGACAAGATCCACTTCGCCTGGTGGGGCGACGCTGATCAACACAAGCGGCACTACTACCGTGTGCAAGGCCCGACGTTTTTGATCGAGTACAACAACACGCAGAACAACGCCAACCACGTCCACAGCATGTGGCGAAACCTCGGCGGAGACTTTGCGATTCCCGTCAAGTAGCCCAGGCCCATGTCGCCTAAAGTGTTAATCTCCAAATGAAATTTCTTGATCTCCACCCCCAGAGGTTCAACATGTTTTCACGCAGAAGCTGGTTGAGTTTTGCACTCGCGGGATTAGCCGCGATTGGTTCGTGGTCCACGCTGGCCGTCGCGGCTGACGACGATGGTTGGCAAACAATTTTTGACGGCAAGACGCTCGACGGCTGGGACGGCAATCCCGACTTCTGGCGTGTTGAGGATGGCTGCATCACCGGTCAAACGACGGCTGACAAGCCGACGAAAGGCAACACCTTCATCATCTGGCGCAAGGGAGAGACCACCGACTTCGAGTTGAAGCTCGAATACAAAATCGTCGGCGGTAACAGCGGCATTCAGTACCGCAGCTTTGAAGTGCCCGACAACAAGTGGGTCATCGGCGGTTATCAAGCCGACTTCGAGGCAGGCGACACTTACTCCGGCATCAACTACGGCGAGCGATTCCGAGGCATCCTGGCCCTTCGCGGTCAGAAGACCGTCATCGGAGCCGACCACAAGCCAAAGGTTGTCGAAACTTTTGGCGACACCAAAGAGATTCAGACCAAAATCAAGAAGGAAGACTGGAACACGTACCACGTCACCGCGAAGGACTTCACCTTCACGCACAAGATCAACGACGTGACCACCTCGATCTGCACTGATGAAGACACCGAACAACGTCGCGCGAAAGGTGTGCTGGCTCTGCAACTGCACGCCGGCCCGCCGATGAAGGTTCAGTTCCGCAACATCAAGATCAAGCAGGCGAAACCCAAGGACTCAGGCTCCGGCGCGGCGGGAGAGGACAAGGTTTCGTCCGCAAAAAAAAAGGCTCTCCTTTTAGCGGGTAATCCGAGCCATGGCTTCGGCGCTCACGACCATCTTTCGGGCTGCTCATTGCTGGCGAAGTTGCTCAACGAAAGCGGACTTGTCGAAGCGAAAGTGCATTCGCTCAAGAACGACGGCTGGCCGAAGCCGGATGCCATCGCCGCCGCGAACACAATTGTGATTTACTCGGATGGCGGTGGCGGTCACCCCTTCAACGGGCATCTCGACGAACTCGCCGAGCGAACCGCGAAGGGGACCGGCATCGTCTGCATTCACTACGGCGTCGAGACCACCATCGGCAAGCCAGGCCAGGCGTTTATCGACTGGACCGGCGGGTACTTCGAGCCGAACTACTCGGTCAACCCGCACTGGACCGCGTACTACCGGCAGCTCCCGAAGCACCCGACGACGAATGGCGTGAAGCCCTTCAGCACGCACGACGAGTGGTACTACCACATGCGCTTCCGCGAGAAAATGGAAGGGGTCACTCCGATCCTGACTGACTTGCCTCCCGCTTCAACGCTGGTGGTGCTCGACAAAGACGGCAAGGTTGTGATGGAAGAGAAGGACGGTAAGAAAGTCCCCAAGCTCAGCCGGCCTGAGAATGCTCACAACAACAATCCGCACGCCCGCAAGGCGGTGCTCGAAGACAAAGCCCCGCAGCACATGGCCTGGGCCACCCAACGTCCCGACGGCGGCCGAGGCTTCGGCTGCTCCGGTGGCCATGACCATTGGAACTGGGGCAACACTCAATTCCGCAAGCTGATCCTGAACGCCATCGTCTGGACCGCCGGAGCCGACGTGCCAGCCGCCGGAGTCCCGGCCGGAAAAGTCACGCTCGAAGACCTGCTCCAAAATCACGACGAAGCGATCCCCGCTGATTTCGACACCAATGAGAAATGGCGACCGCGCATCCAAGCGCTGCTCGACGAATGGAACGCTCAAGCGTCAAAGTGAAAGCCGTACCGCGACCGTCAGGGAGCGGCCCGTGTGAGCGAGCCGGATCGCTCATGGACGGGCGCGGTACGAATCGAGGTTATCATGCCGAACGCTCACGAAGTTCAGCATCCGCTGATTCAGCATCACCTCGCCAAACTGCGAGACAAAACGACTCCGCCGGACGAGTTTCGGCGGTTGATTCAGCGGCTCGCATCGCTCTTGGCTTACGAGGCGACCCGTGATCTCAACACGCGGACATTGGAAATCGAAACGCCGCTCACACGCATAGCCGCGCAGCAATTGTCGCAGCGCATCGGACTCGTGCCGATCTTGCGAGCCGGCCTGGGCATGGTCGATCCGGTGCTCGACTTGTTGCCGGATGCGGAGGTTTGGCATCTCGGACTGTATCGCGATGAAGCGACCGCTCGGCCGGTGGAGTATTACAGCAAGCTCCCGGCACACAGCCCGGTCGATATCGCGCTGGTGCTCGACCCGATGCTCGCGACCGGCGGCTCCGCCATCGCCGCACTACATGCGCTGCAACGCTGGGGCGTGCCGAAGCTGAAAGTCCTCTCGGTTATCGCTTCCCCAGAAGGGATCAACAACGTCGCCGAAGCATGCCCGCAAGCTCAAGTCTTCGTCTGCGCGATCGACCGCGAATTGAACTCCCGAAAATTTATCGTGCCGGGTCTCGGCGACGCCGGCGACCGAAGTTTCAACACGTTGCCGTAATCCTGGAGTGCGATGGCTCAACACCGCCCTTCATTCATTTGAAATAGCGACCTTCTCAATCCAAGAATCTTGACGACCAGGCTCGACTCACGGACTTCGCTGAATTGAAAATCCACCTCGTCATTCCATTTGATTGGAGGGCTGCGTCGAGCCACAGCACTCCAGGGAGGCACCATGCTGACTCGCTGGATTTGTCTCGGAGCTTGGTTGGTCACCTCGGTTGCAACTGCTGACGACGCTGCGACGAAAGTCTTCGAGCAGCGCATTCAGCCGATCTTTCAATCGGACAAGCCGAGCAGTTGCGTGCAGTGTCACTTGGCCGGCGTCGATCTGAAGAACTACATCAAGTCCTCCAGCGATGACACGTTTCGTTCGCTGCGCGATCAGGGACTGGTGAGTCTCGACAAGCCGGAGCAGTCGAAGATTCTCAAGCTGATCAACATGAACGACACGGACAATGCCGGAGCGAATTTGCTGCACGCGAAGACGCGCGAAGCGGAAGCCGCCGCGTTCGCCGAGTGGCTCAAGGCGTGCTGCCGCGATCCGAGGCTGCGCAATGCTCCGAAGCTGGCGGCTGCCGAACTCGCCAAGCCGGCGCGGCCGAACGAGGTCATCCGCTACGACCGCACCGATCGGCTGCTGGAACTGTTCGAGCAGAACATTTGGGGCCAGCGGCATCGCTGCATGGTCTGCCATGCCGAAGGCTCCGAGCAAAACCGTAAACTCGTCGAGAAGAACGGCGAGCAAGTCTCGTGGATGAAAAAGTCCGCCGCTGAAACGATGACGTATCTCATCCGCAGCAAGCATCTGATCGACATCGAAAACCCAGAGAAGAGTTTGTTGCTGCTCAAGCCGCTCAAGGAAGTCGATCACGGCGGCGGCAAGAAGTTTTTGAAAGGAGACCTCGGCTACAAAGATTTCCGAGCATGGATCGAGGACTACGCCAAGGTCGTCTGTGACGAGCACACGATGGCGTCCGACTTGCCGAAGTCCGACCCGCGACAACTAAAACAGTTCAGCAGCGAGATCTGGTTCAAGCTAGCCAATCCCCCACAACCCTGGGACGAGAAGTTGCTGCAAGTCACGCTCTATCGCTGGGATGACCGCGTGAAGAAATGGGAAGACACGCCGATTGCAATCTCCGACCGCCAAACGTCCTTCAAGTTCAAAGCCTGGCAGCACACCCTGACGCTGTTGGCCGCCCCCGCTTCCGACCGAGCTAAAGAGTGGCAACGCGGCGAACCTCGGCTCCCCAACGGCAAGTTTCTCGTCAAAGCCCACGTCGATCGTTCCGGCCGCACGCTCACCGACTGGCAAGCCACGATGCGCGACGAAGATTTTGTCGGCCAAGCAGAATTCGAGGCGAACTGGCGCAGAGGCTACGGCGGAATGATGGTTGTGGAGGCAGGAAAACTGACCGCTCAACCCTCGCGCCCTTGAAACGAACTAACCCGAAGAGGCTGTGATTTTTTAGAAGCCGAACTTCAAGAAAGTTTTTTGGGCGCTATAAGTTCTGACATGAATGAATCCAACTCACAAAATGAAGTGTCGGCCGCTCAAGCTCGGATCAAGCGGCCTCATCGG
>SXKJ01000232.1 GCA_005778115.1 Planctomyces sp. | reverse complement strand
TGATGACTTGAGCTTCCGCAGGCTGACGAGCGATCATCTCTTCCGTGATTCCCAGCGACATGCTCCCTCTGTCGCGAAAATCTCGAATTCACACCAGACCATTTTCAACAACTCATCGCCCCGGATCGTGAAGGCTTACCCACAAGGGAGCACGGCGAAGGGGACGACGTTTGGCGAATGGATTCTCGATGGCCGGTTTCTGCTCGGCCGGACGAAGCTCCCGAATTTTGAGTCGCTGTGGGTCATGGGCTACGACACCAACAAGAAAGCCTTTCGATACATCCTGCTCGGTAACAATGGCCGGATCGACGAGAACATCGGCCAATGGAATGAAGTGGAGCGCGTGTTCGATTGGAAACAAGTCGGCGGCCCCGCGGACCTCACGCGCACCTCCACCATACGCCGAATCGGCGATGATGCCGTCGAATCTCGGATCATCACCAAGACGCAGGACGGCAAGATCCACACGGACCTGACGATCAAAGGATCTCGGCGCAAGTGACAAGGCATTTGAAACACAGAGGCACGGAGGGCACAGAATTCTGACAACCTGCGTTTCTCTGTGATCTCTGTGCCTCTGTGTTTCAAACAGACCACTGGAGAATCGAACGATGAGTTTTGTGATTGGCTTTCCGCTGTTCATCGTGGCTCCGTGCGCGATTGCCGCTTGGCTGGGAACGCGAGTTCGCTCGCCCCTCATCGCGTTTGTGGTGACGTGGGTGATGACTCCGCTCGTGAGTTATGGCATCACAGTCCTTGGTACACCGGTTCTGCGCGCGATCACTCCCGCCAACAACGATGGAACCGGGGCGATCATGATTCCCTATTTCGGAATCGTGACGGGCTTGATCGCCGGCATCGTCGTGGCCTGGATCGTCAAGCGGCGACGCAGCGAAGTTGCACAGAAACCGGATGCCTCAGATCAACGCGAAGTGAATTCTTCAGGTGGCCACTAAATCGGCCGAATCACCACTCAAGCGATTGGAGACACACATGGAACCTTGGATGTGGAAGCAAATGCTGTGGACCGTGGGATTCGTCGGCATCACGTATCTGCCGTTGCAATGCGTGGTGCTCTGGAAGTGCCGCGCGTGTGACTGCCGCGCTGCCGCTGCTGTTCATGGTTCCGATGATCATCGCCGGATTGCAGCCAGCGGCTTATCACAGCGGGAGTCTCTACGGGATGTTTTTCATTTGCCCGTATCTGCCGGCGATGATTTATCTGGTTGCCGTGTCGTCGGCCGGTCCTCGTGTCCCGAAAGTCTGTCCGCATTGCGGCCACAAGATGCGAGTCAAATCCTTTCAGATGACACGTTCCTCCACGCTCTGCGCGAAATGCGGCAACGATCTATTGGAGAGTTCCACCACCAAGCCAGAGTCCTCGCCTGAGCCTTCGACAACTCATCACAGTTCACATTCTGGAGAGATCAATGAACGAGAAACCTAAACCGCCGACGATCGTCACCGCCGTGTGTTCCACGGTCATGGGGTTGTTGGCCTTGGCCGGCTGCCTCTTCATGATGAAGTCTGGCGGACCAGATTTTCTGGTACTCATTTTCATCTTTGCGGATGTGATGCTGATCGCGCTCGCGGTGCTTCAGTGGGTGGTTTACTTCCGAGCGTATGTCGATTTCCGAATCGAGCAACTCCGTCAGTAGTCTTCGTCGAAGGATTGAGGCATCGCGGTTCCGAGCCTCAAAACAAGATCCGTCCCCTTTCCCGTGGAAGTACTCAAATGAGTTGGCCAAAAACTGTTGAGACTGCGCTGGTCATCATTTTTGCCATCGTTGCTGTTGCGGGTTGCGCGGCGGCGTTTGCCATCTTTGTGCAGATCGTTCGCCAAGGAGGTTGGAAGCTCGCCGAACCGTCGGTCATAGAAAGCCGATGGCGGATGGTCCGGCTTTGGATGCTCGTCGGAGCAGTGATCGGACTACTCACGTAGATCGCTGTCGTTTTTCTGAACCGGATGGAAGAACCCCCGCGCGCCGTTCCAAAGGATGTCATCACCTCTCCGCCCATCGAAATCAAATCTCGACCTCAAGAGAGCGAGCCGTCCACGGAGTGATGTCCGGAATCAATGTGGCGAACATCAAGCGACCAACGATTCAAGGAATCACGCCGATATTGGAAAAACCAGAACCGAAACTATTTGGCCTGTCGCCCGCGACCTATGGCGTCGCCTCCGTGATCGGGGCGTGTCTCGCGTGGGCGAGTGTCTGGTTGATATTTGCCGGAGGCCCGGACTTCGAACGGAATCACTCACTTTTCGTGACGGTGACATTATTCCATCTGCCGTTGTTCGGGCTGGCTTGTGGTCTGCTGAGCGTCGGAGCAGGACTCTATCACAAGAAAAGGCTAGCCATCGTCGTCGGTGTCATTGGCCTGGGGATGATTGGATACGAAGCCTGGTTCCTCTCTTTTTTCCTCCTGGACCCAAGTCGGTGAGGCGTATGACGGCCAATCAACGCACTCCACCGACACAAACAATCCGCAACGCCGGGACGTTTCCAACCACAACCTGATCGCGTTTCTTCCCAAATCAGAGCGAGAACCTCCGCATGACTTCACCACCTCAACCACCGCGATCGCGGGCTGTCAAAGCGACTTGGCTTTCGCTCGGCTTGGCCTTTGGATGTGGCCTGGTGTTTCTGCTCGGTCAATTGGTGAATCAGATTTCGCCCTTTGAGCACTCGCCACGAAGACTGCTGACCGGCTTTGTGCCGCGAGCTGGTCTCTATGTGCTGTGGGCCGGTGAGGCTTTGGCCGTCGTCGTCGGCATCGTGGCGGGGAGCCTGTGCGGCATCGCCGTCGGATTGTTCGGCACGATTTTCTTCTGGCTCGTCGTGGGCCACATCGTCATCGGTTTTTAGGCGTGAGGCGTTGAGATGAATCACTCGTGGCCATCATTGGCGACACTGGCGATCTGCATTTCTTGCGCGGCGATCCAACTTTATTGGGGCGGGCAGGACAAGCAGGGGCAGTTTCACCCCGAGTACCTCGTGGCAAGCGGCAACCTCGGAATGTCTCTGTTTTTCCTCGGCCCGTATCTCTTGTTGGCGGTGTCGTCGCTCATCGATTGGCGGCAGCGTTCTGTGAACGGTCGCTTGGTGCTTATCGCCGTGCTCTGCGGAATCGGCGTCTTGGCCGGATGGGTCGAACACGATCAGTACCTGCGCACGCCGCCGGGTCGCGAGACTCAGCCGATGCTGAATTTTTCTCGCAACGCTTCTCTTGTGGCCCGGAAGCGTTGTCGTGCTGGTGATGGTTGCGAAAGCTCGCTTGGTCAGCACTCGGTCCTCTGCCACTGATGTTGTCTAATTCCACTGCGAACTTCCGATCGACTCGTAGCTGAATTCGTGAGAATTCAGTTGGTGCCGCGAAACTGAATTCTCACGAATTCAGCTACAAAGTGCGCTGTTGCGTCTGTCTCACGTTGCCGGACCAATCACGAAAGGGGATTTCCGATGCGCCCTTGGAAAGTTCTGACCTTCTTGATCGCGTTGAGAAGCCTCTGCGGATGCTCACAAGACGCGCCTCCCGCAGCGACGAACGCGCCGGCAGTCGCGAACGACTCGCCTGCGATTGACGCCGGCAACACACCCTACACCGAAGAAGACGCGCCTGACTTTGATCCCAAGCTGACCCTCAAATGGCCCGGCACTCCCGAAGAGAGTCGGCGGCGCATCAATGCGGGAATGGCCGACGAGACGACGATCTACAGCGCCTCGTTTTTTTCAATTACGGAGTCGGTCACTATTTTCGGCGTGAACGTTTATCAGTTCACAGAGAAAGACCTGCAAGGTTCCGATCCGAAAGAAATGCTCGTCAGCCACGGCACAAGAAGCGGCGGCGAAATCGAACTGACCCGCCAGCAAATCGAGCACGGGCCGAACAAACTCCTGGGCTTCGACGTGACCGTGAAGGAGCAAGGCGGCTTTCGCCGGCGCGTGAACGTCCTGGCCGGCACGAGAATTTATTCCGTCCAAGTTATCAGCCTCAAACAAGAGCGATTGAATGCCGAGGATGTCGTGAAGTTCTTCGAGTCGTTTGTGGTGAAAGATTGAGAGCGTCGGACGGTGGCTTCGTGAATTTGGAAACCTGATTCATGCCTAATCCGCTTCCTGACGAAACGGCTGCGAGCATTCGCACCGCCTTGAGTGCCGGACGCAAGCTCGACGCCATTCGTCTGTATCGCGAGGCGACCGGTGTGGGGTTGGCCGAGGCGGCGGCGTTCGTCGATCAGCTTAAAACTGGCTCCGTCACAATGAGCGACGCCGCGACCGCCGAGAAGCCGGCGTTTTCGCTGACGGATCATGGATGGCTTGTGGAATCGACCGACGAGGGTGGCGTGCGATTGCGACGCAGCGCGTTGTGGCGCAGTGGAGCGATTGGCTGCTCGTGCATGGTCGCATGGTTCTCCTCGCTGCCCTTCCTGATCGGGCAGTGGTGGTACCGCCACTGGATTTGGAACGCGCTGCCAGCGTGGGGCGTGCAAGTGGCGGCGCTGTTCTTTCCGCTGATGTTTGTCGGCTTGTTCTTCACGCCGATTTTGTGGCAGATACATCGGCTCGCGTTATGGCGTGAAGAATGGGAAGGTTCCCGCGACACACTGATCGTGCGACGCGGAGTGCTAGGCCGTCTTCGCAGGCTCGAACTGCACGGTGGCGAATTGGTGATCGAACCGCATCTCGCAGCGGATCGAGGGCGGAAGTGGCGGCTGGTGGTCGTCTGCGACGGGAAGAAGCATTACCTGCTCAACAAGCCGGACATCCGCGTCGGCTTCCAGGCGGCTCACGACATGCAGGCCGAAGCCACCGCGATCGCAAATCTGCTGGCGAAGCAGACCGGCTGGAACGTGTCGGAGTCGAGCATCGCCATCGAAGGTGGTTGGAAGCCGCCCTCCGAAAGCAATGAAGACGGACTGCGAGCCGTGCTCCGCTCGCACCACTTCGTCGCCGACTTCGACGAACAGCACCGACTGACGATCTGCCCGCCCAAGGGGGACCAGATCATCGGCGGGCTGGTGCTGTTGGCGATCGGCATCGTCTGTCTGTGGAAGACGACGGACAGCGCGGTCTCGTTCATCAGCGACGCGCGAGCCAAGCAGCAACTCGTGTTTGATTCGTTCGACTGGCTGATCATGATCCCGATGCTGATGCTCGGTGTCCTCGTGTGCCTCCTGGCCTCCGGTCCAACAACGGCAAGACGTGCGTGCCTCACCCAAACCACGTTTTCTCTTGCGTATTCTGCGCCATACTTCCAGCAAGGCAAATTAGCTTGCCCTGGGTATCCCCCTAGACAGATTGCGGCCAGTGCGATAGTTTCCTAGCCGACACGAATGGCGGATCGTCACCGGCTGCGGTTCAAGTCGAAAGAATCAGACTGATGTTCGGCGGGAGGTTTGTTCCAGCCCGCGGAAATATGGCTGAGGAGTTGCACGAACGGCGTGTGGCTTTTCAGCTTTTTTTGTTGGTGCTGTCGAGAATTTCGTCATGCGAGCGTGGGATCACTTTCAATCGCGATTCTCGTTCCGGCAGGGACCGGCTCTGGCTGGGTTCCTGAGCGTCACGCTCTGGTTGTTTCAGGTGGTGCTGGTCCAGCCGATGTTTGTCTGCTGGTTGAGCGCGGCCCAAGAGAGTGAGTCCGAAAGCCGCTGCGAAACGGAAGAAGTCGATTGCCCCGTGCAACTGACGAGTCGCTTGCGCCACCGATCCCGGCAAGCCGTTCCGCTCCATGCTCGCCCCGTCGCTCGTCGAATCTCTCCGCGATCCCTCATGGTCGCGCCCGTCGAGCGGCAATGCACTGCCGCTGCCGGCAACCCGGCTTGGTGTTGCCCCCTGCGCTGTTGAGCTGCGTTCTGCCACGGCATTTCCAGCATTCTTCTGATCGCGTCTGAGGGACGTTCCGGCGAGCGCCGTTTCGTCATCGCCTCGCGCAGATCAGAATGCGGAATCCGTCGCTACGGCTGAGAACGAACATCCAACGGCACTGCGATCAGGGAGACCGATCTTGAATACGCTGACCAGCAAATCTCTGAAGGAATTGGAAGCTGAGATCAGCCAGGCGGTCATTCGGTTTGAGAAAGAGGTCATGGGCCGAGGCCCCTTGGAAACCAAAACGTACCTGCTTGACGACCTTGTTTTGATTCGACTGAAGGGAGTTCTCACTCCGTCCGAGTTGAAACTGTCCGAGTCGAACGATCGGCAGCGCGGGCGATACTTGCTCAAGCAAGTTCGCCAGGAGTTGCTCGACCAGGGCCGGCCCGTACTTGAGGACATCATTCGTGACGTGCTCGGCGTGGAGATTCGCAGCTTGCACACGGACATCAGCACTAAGACGGGCGAGCGAGTCATCGTGTTGACGCTGGAACGAAAACCCGCGTGCGTGGAGCACGCTCGATATGCGGAGATCGAACGCCGAAACGGGCAACCGGTCATCGCCGGTTGAAAGATTGAATCCACATCCGTGGAGGCGAGAGACAGTCCGCAAGGCCGGTCGCTCGCAGCCACTCACTCATCCGCCATCAAGCCGCGGGGGATCATTAAGCCCCCAAAGACAAGGCCGGAAAGTCGCCGTCGCGCGACTTCCCGGCCTATTTTTTTGGAAAGGCCAGCGCACATGTGGGTGCAACTTTACGAACCAACGCTGTCTGATCACGAGCTGCATCCTTCGGGAAACGGCACCGAGCGCGCGTCAATCTTGCAACCACCGCAGCCGACCGCTGCGGTCGAGAATGCCGTCTCGCACATTCTGGTGGCCGTGCGGCTCGACGCGCAGGAGAGTGAGGCCGTGACGCTCGCGCTGCGAATGGCGGCGTCGCATCGGGCGCGAGTCACGCTGTTGCATGTGATCGCGCCTTACGCACCAGTTTCGGTGCATTGGCTCGACGCGATCGACAACCTGCACCGCGCGCTGTCCGGGCAATCGCGCGACGATGCGGCCGCGATGCGGCAAGGGCAGTCCTCCGTCGTGGAGTTCCTGGACCGCAAAATTCCGCTCGCGCTGCGTGAGCCGCTCGATCTGCGTGTCGAGTGTCCGATCGGCGACGTCGCTGCGGAAATCGCGAAATTCACCGACGAGCAATCCGTGGACCTCGTGTTCCTGTGCGACCGCCCGTCCGGATGGCGTCCGTCGATCTGGCCGAGCCTGTCGCAGCGCATCGTGCAACTCAACTCCAAACCCATCGTCTTCGCGCGGCCGCAAGCCAAACGGACCGGCAACGGTGCGTAGGTTGGGACTCCGTCCCGACCAACCGTCAGCCAACGGGATTCTCACACAACTTCAATCGCAGGGTCGGGACAGAGTCCCAACCTACTAACCAAAGGTAACTGACCATGATCTTGCAACGCTTTCGACGATTCATACACGTCTTTGATGATCGTTTTGAAGACCTGACGAAAGAGAATTGCAGATCGGTCGTGTACCGCGATTTCAGCGCGGGATTAATCGTGGCGATGACGGCGATTCCGATGGCGATGGGATTCTCGATCGCGATGGGCTTGCGTCCCGAACAGGGCATCATCGCGGGGGCACTCGCATGTCTGATCGGCCGCACATTTGGCGGATCGAAGTATCAGGTCTATGGCCCGACGGCCGCGTTCATCCCTGTGATCGCCGGCTTGATGGCGAAGTACGGCGAGGCCGGCGGTGGCACGTTCGATCAAGGCCACGGCTTCCTGGTGCTGGTGTCGCTGATCGCGGGCGTGATCCTGATGGGAATGGGGCTGTTGGGGATGGGCAAGTATGCCAAGCTCGTGCCGGAGTCGATCATCGTCGGCTTCACGATCGGCATCGCCATCGTCATCGCCATGTCGAATGCTGGGGAAGCGCTCGGCCTGCAACTGGGCATCAAATCCAATGTGCTGGCGAAGCTGCAAGAAATCGTCACCCAGATCGACGTCGCCAATTGGTACGCCTTCGGGCTGGCGATGATGACGCTCGTCCTGACGCGCGCGCTGTTGAAAGTCTCGATCTTTATTCCCGCCCCGCTGATCGCGCTGTCCGTAGGAACGGCGCTGGCCGTGTGGGTGCTGCCCGACAAGGGGATTCTGCTCATCAAGGACCGCTTCGGATCGATCCCGACCAACTTCTTCGTCTTCACGGGGCCGCACATGCCGGGTTGGTCCGCGTCGGTCTTCGTGGACATCGCGTACTTCGTCTTCGCGATCGTGTTCGTCTCGGCGGTCGAGAGCGTGCTTTGTTCGTCGATGGCCGATCGTCTGGCCGAGAACAAGAAGACTCCGTTCAACCCAGACAAGGAATTCTGGGGCCAAGGTTTGGTGCAAGTGCTGACGCCGCTGGTCAACGGTTTTCCTTGCACCGGTGCGTTGGCTCGTACCGCGACCAGCATCAAAGCCGGAGCCGTCACGCCGCTGGCCGGTTATTTCAAAGGGGTGCTCAAGCTCATTCTGGCCGTGTTCCTGGCGAGCTGCCTGAATTACGTCCCGATGGCCTGCATCGCCGGCATCCTGTTTTGGGTGGCCGGCAACATGATCAAACGAAAAGAGATTGTCGCGGTCCTGCAACACAGCCGATTCCATGCCGCGCTCATGGTTTTCACCGCCGTGATGGTCCCGCTGACCGACTTCCTCACCGGAGTTCTGTCCGCGTTGATCATTTACTTCGTGCTCAAGCCGTTCGTCGAACGTGCCCCGACGGGGGCACAATTGGACTTCGCGACGGAAGTCCATCCGCAGCGAACGGACGCTGGCGAACAACTTCAGCCGATCGGTTACGCGAATTCGA
Source organism: Planctomyces sp. (assembly GCA_005778115.1). Classification (GTDB taxonomy): domain Bacteria; phylum Planctomycetota; class Planctomycetia; order Planctomycetales; family Planctomycetaceae; genus SXKJ01. The sequence goes on along the minus strand of SXKJ01000232.1, from coordinate 3,447 downwards.
TGGTCGAAGAAAGCAAATCGTAATCGACTCCGCGTCAGACAGTTGGGCAATATCGCTCAGGACACTTCGGTCGCTCCGAAGTCTGTTGATCCCTCAATTCCAAAGTTGAAAGTGCTGTTCATGGAAAAGATTTTGCAAGGTGTGCATGAATTTCGGACCAAGATTTACCCCCCGCAGAAGGCGTTCTACAAACGGCTGGCGGCCAAAAAGCAGAAGCCGAAAGCACTGTTCATCACCTGCGCGGATTCTCGCGTGCTGCCCAACATCATTACGAACACGGAACCGGGTGACATGTTTCAAATTCGCAATGCGGGCAATCTGGTCCCTCCTTATGGATCATCGCTCGGCGGAGAAGTCGCAACGATTGAGTACGCTGTGACGCAGTTGAACATCAAGCATTTGATTATCTGTGGTCATTCGCAATGTGGAGCCATTCACGCATTGCTCAAGAACCAAGTCCCTGAAGATCTGCTTGGACTAAGAGCGTGGTTTAATCACGCTCAGGCCACTCGGCAGATTGTGGCCCGCAAACACGGTCGCAAGACAGGGGACCGTCTGCAAATCGCCGCGACCGAAGAAAACGTCTTGGTGCAGGTCAATAATCTGAGCACTCATCCCTGCGTCGCGACCGGTTTGTCCTCTGGCGAAATCCATATTTACGGGTGGTACTACGACATTGCCACGGGGGGCGTCCGCCAGTTCGATCAGTCGCAAGGGACGTTCGTGGACCTGGAAGATGTCGCCTTCGGCACATCGCCCCTGCCCATCCGCGAATGGTGATCGGTGGTCGTCATCCCATTTGACGAGCCAATCCCTCGCTCCGTAACCACAATCGCCAGATAGTTACTGTTTGACGTGAACCAACAAAAACGAATCTGAAAAAGAGGCCTCTGGACATTACGGGGAATCGGGAAGATGCGTCAGCGTCTGCCTGAACGGAAGTGACTCGGACGAACCCCGATCGCTTCGATTCCTGCGTGCTGGGGGCAGGTGCTGATGAGTTTGTCGAGTGTGCGCAACGCTCGATGGGACCAAGCCGGTCGATTGTCGTATGCGTGCGCATGCGCGGTCTCCCGGCTTTTTTTGTCAATCAGGTGCAGTTCAAAAAGCAGGAGAGACTCCATGTTTGATGAATCAGATCGAGGAGTAACGATGATCGACAAACCTTCGAAGACGAAGTCCAAAAGCGAACTCGAGTCGGAGATCAGCCGAGCCATGATTCGCTTCAAGAAGGAATACATGGGGCGCGGGCCGATCGAGACACGAACGTTTTTGATCGAGGACATGGTGCTGGTGCGCTTCAAAGAAGTCCTGACTCCCGCTGAGATTTAGTTGGCGGGGGGAAAAGGAACGCGAGCGGGGACGCTATCTGGTCAAGCAGATGCGGCAAGAGTTGCTCGACTGCGGCCGGCCACAGTTGGCGCAGATCGTTCAGGACTGTCTGGGCCGGCAGGTCAAGTGCGTGCATACCGAAATCAGCACCAAGTCGGGCGAGCGGATCATCGTGTTCACGCTCAACGGCGAAGTGAACGGGAACGTCGTGCTGGCGGCGGGCGTGCTGCAGTTCATGGCCGGGCGCTGTCGGCTGGGACAAGTTTTCCGAGCGATGCCGCCAGCGATCATTCATGGCCTGATGACCGGCTTCGCGGTGATCATCTTCTCCACGCAGTTTCACGTCATGTTGGACGATCCGGTGCGCGGGACCGCGCTCCAGAATCTGTTGGAGATGCCGGCGGCGATCTGGTACGCGGTCGTGGATCGGGACGGTTCGCACCGCGCGGCGGTGATTGGAGCGTTGACGATTCTGCTGCTGATGCTGTGGAAGCCGCTGGCTCCTCGCGCGATCGCCCGCATACCGGCGTCGTTGGTGGCGGTCGGAGTCGCCACGATCTTGACCGTGACCACGGGTTTGCCGGTCGCGAAGGTGGACTTGCCGGAGAATCTGCTCGGCTCGATCCACCTGCTCGACCTGAGCCTGTTGCCGCGCTTGATCGAATGGCCGACGCTGCAAATGGCGTTGGTTATGGCCTTTTTTTGCCAGCACGGAAACCTTGCTGAGCGCGACGGTCGTGGACCGCCTGCAACAAGGTCCGCGCACGAACTACGACCGCGAATTGATCGCACAGGGCGTGGGCAACATGGCCTGCGGCATTCTGGGAGCGATCCCGCTAACCGGTGTCATCATCCGCAGCGCGGCGAACGTCGCGGCTGGCGCGCACACACGACTGTCGAGCATCCTGCACGGCTTGTGGCTGCTGGTGTTCGTCGCGTTCCTGCCCGGCCTGTTGAAGCTGATCCCCACCGCGAGTCTCGCCGCCATACTGGTCGTGGCGGTCTTCAAGCTGGTCAACGTGAAAGCGCTGCGAGAACCTCTGCGCGGCAACAACACCTACTCCGGATTTCTGTTGGAAGATTACAGTGACAAACTGGGCGAAGACGGGCAGGCAAAACTCAATACGTCGCAAAAGCTGACGCGGCGTATGGAGGCACTCACCGAGTCGCTGCTGATGTATTCGCGAGTCGGCCGCACGGAATTGGCCGTGCAAGACACGAACTTGAATGAGACGCTGGAGGACATCGTCGAGACGCTAGAGATTCGGCAGCGCGAATTGGGTGTCGAGATTCGTCAGCCGCAACCTCTTCCGACGATTCGCTGCGACGGCGTGCGAGCCGGCAAGGTCTTTCGCAACCTAATCACCAACGCCATGAAGTACAACGACAAGCCGCAGAAATGGATCGAGATCGGCTGCGAGCCTGAACCGGTCAACTGCACAAATGGCGGCGTGATGGTCTTTCATGTGCGAGACAACGGAATCGGCATTCGTGAGAATGCATCTCGACTCGGTGTTCCGTATCTTCAAACGTCTGCACGGCCGCGATGAATACGGCGGAGGAACTGGCATCGGACCGACGATCGTCAAGAAGATCGTGGAACGACACGGCGAACGGATTTGGCTGGAATCAACATTCGGGGAAGGAACCACCTTCTTCTTCACTCTCGCACAATGATAAGGTCATGCCTCTCGCACCCACCCAAACCATTCTGTTGGTGGAAGCCAGTCCCGAAGATCGCGAAGCCACGCTGCGAGCAACCACGAAGGCGGGCCTGTCGAACCCAGTCCACTGGTGCGACAACGGCGATAAGACGCTGGACTACCTGCATCGTCGCGGCGAGTTCGCCGATCCCGCCAAGTCACCACGTCTCGGCGTCATCCTGCTGGACCTGAACATGCCGGGCACTGACGTCCGCGAAGTGATGAGCGAGGTAACTCAAGACTCGGACCTCAAGCTGATCCCGATCGCCGTGCTGACCACATCGTCCGACGAACGGGACATCGACGCCTTCTTCGCCTCCGGTGCTAAGAGCGACATCGTCAAGCTGGTCACGCAGAATGGCATCCTCAAAGCGCTGCAACGGCTGGATTCGGTGTGGAGTTTCAATTTCTG
>SXKJ01000231.1 GCA_005778115.1 Planctomyces sp. | reverse complement strand
CCCCATCGACCGCACTGCCGAAGTAGTACATCAACATCGCGATCAACATCAGCACGCCGCCGGCCAGCGTGTAGAGTAAGAACTTGATCGCCGCGTACTCACGACGCGGGCCGCCCCAGATGCCGATCAGGAAGTACATCGGCAGCAGCATCACTTCCCAGAACACATAGAACAGGAAGAAGTCCAAGGCGAAGAACACTCCCATGACTCCGGTTTCCAGAACCAGAAACAGGATCAGGTAACCTTTGACGTTCTTCTCAATTCCCCACGAGGCCAGCATCGAGAGCATGAACACAAAACCGGTCAGCACCACGAGCGTCAGGCTGATCCCGTCGTAGCCGACTTCATAAAAGATATTCCAACTCCCGATCCACTCCTTCTTAACCAATCCCTGAATACCACCGTCGCCCGGCGTGTAAATGGACGCCAATGCCACCGTCAGAAAAAACGTGACGACGGTCCCCGCGAGAGTCCACAGACGCATCGGTTCCACCGCCTTCTTGTCAAAGAAGATGAGCAGCAGCGCGAAGATCGTCGGAACGAAGATGATCCAACTGGTCAGGGTTTCGGCACTAAACATGATCCGTCTTTCCTATGGAGTGCGGTGTGTTACGACCGCTATCAAATTCCAGTTCAGCCCTTCGGATACAGCGTGAACAGCAAACCGCATAACACAACCACGCCGATCGCGATAAACGTCACGTATTGGCGAATCCGACCCGTCTGAACGTTTCGCAAACCAATACCCAACGAGTACGTCGAGTTCCCCATCATGTTCACGAGGCCGTCGATAACACCCTCGTCGAACTTCCGATCCCATTTCGAGACCACAATTCCCATTCGCACAAACGTGTGCAGAATTTCGTCGAACACAAACTTGTCGATCGCCGCTGCAAACTTCGCGACCACATGGGCCGGCTTCACGAACATCACGTCATAGAGATCATCGAAGCCCCACTTGTTTGCGAGGAAGGCATGCACCGAAGCCGCTTGTCGCTTGATGTCGCCCGGATTGATGACTCCCTTGCCATAGATTAAGTAGGAGATCGTCATGCCAATGAACGCGGCCAACAAAGCGGCAGAACCAGCAGTGGAATGCTGAGCGTGAATCTCTGCATGCCCCGGCAACGAAACCGTGTGCGCCGCGGTGCCATCAACACCATGCCCCACACCAACCGGTTCGCTGAACGTCAGCATTTTGTAGAGGTTCCCCTCTTCGCCCCCGATGGCACATCCAGCCGCCAGCACGGCGAGCAGCAGCAAGGGGCCAGTCATCTCCCACGGAGATTCGTGAACGTGCTCGTGCAGATGCTGATCACGCGGCTTGCCGAGGAATGTGTAGAACCACAATCGAAACATGTAGAACGACGTGATTCCCGCCGTCAGCAGCGGCACCAGGAACAACAGGAAGTGAATCGGATTGAGCTTCGTGTAAGCCAACGCCGTCGCCAGGATAGCGTCCTTGGAGTGATAGCCGGAGAAGGCGATTGACGTTCCCGGAATCGCGAGTCCAGCGATCGCAATCACGCCGACGAGCATCGTCAGCGCAGTGATTGGCATCTTGCGAAGCAGTCCGCCCATCTTGGGCATTTCCTGCTCGTGATGGCAGCCAGCAATCACGCTGCCCGAGCAGAGAAACATCAACGACTTAAAACAGGCATGCGTGACAAGGTGAAACAGACCAGCTCCCCAACCGCCGACACCCAAGCCGAGCATCATGTAGCCGAGTTGGCTGATCGTCGAATACGCCAGCACTTTCTTGATGTCGGTCGCAACAATCGCAATCGTCGCCCCAACAAACGCCGTGATGCAGCCGACGTAAGCAATCGTCAGCAATACCTCCGGCACGAACATCGGATAGAACCGCCCCGCGAGATACACACCCGCCGCGACCATCGTCGCCGAATGCACGAGCGCCGAAACCGGAGTCGGTCCTTCCATCGCATCGGGCAACCAAGTCTGCAATGGGAATTGAGCACTCTTTCCGACGCAGCCTCCGAAGACTCCCAGTCCCGCAACAATCAGAAGCGTGTAAGTAATAGTCTTTTGATCACTCGGCTTTACAGGGGCCTGCCAATGACCGTCGCCATCTTGTTCGGTCCTCAAAACAACCGACTTTCGGTCCGATGTCTTGACCAACTCACCGTTGTGTCCACGAGCCAAATCGAACAAGCCGGGGGTCGCTTTATTCACGTTCCCAACGACTTCGTGCTGCTCCGCGAAGCTAAAAGTGCCGAACGACGTCCACAGGATCATCAACCCGATGATGAAGCCGAAGTCACCGACGCGATTGACAATGAACGCCTTGTTTGCCGCCGTGCTGGCGGAGTGACGTTCGACATAGAAGCCAATCAGCAAATACGAACAGATGCCGACCAATTCCCAGAAGATGAAGACCTGAAAAATGTTCCCGGCCAGAACCAGTCCAAGCATCGCGAAGCAGAACAGCGACAGGTACGAGAAGAACTTATAGAACCGTCCCGGCCGGTGGAAATGTCCGCCATCGTGCGTATGCACTTGATGGTCGACGTAATCATCAACGAGCTCTTCCGCCATGTAGCCGGTGGCGAAGATGTGAATGCAGGTCGCGATCAGCGTGACCATCACGAACATCGCCAGCGTCAGACTGTCGATGTAGTAGTCCAGCGACACCTTCAGTTTGCCGAACTGCGCGAGGTTGTAGAACGTCCCAGAGAATACTGTCTGCGTTGGCTTCTCATGGGTGTTTGCCTTGTGCTCGTGATCTCCATGCCCAACCGCCGGATGCTCTTTCGATGTCTCCTCGGCGTGGCCATGCTCCGTCGCATTGAAGGCTGCCCAGCCAGTCCCTTCGCCCCACTCGTAGAACGCGATCGAGCTACAGAGAAAACCGAAACCAATACAGAAGATCGCGAAGTAAGCCGCCGCTTTGCTCTTGCGGTTGGCGTTGGGCCAAGACATCGCGAACACTTCGACCACGAAGCCAAACAGCGGCAACAGCCACGCGATGGCCAAGAGCGTCGAAAGCCTGCTACCGAGTGATTCCATGTTGTTCTAATTTCAAATCTAAAACTTCAGATTTCAGATTGATTGAGACACATTAACCGTGCAACTCATCCCCGCGATCGACGTCGATCGTCAGATGGTTGTTGTAAAAGTTGAGCGCGATCGCCAAGGCCACGGCCGCCTCGGCCGCCGCTAGGACAATCACAAACAGCGAGAACACCTGGCCATCGAGACCCAGCGGCGTGAATCGCGAAAACGTGATGAAGTTCAAGTTGGCCGCATTCAGCACCAATTCAACTCCCATCAGGATGCCAATGCCGTTCCGCTTGGTCGTCATGCACACGACCCCGCAGACAAACAGCACCGCGCTGATGAATAAAAACGGGCTTGGTCCAATGGCTTGCATGAGAAACTTTCGTGCTTACGTTGTGGCTCGGCGCTTTGTACGGGCGAGATAAGCCGCTCCCACCAACACAACCAGCAGATGCACGGAGACGATTTCAAACGGAAGAAGATATCCAGCGCTCAGCGGCACTGAATGTTTCGGAAGAGGTGCAGCACCAGGCACGGCAGCGGGCATTCCCGGAACAACGAGATCCGTGTTGGCTTCGACAGACAATTCTTTGGGCAAACCAGGCTTCAAATCGCGATCCGCACGCAACGAGAGAAAGCTCAAGCCCAGCGGCCGAGTCGTGTTCCCCTGCTGAGTCGGATTAAATCCGCCTTCCTCCGCCTTGGCGTGTGTTCCGATCTTTATCTTTTGGTTGATGTCGTTGCCGTTTTCCGAATCGACCCAAGGGACAGCCGTGACCGTGCTGGCCACAATGAAGAGGAACACCACGCCAATCAACCCGGACAAAATAGCATCCGCAGGCGAGCTCTTGATTCTGGTGAACGGCCCCGTTGCCGTGAGCATCACGCCGAAGACCAGCAGCACCAGGGTGCCACCCACATAGACCAGCAATTGCGTCGCACCCACAAAGTCCGCACCCAGCAACAGAAACAATACCGCAGTCGAACCCAGCGTCAGCACCAACGAAAAGGCCATCCGAACAACGTTTAGACTGGCCGCGACCATGATTGCACCGGCACAGGTCAAGACGGCAAACAACCAGAAGAGAATGATTTCCGCAGTCATCGGCTGCTCCCTTCCGTGCCCGTTGCCGTGATTCGCAGATGCGATTCTGTTGTCGCCCCGGCGCTAGAGACACCCGCAGCCTTCTTTGGCTGCACCAATCGCTCGCCAGCCGGCTGACCGATGATCGACGTCTTGCCGGACATCGTCGCGAGCACGAGCGGATAAGTGACCGTTCCCGCGAACAGGAAGCAACTGATCGGGATCAAGTACTTCAAACAAGTGGTCATGACTTGATCGATGCGCAACCGAGGCAATGTCCAACGCACCCAAATCTGCACACAGACCAGCATTGACGCTTTCACCAAGAAGAACAGAAAGCCGATCGCGTTCGCCAGAAAACTTCCAACTCCAGTCGGCGAAGCAGCCTTGATGGAGCTCAGAATTCCCAAACCGTCATCCCAGCCACCAAGGAACAACACCGTCGCCAACCCGCTCACGAGAAACATGCTGGCGTACTCCGCCAGAAAGAAGAGCGACCAGCGAAACCCGCTGTATTCTGTCAGGAAGCCCGCGACCAATTCGCTTTCGGCTTCGGCGAGATCGAACGGAGCCCGTTTGCAACTGGCGGTCGCACAGGTGAAATAGACAAAGAACGCGAAGAAGTTGAACGGATGCAGAATGTTCCAGTTCCAGATCCCACCCGACTGCAGCAGCGCCACCTCGTTCAGATCCAGCGTGCCGGCCGTGACGATCGGGCACAGGGCGCAGAGGGCCATCGGGATTTCGTAGCTGACCATCTGGGCCGATTCGCGAATCGCTCCGAACAGCGCCCATTTCGAACCGCTCGAATAACCCGCCAGGATCACACCCAAGACTTCCAGCGAGAGCACCGCCAACGTCAAGAAGACGCCGGTATCGAGAGCAACGGCGGTCCAGCCATCGGAGAACGGCAGAGCCAAGTAAGCCGCTAACGAGGCCACGACGACGATGTAGGGAGCCATCCGAAACATCAACCCGTCGGCTTCCTTCGGCACCAAGTCTTCTTTTTGAATCAACTTGACGCCGTCCGCCAAAGATTGCAGCCAACCGAACTTACCGCCGACTCGGGTTGGCCCCAGGCGGTCTTGAATTCGGGCTGAGATTTTTCGCTCGGCCCAGATAAACAGCCCGGCCGGCAAACCGAACCAGCCGACGACCAACGCGACATGCGTGATGAGCGCAATCACATAGGCGGTATCCGCGCTGATCGGGATTCCCACCCACGCAAGTAGTGCTTGTAAGAACTCGGCCAGCGAGTTGGCAGCGAACAGTGTGTCCATCGTCCATTCGGCACGTTGTCGCCGGCGAAGATTTCGCCCGCGTGGATTGCGGAAGCCACCGACGGAGGCGACCCGTCGGCGGGTTTGTTGAGCCGCCTGTGGACGCGGAAGAACGCTCCATCTCTCAACAAACCAAGCCTCAGCATCTCCCGCCAAGGCCAAAGGAGCGGAAACTATGACAAAACGATTTTGGGGATTCAAGCGACTACGAACGACTTGCAATGCATGGGATAACAACAGACTTCGACACCCATTTCTCGAAGGGAGATTCCCTTCCCTCAATGGCCGCCGGACTCATGTCGGGGCTTCGAAGTCGTCGAGCGTTTCCGTCAGAAAGCAATGACTTCAAGAGGCTGGTCACTAATTCGAGTTAATGTCAAATGCTTGTCGGTCTTGAAATCCGGCAGAGACAGTTCCAGCGGGTTTCTCAGATTGAGAAACACCGGCACGGATTGATTCTTGGGGTTGGTGACGTTCGGATCGGTCGGGAAATAGAGTCCCTTGCCAAGCTGCCCAGCGTCGGTTTCTAAGCCAGCCTTCGCCAGCTCAAGTGATCCAATCTCGGAAGTGGCGTTGCTCCCGTGAAAAACTCGTTGCGGCGAGCCGTCTTTGTCGATGACCTTAGAGGCAGAATCGCGGTTGACGCGAAACCAGTCTTGGACCATGCTAATGACCATGCCTCGACCAGTAGCTGGACGCCCAACTTCGCTCTGCGATGCGGCCCGGCATTGTGACAAAAACTGGTCGAGGTTTTTCATTCCCATCAACTCATGGTCGTAAAATACTTGACCATTGGCATCTTCGTGAGCGACCACGCTGGCCATGAACTGCTTGCCACTAATTTCGAGAGGCGAGGCAAAGATATGGCTCGTCAGCGGCTTTCCATGCAGGCTTGGCCCTGAGTAAATCCGTTTCGCTTGTTTGATGAGTCCTGGGATTGCTGCGATCGCTTGTATTTTTTCTGGCCCGCTGCCATGAGCGATAGCATCGTCGATGCTCTTTTTCGAGACGGTCATTGATGTTGTGGTGTCGTCGTTGTCGTACTTACCGACGAGATTCTCTTTGGCCCACTTTTTCGCAGTCTTCCTCAGCGCCTTCATGTCCAGCGGTTCAACAAGATTTGATATCTCGTCTCCCTGAATTTTCACAGGGTCGAGATTCAGCAAGTCGTCCGCCTTCTTTGCCGACTCCCAATCGCCGAACCAATCTTTGAACTCCGGCGTCGAAATCGCGCTCGTCTGGCCGATGTTCGGCTTGCCGCCAGCCGCGAAGCCTTGTTGCTGTTTATGTTTTTCGTCGTAGTCGGGAATCTCCCAACTCGCATCGAAGCGGTCACGCTTGTCAGGAACGGCGTGAATGTCCGACGCGCCTTCGCCGACGATGCGAACTGGATAGCGTGTTTGCTCGCAGCTGATGCCGTCCGCGAGCCGATGGTAGCCATCCACGAGAAGATGTTGCCCGTGTTCAGTTTTCCAAACGTCGAGCGGTCCTTTGGATCGACTGCCACGTCCTCGAAAATTGTCGGCACTGGCTTTATCGAATGATGACTTGCTGGCGAGTATTTCGTGTGCGCCAAGTTCGTGGATGCCGTCGAAATCAATCGCGCCCGTCGCCACATTTGGCGTCGCATCAAACGACGCTTTCGCTCCGGCGTCGTCGGCAATCTGCGATCCGTCTTTGAACTGTCGCATGGTTCACATCCCGCCGCCCGTGTCCATCAACTCTTTCATCCGCCGGTCCATCTCGCGACCAGCCTTACTCGACTGGTACATCGCCTGAGCCTGCGCGTCGTCGTGGCACCACGCTTGAAAAACCTCCAACGGAGGCTCACCTAGCGCCGTCAGGATGCCGAGACCGACTCCGCGACCGTGTCGGCCTTCAGCTCTGGCGAGGTTGAGCCAGAGTCCGACGTGGCACTCGTAGTCGGTTCGTTGGTCGTCGGTGATGATGCCGGCACCGTAGGTCGCCGCGAGATCGGCGGCAGCCTGATGCTTTTTTTTAGCAGTCCGAGATAGCCCACGAAGTCGATCAGCAACGTCAGCGTTTCGGCTTCGGTCAGGCCGGTGCGCTTGAGCGTGTCGAAGGGCGTGACCCGAAAGACTTCCCGCACAGCCGCGAGTGTCGTCTCCGTCGCTTCCGCGTCTCCCGCGTCAATCTCTTTGGGATGCCGCTCCCAATCGAACCTCGAATGCGTGGCGAGCTTCCGGTAGACCGCCAGTGGATCGGCGGCGCGGAACGCTCGGCCGTCCCAATAACGAAAAATGGCGCGGCGTCGCAGGTCACGACGCCGACGCCACCAATTTGAGAACCAAGACAGCATGTCGCCCCTCCCTGAATGGGGAGAAGAAAAGGTGTCAGGGACATTCGGTACCCGTGACGGGTAATCTCCAGCAATCATGGGGCGAGCCAAACGAGCAGATGACGGTGGAATGGTGTTTCACGTTCTGAATCGCGCGAATGCACGCGCGGCGATCTTTGAGAAGCCGGAAGACTACGCGGCTTTCGAGCGTGTGCTGAAAGAAGCTCTGGACCGCGTGGACATGCGAGTTCTCTCCTATTGTCTAATGCCGAATCATTGGCACTTGGTGTTGTGGCCGCGACGTGATGGTGACTTGTCGAAGTTCATGGGCTGGCTGACGCTGACTCACACGCAGCGTTGGCACGCTCACCGGCGCACGGCGGGGACAGGGCATCTCTACCAAGGCCGCTTCAAGTCCTTCCCCGTGCAGGATGACGAGCACTTTCTCACGGCATGCCGGTACGTTGAGCGAAATGCTCTGCGCGCCAATCTGGTAAAGCGGGCGGAAGACTGGCCGTGGGGCAGTCTTTGGCACCGACGGAAACGGAATGACTATGGGAAGTCCGTGCTCAGCGAATGGCCCGTCCCCTGTCCGCGTCAATGGCGTCAACACGTCAATCAACCACAAACCGACGCCGAGATGGCAACCCTGCGGCGTAGCGTCAACCGAGGCGCACCGTTCGGCGACTCCGACTGGACGAAACGCATCGTCAAGCGTCTTGGGTTGGAGGTCACAATCCGCCCGCAAGGACGCCCTAAGCTGGCTTCCGACGCCAGAAACGGTTCCTGACACCTTTTCTTCTGCTTCTTGACACCTTTTCTTCTGCTTTCTTCTGTGCCCGGCGCCGAATTCGGCAACGGCGCCCACGATGCCGCCAAGAACACACGCGAACAACGATCGCAACAATGCTCGGCAATGCAGGGATATCGACGGTCGTGGCAACCACACGGCGACGTTGTTTCACGGCATCATGCCTGTCAGCCAGACCGCGAGCGGACGCTCACAAACTTGCCGGAGAATTCGCGGGGTCGAGAAACATCCGCTGCCACAGCTCCAGACAGAGCAACGCCCACAAGCGGTGAGCGTGGTCGGTTTTGCCTTGGATATGTTCGTCGAATAAACGCTGCACGGCCGATGGCTTGAAGAAACCGCGCGCGAGTGTCCGCGAATCGAACAGTACGTCGCGCAAGAACGGTTGCAGCTCACCACGAAACCAGTTTGGAAGCGGAACGCCAAAGCCCATTTTGCGTCGACGCTGAATCGACGGCGGCAGTAAGTCGGAGAACGTGTCGAGCAGAATTTGCTTGCCTTGGTTGCCGCGCAGCTTCAGTTCGATCGGCATCCGGGCGGCGAGTTCCATGACCTCTTGGTCGAGGAACGGGCTACGGCATTCGAGGCTGTAAGCCATGCTGGCGATGTCCACTTTCGTCAGGATGTCGCACGGCAGATACGTCAGCACGTCGGCGCAGGTCGTGCGTGTGATGAGGTCGCGGCTCGGACATTCGTCATACGCTCGCAGCAAAAAATCGCCGGCGTCAAAGTCACCAAGTTCCGCCGCGAACTCCGGCCGATACAACTCGCGTCGCTGCGATTCCCCGAAAATGCCGACCCAGCTGAGATATCGTTTCTCCGGCGGCTCGCCGAGCGCAGCGAGGAACCGCTTGCCGCGACGCAACAACGAACGATGTCCCGCTCCCGACGGTAGCCGCTGCCAAAGTTTCGCCGTGATAAGCCGCTTGAGGGCTGTCGGCAGTCGGTCAAATCGCGAGGCGAGCTTCACGGCCAGATACCGAGTGTAGCCGGCGAACAATTCGTCGCCGCCGTCCCCCGACAACGCGACGGTGACGTGCCGCCGAGTCATCTCCGACAGATACATCGTCGGAATCGCCGAGCTGTCCGCGAACGGCTCGTCGTAATGCCAAATCAGCTTCGGCAAAATCTCGAGGGCGTTCGGTTGGACGACCAGTTCGTGGTGCTCGGTGCCAAGATGCTTCGCGGCTTCGCGTGCATACGTCCGCTCATCAAACTCTTTGATCGGGAAGCCGATCGAGAACGTGTGGACGGGCCGGTCGGATTGCTCCTGCATCAAACCGGTGATGATCGTTGAATCGACGCCACCGGAGAGAAACGCGCCGAGCGGCACATCGCTACGCATCCGCATCCGAACGGCTTCGGTCAACGTGCGACGGAGTTCTTGTTGCCAACGACCGGCAGACCAATTAGCAACGCCGGATTTGAGATTTGAGATTTGAGATTTGTCATTCGAGATATCCGGCTCATACGGAGGCTGCCAATAGCGAACGACATCCAAATAGCCGTCCTCGAAGACAGCGAAGTGAGCCGGCGGCAGCTTGTGATAGCCCTCCAGAATGCAGTCGGGATACGGCACGTACTGATAGCAGAGGAACGAGTCGATAGCTCGACGGTTCAAGCGGCGTGGAGCACCGGGCACCAGCAGCAGTGATTTGAGTTCGCTGGCGAACGTCAGTTGTCCGTGATCCAGCCGATAGAACAGCGGCTTCTTGCCGGCTCGGTCGCGCGCGAGAAGCAATCGTTTGAGGCGGTCGTCCCAAATCGCAAACGCGAACATTCCTCGCAGCCGCTGCACGCATTCAGGACCGAGGTCTTCGTAGAGATGGACGATGCACTCGGTGTCGGTGTTCGTACGGAAGCGATGCCCTCGGGCCTCAAGGTCAGCTCGCAGTTCGCGGTAGTTGTAGATTTCGCCGTTGAAGACGATCCACACGGACTCGTCTTCGTTGGCGAGCGGTTGATGTCCGGTGCTCAGGTCGATGATCGAGAGGCGGCGAAAGCCGAGGGCGGCGGCGGGGCCGGAGGGGGCGAGGGGTAGGGGGGGAGGGGGGAGTAAAGAACTGGCATTTTCCAGCTCGCCCCTCGCCCCTCGCCCCTCGCCGCTGAAATACTTACCCGAATCGTCGGGGCCGCGGTGGGAGATGGCGGAGATCATCCGTTCGAGCGTTGCGGGCAAGAGCGGAGCGACATCGGCGGTCCAAGCTGCTCCCGCAATTCCGCACATGCTGGTGGTTTCCCCAAGAGTACCGGCACACGGAGTGTGCTGGCGACGATTTGCCGTGGCGTCTCCGCAAGGCGGAAGATAGCGGCGAGAAAGAACGTGACAAATCGAATCCACAAGGGTAAGGTCACGGGCACAAATCACTCGGTCCGTTCGCGGCCGGATTCTCAGGCGCTCGCCTTATCCCAGAAGAAGGAGTCCAACTATGACAGACACCACTCGCGCGGATTGGTTTCGTCACATCGAACAAATCTTGCGATCGAAGCATTACACCTGGATCGCCGAGGGACTGGGGGGGGCTCCCGTGGACGAAGCGTTGGTCGCGATTACGACCGACCTGATGCACATCTGCCATCGAGCCGGTTTGTCTTGGGAAGAACTGGCCGCTCGCAGCCAGCAATTGTGTGAACGGGAAGAAGCGGACCTGCGTCCGACATCCCACGCGGCGTGAACCTACTGACATCGGCTTTATCACGGAATTCTTCGCGCGAGGAAAACTCGCGCGTCGAGAGCGAATCAAAAAGTACGGCTCTCCGCCATTCGTGTTGCGAAACGCGATCGCGTTTCAACATGCTTGGCGGAGAGCCCAAAATCGCTCGGTAAGTCGATCGTCTAATGTTTCTTGTTCATTTCGGCTGCCGTGGGTTTACGCCAATTACGACCGGTCGAGGTCAGGAGCTCATCGGCTTTCGCCGGTCCCCAACTTCCGGCAGCGTACGGTTCGGGGCGAACCTGCTGTGATTCCCAATACTCAAGAACCGGTGTGACGAACTTCCAGGCTTCTTCGAGTTCATCGCTGCGTGTGAACAGCGTCGAGTCGCCTCGCAGCACATCCAGCAGCAGCCGTTCGTAAGCTTCCGGCAGCTCGCCACCGAAGGCGTCCTCGAATTGGAAGTTCATAGTCACGGGATTGATTTGGTACTGCATTCCCGGCCGCTTCGTGGAAACGGACAACAAAATCGCTTCGTTGGGCTGAATGCGGAAGACGAGAGAATTCGACTGTGCCCCGACGAACTGACACATATCACCTTCGCATTCCACCGTGGAGAACAAGTGCATGGGCGGGTGCTTGAATTGGATCGCAATCTCCGACACACGCTCCGGGAAACGCTTGCCAGTTCGGAGATAAAACGGGACTCCCGCCCAGCGCCAGTTATCGATCAACACCTTCATGGCAACATACGACTCGCGATTCGATTCAGGAGCGATGCGTTCCTCCTGTAAGTAGCCGAGCGCCGGCTTGCCGTTGATTTCGGAGGCGGTGTATTGACCCGGGATCGCCCATTCGCTGATCGGCCGGCCGCCGGTCGAAAACGCCTTCAAAACCTTGAGCTTCTCATCGCGGATCGCGTCGGCTTCAAAACGTGCGGGAGGCTCCATCGCAACCAGGCAGAGCAATTGCAGCACGTGGTTTTGCAACACATCGCGCAGAGCGCCTGATTTGTCGTAGTAGCCGCCACGCCCCGCTTCCATTCCCTGGGATTCGGCGACCGTGATCTGCACATGATCGACATGATTGCGATTCAGCAGCGTTTCGAAGATCGAGTTACCGCAGCGGAACAACAAAATGTTTTGCACTGTCTCTTTGCCGAGTTAGTGGTCGATGCGGTAGATCTGGTCCTCGCTGAGTTGTTTGCTAAGCGATTGGCTGAGTTGCCGGGATGAGTTAAAATCGCGTCCGAATGGTTTTTCAAAAACGATACGAAGTTTGCGGGGCGATTCTGCACCAGGAATCATGTCCGCTTTGCCGAGCGCATCGACGGCGGACAAAAACAATTTCGGGTCGGTCGCCATGTAAATCACGCGAGTTCCGCCGACGCCCTGTTGGCGTTCGATCTTTTCCACCGAGTCCCGCAGCGGCCCGAAATCGGCCCCTTCTTCCAGATTCGACGCGACATAGAACAACCGTTTCGAGAAAGTCTCCCATTCCCCGTCGGTAATCCCGCCTTTGATATTCTTGGAGAGCGCGACCTTCATCTCGGCGCGAAACGAATCGTCGGTCTTTTCGCGGCGAGCAACGCCAATAATGGGCACATTCGGGGGCAAGAATTCCTTCCGCTGAAGCATGAAGAGAGCCGGGATCAATTTGCGAGCGGTCAGGTCACCTGACGCTCCAAAAATCATGATCGCGGAGTCTTTCAGTCCGGAAGTGGACACACCAATGGCAACAGGAGACGTGACTGGGTTCGACATGGTTGTTTCCTTGGCAAGTTGGATGGGTTGAAACTCGCTTGGAACGGCATCATACTCCGCCCCTTCTTTCCTGGACACTGTCGCGAAAACTTGGTCCGTAGAGGTGCGTTTGATGACGAGGATGACGACAACGGATATTAAAAAGCGCCGCAAGAAAAAGGCGCGCCTGAAGAAAAAACTCGTTTGCCGGTTCTGCCCGGACGGATGCGATAGCCCGCCGCGGCCGGTTTACGTCGACTACAAAGATCTGAAGACGCTGCGTCTGATGGTCAGTCGGACGTCCACGGTCATTGGACGTCGCCGCACCGGAAGTTGTGCGAAATATCAAAGAGCAGTCAAGGAGGCGGTGCTGCGTGCTCGCTTCATGGCATTGCTGCCGTACGTTCCAGAAGAATAACCGCAGTTGTCTGACGGTTTACGTAATTGGCTTGTCCAAATCTTTGCGTGAGAGGGGCGCTTGTCACCTCGCCCGCGTTCTTTATTGGTGAGCACTCATGTCCACAGCAACGATCACGAAGCGCGGAGCCGACGTTTTGGCTCCTCGCCCTTTGATTGAAGTCCGCCAGGTTTTGATGGAATCCAACCCGTTTGGGCCGGAGCAGGTCAAACAACTCCGTTCAGCGGTCGCTGGCACACAAGTGGGCGACGTCCGGCAAGTGCTCGCCGAGCTTTTGAACCAAGTGCTGGACGGGGACGCCTCGAAGCGAAACCATTTGGCGCTAGGAATCGCCAGCTATTTGATGGCTCGGCATCTTCAGGCAGTGGAGTACCTTTCCAAGGTCCATGGCGATGCGACGGCTGCGTTTTACCTGTCACAATCACTGGTCTCACTCGGCCGGTTCGATGAGGCAGCGGAGAGTTTCCAAAAAGCGGGCGAGTACGGTTGGGACAGCATCGAATGCACTTTGCTCCGCGCGGGAGCGATCCGGCAAGCCGGCCGGTTGGAGGATGCCGAACAGCTCATTCGCAGTACCGCGCGGCAAGGAGCGACTCGCGCCGAATACTCGTTCCAAATGGGCTGCATTCTTGCAGAACGCAGCGACACATTTGGGGCGATCGAGTACTTCGAGCGCGCCGTGGATATGGACCCGCACCACACGGGGGCGCTGTTTCGGCTCGCCAATTTGAACAACCAACTCGGCAACGACGACGACGCAATCAAGTTGTTCGAGCGATCGCTGTCGCGTCCTCCGTTCTTTTTGGGTTCTCTGATCAACCTGGGCCTGATGTATGAGGACCAGGAAATGTACCCGGCGGCCGCGTTTTGCTTCCGCCGTGCGTTGGAATTTGATCCGACCAACGAACGTGCGCGGCTCTATCTGAAAGATACTGAGGCAGCCGGTGACATGTTCTTTGACGAAGACACTGCTCGCCGCAATCGCGAGTTGGAAGCTGTTTTGACCGTGCCAATCTCGGACTTCGAGTTGTCGGCCCGCAGTCGCAACTGCTTGGACCGCGCTGACATTCATACGCTGGGCGATCTGACCCGCGTGACCGAAGCCGAATTACTCTCCAATAAGAACTTCGGCGAAACCTCGCTGAAAGAAGTTCGCGACATGATGGGCTCAAAGGGATTGACTGTTGGTCAATCTCTGGCAAACGCGAAACCTGCCGCCGTGACATTCGTCCGCGAAGATCTTGCTCCCGAAGTTCGGGCAAAGATGGAGATGACGGTTGCAGACCTGAACCTCACCGTGCGGTCGCGAAAGTGCCTTTCCCGATTGGGGATCACGACCCTTGGCGAGTTGGTCTCGAAATCCGCCGACGAACTGCTGACGGTGCGAAACTTCGGCGTGACATCGCTCAATGAAATTCGCCAGAAGCTCGGCGATTTGACCATGTCTCTGCGCAACGAATAGTGCGGCAACAAAAACAGCCCGACGTGTCAGCGAGGGATTCGGAGATCATAACAACTCCGAATTGCTCGCTGGTGAGTCAGGCTGATTTTGTTTAGGCGAGGATCTTGCTGACGACTTCGCCAGCAACGTCGGTCAGGCGAAAGTCGCGGCCGTTGTAGCGGTAGGTCAGCTTCTTGTGGTCCAGGCCAAGCAGGTGCAGGACCGTCGCGTGCAGGTCGTTGACATGCACCTTGTCCACGGCGGCTTTGAAGCCAACCTCGTCGGTTTCGCCATAACTGGTGCCACCTTTCACTCCGCCGCCGGCGAACCAGTAGGTGAAAGCGTGCGGGTTGTGATCGCGGCCAGTGCCTCCCTTTTGCACGATCGGCAGCCGACCGAATTCGCCACCCCACACGACCAGCGTGTCGTTGAGCAATCCGCGCTGAGCCAAGTCGTCCAACAGCGCGGCGACCGGCTGATCGGTTTCTTGCGCGAAGCCAGTGTGGTTCTGAGCGATGTTGGCGTGACCGTCCCAGCTTCGTTCGTTCTCCATGCCGCCGGAGTAAATCTGCACGAAGCGGACGCCACGCTCGACCATCCGTCGAGCGATCAAGCATTGTTTAGCGAAGTGCTCGCACTTCTTGTTGTCGATGCCGTATTGCTTCTGAATGTGTTCCGGTTCTTTCTCAATGGCAAGCGCCTCGGGGGCGGCTGACTGCATCCGGTACGCCAACTCGAAGCTCTCGATTCGCGCGGCGAGCTCCAGTTCCTCCGGTTTGGCTTGCAACTGTTTTCGATTGAGCCGCGCCAGCAAATCGAGTTGTGCTCGCTGCTGAATGTCGGTCATTTCCGCTGGGCGTTTGAGATTGTCGATTGGCTCGCCTTGTGGTTTGAGCCATGTCCCTTGAAAGACGCTGGGAAGGAAGCCCGCTCCCCAGTTTTGTGAGTAGCCTTTCGGCAGTCCTCGGCCAAGCGGGTCGGACATCACGACGAAGGCCGGCAGGTTCTGGCTTTCCGAGCCAAGGCCATAAGTGACCCAACTGCCGACGCAGGGAAAGCCCATGCGCGGCATGCCCGAGTTGATCATGAATAGTGCCGGGCTGTGATTGTTCGATTCGGTCCAGCAAGAGTGGATGAACGCCATCTTGTCGACGTGTTTCGACAAGTTTGGAAAGATCTCGCTGACCCAGGTGCCGCTCTCGCCGTACTGAGCCCATTGAAATGGCGACTTCATCAGCGGGCCGACCTGAGCGGTGAAGAAGCCGGTGTTCTTGTCGAAGCCTTCCAATTCCTGCCCGTCCCGCTTGGCGAGCGCGGGGCGGTAATTCCATGTGTCGACTTGGCTCGGACCACCGTTCATAAAGAGCCAAATCACCGACTTGGCTCGCCCGGTGAAATGTGGCTGAGCCGGTGCCAGAGGATTCAGCTTCCGATCGGCCGCGACGTCGGCGAGGGCAGCCGGAGTCATCAAGCCTTCGTCTGCAAGCAATGCGGCCAGCCCCAGCAAACCGGCTCCGCCGCCACAACGCGAGAGCAGTCGGCGGCGATTGATGCGGTCAACGATGTCCGATTGAAAGTCGCTCATAGGATCGTCCTGTGCAAACGCCTGCGATGGATTAGCAATTCACGGCAGACATCGTATTTCTTTGCGGT
Organism: Planctomyces sp.; assembly: GCA_005778115.1. Lineage (GTDB taxonomy): Bacteria > Planctomycetota > Planctomycetia > Planctomycetales > Planctomycetaceae > SXKJ01. Next base: position 8,062 of record SXKJ01000231.1, on the reverse strand, counting down.
TCATTTTTCGCCCCTCATTTTTTGCCAGTGCATTTCTTTCTAGAAACAAGCTGGCGGAAGATGGGAAACGGCTACAAAACCTCGAATTCCATCGGCGAGCAAATATCGGGTTCACCGTTGTAGTTGATCGTGATTTCTTCACCCGGCTGAATGTCTCTTACGGCCGTGAAGATTTTCGTGCGTTGGCCGTGATCGTCGTAGCGGGCGTTTGGCGAATACGAATGGTTGTAGATTGAGCCGTATCCGAGCGCAAGGGCGACTGTCCCTTTGCCCCACTCGAAGGCGTAGTGGTAGAGCGTCGAAAAGCCCTCCTCCGATTCGAGTTCTTTTTCGGAAAAGACGAGCATCGGAACACGCTCGATGGTCGTGCCTTCGGGAATAAACTGACGAGCAAACACGCCGCGGCCTCGACCAGGAGAGCGGCGGACTTCGATGAGGTCCGTAGGGATCAAGCGCATGGAGATGTTGAGACTTTTCAAGAGGTAAAAAGAAAGGAACTCGACGAGCTGGGCGGCGTTAGCCTCCGTTGCTGCGGTGAAAACACCGGGGGGCTGACGCCGCCCCGCTCGCCAACGAGATTTGTTGGGCCAACGCAGGCCTTAGTCGGACTCGGCCGAGACCGGCATCGGTTTCTCGACCTTGCTCTTCGTGCCGGGCTTGATGCAGAAGAGTTGGTTCCGGTTGGCGATGAACAGCATGTTGTTAGCGACAATCGGCGTCGTGAAGACCGCGCCGCCGCTGTTGTTCACTTCCACCTGGCCGATTTCCGAGAGTTCACCGTTGAGCGGAAAGAGTTCCGGCTTGCCGTCTTTCATGAAGACGCTGCCGTCCTTCTTTTTCATTTCTTTCATGGCCACATGCGGGTCAGCGGATAAGCCAAAGATCGAGATGTCGCCATCTTCGTCGCTGATGTAGACGCGATCCTCGACGATCAGCGGTGAGGCCCACGAAGCGGACAGCATGTCGTAGGTCCAATGAGCCTTGCCCGTCTTGACGTCGACGCAATGAAACAGACCGCTGAAGTCCGCGATGAACAACAGATCGTTCTTGATTGCCGCTGTGCCGCAAGTGCGGTGCATCGTCTGGGTGAATTCCCCCTTGGGCACCTTCTTGCCATCGCGGCGGAGCTTCTCTTCGTCTTCTCGCGAGAGTTGTGGGTTGTTGCCCATGTAGTGCCAGACGGCGGCCGAGTTTGGGTTTTCCTTTTCGATGTCCCCCATGTCGACCTCCAACGCCTTGATTCGCTTGTGCGGGATCGGCTTCGAGGGGTCGGAGGAATTGACCACGATCGAAGGACTGACGTCCCCTCGTTTGGTCGGATCGATGCACCACAGATGGCCGACTCCTTCGCCGTGTTCAGGGTCTTCGCCGACCGCGATGTAAACCATACCTTCGTAGACGACCGGCGTCGCAATCAGGTGATTGCGAGTGGCTCGTCCGCCCAGCAGGTAGACCGAGTCCTTCGGATTGCAGTCGAATTTCCAGAGCAGTTTCGACTTGCCGTTCTCTCCCTTGGGATCGAACGAGTACAGCCAGCCGTCACCGCCACCGAACAGGACTTGCGCTTGGCCGCCGATCACGGCGTAGCCGGGAGAGCTCCATTGTCCGTGCAGGACGTTTTCGCCGGGTGAGTTATCGGTCCACAGCACTTCGCCCGTTTGCATATTCATGGCGATGAAGCTGGGTGCGTTAGCCTGCGGCAACACGAGATGGGCTTCGTCCACGCCGTTGGACGTGTTCACGAAGAGCGTGTCACCGGCAAAGGTCACGCTGCACGAGCACATGTTGTGCTGGAACACACCCAGCTTGCTCATCATGTCGAACTTCCAGACGACGTCTCCTTCGTGCTGCTCATCCCAGACAACATCGGGCTTGTCCGGTTTCTCGCCTTTGAAGGGGCCATCGTTCTCGCCGTCGCGGAAGCCTTCCGCGTCGAGACAGACCACTTCGCCGCGGCTCGTGACGTACCAAACTCGGTCACCGACAATCAGCGGAGCCGAGCAGATGCCTTGATTGGGCCAGTCGTTCACGCGGCCTGCCGGCAACTTCTCGCTGGAGTGCTGCCAGAGGAACTCGCCCGTCTCTTCATCGAAACAGAGCAAGCAGCCGAGATCGACCCGGCTCGGATAACGCTTCATGTAGCCAGAGCCGTTGTTGGTTCCGACGTAGACCTTGCCATTGGCGACGATCGGATTGCCGTAGGTCTCGGAGCCGAGATTCGCCGCCCACTTGATGTTTTCGCCGGTCTCGACGTTCCATTCGGTGGCGATCCCTTTGCCTTCCGGGACGTTGTTGCGGAAGTGGCTGCCGCCGAATTGCGGCCAGTCTCCGGGCTTCACCTTCATCGTGCCGATGACCTTCAGCGTCTCGGCCGTCGGATCGGATTTGCCGCCAGCGGCCGGGGATTTTGGAGCGAGCGCAACTTCGTTGTCACCCGCCTTCGGAGGATCGGCCTTGGCCGAGCCTTCGTCTTTGGGTTTGTCTTCTTCGGTCTTCGCTGGTTCCGAATCCTCTTTCTTCACTTCCGGTTCGGTATTGCCGGAGGGAGGTTCGGCGGATTCAGAGCTTGCACCGAGATCAATTTTCGGAGCCGGCTTGGGCATCGGGGCGTCGCCGCCGCAACCGGTTAGTGTCGCGCTGAAGATTACGAGCGCGGTGAGATTCCAAAACAGTTTCATGGTTATTTCCTCTGAATCTAGGCGAGCCGGAGGCCGTTAGGCCCCGGACGATTTGTGATGGGAACCGTCCGGGGGCTAACGCCCAACGGCTCGCCGAATACCCAAGTTAATTCGGTGTCACGTTGATGTTGTCGATGAAAATCTCCGCGTCGCTGGCGTTGCCGAACAGACCGGGGCTGCCGTTCTTATTCGGTGTCAGGTCGGCCGCTTCGATGGTCCAGTCGCTCGGTTCGGACTCCCCTTTGGGCCAGACCTTGCCGCGGAGGATAACGCGGTCTCCCTTGTTCTCGGACTGGAATTTGAGCGTGTACCACTTGTTCGGCTCGGAGGCGAACTTGATCGTCTTGGCGAATCGCAGTTCGACGCGTGAGACCCACGAGCGGATCTGCAACTGCTGCTTCGTGCCCATCAAGGCCAGCGTGTAGCGTTGATTGATCAGTCCCACGTCGGCCGTCTTGCCGTCTTTGAGCGAGGCTTTGAAGTCAGCTTGAATCGTGTAGTCGTGTAGCTCGGGCTGTCCCATCCAGAGCTGGCTGCGAGTCCCTTTCGGAATCGTCGTGATCTTCACGAGGACTTGGTCTCCGTCAACTTCACGGACTTGGTGGCGATTGCGTGCTCCGATCCAAGTGATCGGGACTTGCTTGTCGGAGATATCGAACTTCCAGGGGAGCGGCGGCAGAACGCGCACGCGAGCGACGGGCGATTTGATTCCCTCGGCCTCCGCCGTGATCTTCGCGGCGACATGCCCGGCGTCCGCTTTCGGAGCGGAATACTTACCGGCGGCGTCGATCGAGCCAGCACCTTCGACGCTGAACTTCACCTCTTTCGGGGCCGAGACAGGCTGGCCTTTTGCATTAAAGGCCGTGAGCTTGAACGTCGTGTTCTCGGCGGAAGTCATGAGCAACTCGACCGGACTGACCTGCAATTGCGCGACCTTCTGGTCGCTCTTCGCATCTTCTTCTTGCAGGGCGGGCGGGATCGGATCTGCAGCCGGTTTCCAGTCTTTGTTGCCGATGCAGTACATCGCTTCCAGCGTCGTAATGAAGACCTTGCCGTGCGAGATGATCGGCGAGCCGATCAGTTCACCGTTCAAACGCTCTTCGCTGAGTTTCGTCACGCCACCGGCACTTGGCTGGAGGATGTGAAACTTGCCGTACTCGCTGGCGTAAATTTTCCCATCGCCATAGACGATGCTGGAGAACATGATCCGGCCGAGCGAATAGGGCCGCTTGGTGATTTCTTTGCCGGTCTTGGCGTCGATCACATACATCTTGCCGCCGTCATCGACGTAATAGACACGGCCATCAACGAACAGCGGCGCGCTGCGGCCGATCGTCCGAGCGGGCAGCTCCCACACCAGCGATTTCTTGTCGGTGATGTCCCCCACACCGGTGGCCTTAAAGGCGAACACGGCTCCGAGCACGGCTTGATTCTTAAACATCTGCTCGGCGTGACCGCAGTAGACGACGCCGTTGACGACGATCGGCGGCGTGTTGATGCCGCGCGTCGAAGCGTCGTAGCGGAAGATGATTTTTCCCGTGCGTGGCTGAATCGCATAGACCGAGCCGTCCCCCGCTCCCGTGACCATCGCGGCCTGACCGTCGATGACCGTCAGAAACGGCGTGCTGTAGGTAGTGTCTTCCGGTCGCAATTTGGTGCTTTGAATCCACACCGCCTCGCCGGTGGCCTTGTTGAACGCGACGTAGCGGTGAGCCGGAACCGCGTACTCATCCCAGCCAGTCGTGACACCGCTGAGGATCAACAGGTCTTCAAACACGATCGGAAAATTCGTGCGGCCGCCGTAGGTGCTGAGGATGCCGTACTCCTCCATCAGCGAGCGCTCCCAAATCGTCTTGCCGGTCTCGCCGTCGATGCACTTGCAGACGCCGCACAAGCCTTGCAGGAAGATGTGTCCGGTCGTCGGATCACCCACGACACTCGACCAGCCGACCCGTTCGGCGGGTGAGTCGGTCAGGAAAACGTTGTGGACGTTCTCCCACAGAATCTTGCCGGTGTTGATGTCGGCACAGACGACCTTCTCCCCTTCTTTCGTGGTCTCCGGCTCGTACCGGCAGACGGTGTAGAGCTTGCCGTTGAGCACAATCGGCGTGGAGCGACTACCGAGTGCCTCGCTCTTCCAAAGCTCACCGCCGAGCGACCAGGAGTCTGGCAGATTCTTCTCTCGCGAGATGCCGTTCCCTTCCGGCCCGCGCCAGTTGGGCCAGTCGTGCGGGTCCGCTTTCTTGGCATCCGCCGCGACACACATCGAGATGCCGACCAACGACATCGCCAGCGAGAAACAAAGACGAAACGCAACTCGCAACATCATGGGAATTCCTTGAACAGCAGCGGCGAGGCGGGAGGGTGGTGTAGGGGGGGCGAAACGATACCGACCTGCCAAATGCCGAACAAGGAATGCAATGGCTGCTTGCAACCGAGGTCACGCCCCGGTTTACTGCTTGCCTCCGCACGGAAACTTCCCGCCCTCACGCAGCATCGCCGATGTCTGACCTTACCTTCATGATGGGCAAGTTCGAGGCCCGCATTCCGACCGATCGGGTTTACTCGGACAACCATCTCTGGCTGCAAGCGGACGGCGAGCCGGGCCGCTACCGAGTCGGCTTCACCGCGTACTCGGTGCGACTGCTGCAAGATGTCTACTTTCTGGAATGGTCCATCGATGCTCACTCGGCCGTCTACAAGAAGCAAGAGATTGGCGAGATCGAAAGCTCGAAGGCAGTCTCAACCCTGTATGCTCCGGCCGACGGGACGATCCTGGACTTCAACGAACGATTGCTCGACGATCCTTCTGCGATCAACACCGACGGCTACGGCAAAGGGTTTCTGTTCTCGATGCAAACTGACGCGGCCTTTCTGACGGCTGCCGAATACGTCGAACACCTCGCCGCCGGCTGGGACAAGACCGAAAAACTGATCAAGGGACAATACAACTGAAGGAGAGATTAGGGACTGGGGGCTAGCGAAAGCAAAATCCTAACCCCTAGTCCCCAGCCCCTAATCCCTATGGCAATCACCGTCGTCATCTCGCAAGCGCAGGGGAAGAACCCGGCGAAGCAGCAGCTCGAAGCCGAGCTGGTGACGGCATTGTCGTCTGAGGAACACGTCGAAGTCTCTCTGGTGCCGCATCTGTACGACCTCTCGGCCGAGCATTCCGGGACACAGTTCCTGCGGTCAATCCCTGGGGATTTGATCGTGCTCTCGTGGCTATATCCGCGAGGGGCTCGCTGGATTTTGGATCGCCAGAACGTGCGCGGCGACGAAGGTGTGTCGCTGCTGGAACCGAAGTCGGAGGAGGACAGCGACGAGGTCGCTCCAGAGAAGAAAAACGGCAACGGTCGGCACGGCGACGCGAAAGCTCCCTCCGGGAATGGAAATGGGAACGGGAACGGGCACAGCGAAGTGGTCGATGTGCGGCCGATGCCGAATCGGAAAATCTATTGCCTCGACCTGCGAGACCATTCGGACGCGAGCGTGTATCTCGACGAGATTCGCCGCATCGCCAACGAAGCTTCGATGCCGCTCGTTGATCTCTTCAGTTTTCTCAAGACACAACCGCAACCGGAGCGGCTGGAAAAATACCTTCGGCCGCTGGATCTGCTGGCCGAGCAGAAATCCGCCACGAGTCTCGACGACGATGACGACGCTCCCGCGAACGGTGAGGCCGTGCGGCGGCGCTGGTATCCCGTGATCGACTACAGCCGCTGCACGAATTGCATGGAGTGCATCGACTTCTGCCTGTTTGGCGTCTACGGCCTCGACCAGCAAGGCTCGATCCTGGTCGAGCTGCAAGACAACTGCAAAAAAGGCTGCCCCGCGTGCAGCCGAGTCTGCCCGGCCAACGCGATCGTCTTCCCTGGCCACAAGACTCCCGCGATCGCCGGAGCCGACGGCGAAGTCGGCGACGTGAAGATCGACTTGTCGAAGCTGTTTGGTGCTCCGTCTGCCGTCGAACTTGCCGCGCGCGAACGTGACGTCGAACTCGTCCGCGACGGCCGCGACACCGTCGGCCTGTCGATCGGCATTCCGAAACGACTCAAAGACAAACCGAAGAAGCCACGCGACGAGCTGGATGATCTGATTGATTCGCTCGAGGCGCTGGAGTTGTAGTTCAGCAACCACAAACCCCACTGAGCTTGCCCCAGTGGCTCGCGGGCTTCTGCACTACTCGAATGCCTGCTTGATTCTTCCGCAGTAGTGCAGAAGCCCGCGAGCCACTGACACAAGGTCAGTGGGGTTGCGGACCATCGCATGTCCGACGTGACCCCCGACCGCATTCGTCGCTCTTACGAAACGGCAAAGGCCGCGCTGCTGGCGGAGATGATCAGCGAACCGGTCGCGGCGGATGATCCCGTTCAGAAGCTGCTCGATGAGCCGGTCAGCGAGATGCGGCATTGGGTCGGTGAGCTATCCACCTCGGCCCTCTCAACAGCCACAGCGGTCATGGCGTTGGAGCAGATGCGGCGGCATTACGTCTCGGCGGGACGAGAGGTGCCGGAGAAGTGGACTAGCCTGATTCGCGGCGGCATCGAGTGGCTCATCACACACCAAAACGAAGACGGCGGCTGGGGCGATACGGTCAAGAGCATCAGCAACATCTCAACGACGATGCTGTGTCATGCGGCGCTGCACGCCGTAGGTCAGGCTTTCCAGCCTGACCCCGAACGCGCGAATAACGCGGAACAGGAGCTTGGTGCGTCAACGCGCGATCGGGTCAGGCTGGAAAGCCTGACCTACGCGGCCGCCTACATCGACCGCGTTGGTGGCGTGAAAGCCGTTATTGCCCGCTACGGCAAGGACCGGACGTTTTCGGTGCCGATCCTCACGCACTGCGCGCTCGCGGGACTCGTCGATTGGGATGAGGTCATCTCGCTGCCGTTTGAACTGGCCTGCATTCCGGCTCGGTTTTACGCGGCGGTGCGGTTACCGGTGGTGAGCTACGCTTTGCCGGCGCTCATTGCGATAGGACAAGTCCGGTTTCATTTTCGACCGTCATGGAATCCGCTGCGGCGTTGGCTGCAACGCTGGGCGAAGCCCGCCAGCCTGCGCGTGCTGGAACGGATTCAGCCACCCAACGGCGGCTTCTTGGAAGCCACTCCGCTGACGAGCTTCGTCACCATGAGCCTCGCCGCGATGGGGTTGATCGATCACCCGGTGACCGTGCGTGGAGTCGCGTTCATCGTGGCGTCTGCGCGGTGGAATGTCCCTCCCCCCACCGAGCTTGTCTCATTGGTATCTACACAATTCTGCCAACCCCATGAAGACGTTTCCGCCTTACCTCTGCGCTCTTCGCTTCTCTGCGGTAAACAAGGAAGTGTCCGTCACTTTTACCGCAGAGAAGCGAAGAGCGCAGAGGTGGTGAAACT
>SXKJ01000230.1 GCA_005778115.1 Planctomyces sp. | reverse complement strand
GTAGGTCGCCTGCGGGCCGCTGCCATTGGTGATGGCTTCGGCAATGGCGGTGACAAACGCGGCGCAAGCATCCTGACAAACCGGATTGGGATGCGTGATCCGGCTGTCGGCTCGTGCCCAGATCGCGGCATCGGCGGGCCGTTGTGCTCCGAAGATTCCCAGCGGACTGATGCGCATCAACGAACCGTTGGCTTGGCTTTGCGCATCAGGCCGACCAGCCAAACCCACTGATGTTGTCCGTCCCATGTCGAACGGGCGGGAGTCTCGCCAGAAGCGGTAGGCGGAGAGAACTTGGCCTTCATCGAACGATCCCTTGGCCAGCGTCCGAGCCAACATCAGGGCCAGTTCGGAATCGTCTGTCGGTTGGCCAGAAAGAATTCCCCAGACGCCACCATCGGCGAGTTCTCGCAGCCCGTTGGGATACTGTCGGCGGATTTCGACTGGCCCACGAAACTCGACCAGCCCTCCCAACGAGTCACCGGCCAGTTGACCGAGCAAACACCCTTGAGCGCGCGACAGTCTGCCGGGATCACGAATCAGTCTGCCTCGCTCTGGACGAATCAAAGCGACCGGCTGCGAACGACCTGACAACAAGGCCGACCAATCTCGTCGGCAAAGTGCTTCGCAAGCAGCACGAGCACCGCTGAAACAGAACCGGGTCGAGCTTCGTCCCGACGAGTAGGAGACTTCGCTACCACGTTCGTCGAGCAATGTCCCGCCGACTGCTCGCAACAAGGCGTGACCGGCAGCGTAGTCCCAGGCACCGGGACCGCTCAGCGATACGCCGGCGATACCGTCTCCCGCAGCGACCAGAGCCAGCCGATACGCGATGCTCGGCATGGCGATGAACCGAGCGGGATGCACGGCCACTTGATTGGCTTCCGCTCGCCGATCGGCATCTTGGGAGACGAAGACGATCGACGTAGCGTCGAGCGATGCCGACGACAGTTCGTTGCTCACCGGCTGCCCGTTGCGAGTGATCGGCCCGCAGCCTTCCGCCCAGGCAATCAAATCGCCGTCGTCGTCCGGATACGAAAAGGCAAAGACCACTCCCAGCACCGGCACGTCGTCTCGCAACGCGGCAATCGAGACCGCACTTCCGCGCCAGCCTTTCAAGTACGCGGCGGTGCCATCGTTGGGATCAACCAGCCAGCGATGTCGTGAGTCCTTTCCGTCATGCGAGCCGGTCTCTTCGCCGAGATAGCTCCAATCAGTGGCCGCCAACAATCTCTGACGGATGATTTGCTCGGCCTCATCATCAGCGTCCGCGTGCGATCCACCGCCGCGCGGACCATCCGGCCGATGCAGGTCGTTTTGCAGGATCGCTCCAGCTTCGCGTGCTGCTTCGATCGCGGATTGCAATGCGTGTTGGTAGTCGCTCATGCCAGTCTGATCTTTCTTCGGTTGGACCTATTGGCCGAGAACATCGAGCGACAAGTTGACTGTCCTCTGAAGTTCTCCAGCTCACCGTTCTTTCATTCAGCGTCACTCACCGGTCTTGTCGAGCTTGGCACCGCGACGAATGGCCAACTTGCCAAACTTGGCCGTGATTTGATCCGCTACTCGATCAAGTTCCTGATGACGCTCGCGGTCAGGCTGATCGAAGAGTAGCTGCTGAGATGCACCGGAATTATTGAATTTGTTGACGCCGAATCCCAGCAGTCGTACCGGCAGATGATGCGATGGGAGGCGTGTCGTCAGCAGTTCGACGCCGGCTTCCAGCAATTCCTGAGTGATGTTGGTCGGCTGCGCAAGTGTCAGTGATCGTGAGATCGTCTTGAAGTCTGCGAACCGCACTTTTAACTCCACCGTGCGGCCCTTGATGTCGTGCCGTCGCAAGCGGCGAGCGACCTGTTCGACGAGATCCACCAACCAAGCTCGCAGCACTTCCAAATCGGCGATGTCTTCGGCGAACGTGGTTTCGTTGGAAATTGACTTGGCCTCGCGATCGGGCACCACCTGACGATCGTCAATCCCGTGGGCGAGCTGCCAATAGTGCTCACCGGACGAACCGAAGAGCTCGTTGAGCGTGTCGAGCGGCATTTGTCGCAGTTGACCAATCGTGCGAATCGCGAGTCGCTCGAAGACTTGGCCGGTGACTTGGCCAACACCCCACAGTCGGCCGACCGGCAGCGGATCGAGAAAGGTTTGTACTTCATCGGGTTCGACGACGACGAAGCCGTCGGGCTTCTTCAGGTCGCTGGCGATCTTGGCGACGAACTTGTTGGTGGCCACGCCGACCGAGGCGACGAGCCGGAGGTCCGCGCGAATGCGCTGTTTGATCTGCCGGCCAATTTCGGCGGAGGGACCAAAGATGGATTCGCTGCCGGTGACATCGAGAAAAGCTTCGTCGAGTGAAAGCGGTTCGACCAACGGCGTGAACTGCTCGAAGATGTCTCGAATCTGCCGGGACACCGAAGCGTAGTAGTCGATCCGAGGCTTGATAACGACCGCATGTGGACAGAGTCGCTTGGCTCGGGCTGCCGCCATCGCACTGTGAACGCCAAACTTGCGGGACTCGTAGTTCGCCGCAGCCACGACGCCACGACCTTCCGCCGAGCCACCGACGATCACTGGCTTGCCGACGAGCGACGGGTTATCGCGCTCCTCGACCGAGGCGTAAAAGGCGTCCATGTCGATGTGAAGAATCATCTGGCATCGTCCTGGTCTTTTTGAGGGAGGCGATAACAAACGCGATCCATTGGGGTACTCGTGCAGTCGTTCGAGCGGAAGGGGGCATAGCTTGGTGCATGAATCCAAGCCCCACGAATAGAACGCGTAAACGGGCAAGGTCGGCAATTCGTTCCGTCAAATCTGCGGGCCGCGGCTTCATGGAAATATCCGGGGCTGGTTCGGAGGAATTTGCCCTCAAGCCACATCTCGGCCTCGACCGTCCCCCAGGTTTGCAATCGGGCCGTGCGACAATTGATTTCTACTACAACTGCTTCGCGTTAGCATGTTCACCACACAGAAACTCCGGAACACGAGGGTTAACGACCATGAGCGGAACGCAGGTGACGGCGTGGGTGGGGCGTGAGTTGTCTGGCGGGCGGTATCGAGTCGATGCCCAGCTTGGCGAAGGGGGCATGGGGACAGTGTTCCGTGCCTGGGACAAGAACCTCAGCACGGAGGTGGTCATCAAGGTTCCCCATGCGGCGATGCTGCAAGATGCCGAGTTCGCGGCGCGGTTTGGTCGCGAGATCAGGTCGTTGGTGAAGTTGTCGCATCCGCACATCGTGAAGATCAGCGATGTCGGCGATCACGATGGGTTGCCATTCGCGGTCATGCAGTTCCTTCCCGGCGGGAGTCTGGAGGACAAGCAGAAACCAGGCTCAGCCGACGACGTGAAGCCATTGCCGCCGGAGTCACTCAAGTCATGGTTGGTGAGCATTGCTGACGCTCTCGATTTTGTGCATCAGCAGGGGTACATCCACCGAGATGTCAAACCAGCTAACATTCTGTTTGACGCTCACGGACACGCTTATCTCAGCGATTTTGGAATCGCCAAGTCAGCGGAAGCCGGAACGGCGATCTCGTCGAGAACGCTGACGGGCGCTGGCATGGTGATCGGGACGCCGGAGTACATGGCCCCGGAACTGATCATGGGGCAGACCTGCGATGGTCGCGTTGATCAGTATGCGTTGGTCGTCACCGTGTTCGAGATTCTCGCGGGGCGACGTCCGTTCGAGGATGCCACATCCACGGCGGTTCTCGTACAGCATTCTACGAAAGAGCCGCCTGACCTCGCCTCGCTCAGCCCTGACGTTCCCGCTGGTTTGGCGGCGGCGATTCGGAAGGGACTCTCGAAGTCTCCCGGCGATAGGTTCGCAAACTGCCGCAAGTTTGCTGATGCCGTGTTGGCTGCCGTCACTTCGGTGTCGAAGTCAGATGACCCCAAAGCGAAGTGTCCGGTTTGTCAAAAGACTCTGAAGCTGTCGGACAAAGTGCGAGGCAAGGAGGTTCCATGTCCTGGCTGCAAGACGACGCTGCGTGTCTCGGACGACTTGAGCCAGCTTACTGAGCTGAAACCTGACAAGACTCCCGGCACCGGCGGAAGCGGGACGCGAGTCGTCGGTGTTCGCGGTGCGATACCGGACGTTGTGCAGGAATCAGATGGCACTTTCCGACTTGCTGGTGATCGTGGTGAAGCGGCGGTTGCGACCCAATCGGAACCGTCCACGGTCGCCGCGCCGTTGACTCAAGACACGAAGGCGCTGGGGAAGCCAAGTTCGCAGACAAAGCCGATCCAGTCTCCCGTATCTGTGAAGAAAGATCGGCCTGAAAAGTCCAAGTCCTCAAACGCACCCAAGCCAAAGGTTGCGGATCAAGAGTCGCCGACCGGCGGCAAGAAGTGGTTGTCGATCTTGGCGGGCGGAGCGGCCGTCGTGGTGTTGCTCGGCATCACGATTTTCGTGATGACCGGGCGTGGCACCGTGAAGATCACTGTCAAAGGTGGCGACGATTCGATTCAAGTCAAAGTCGATAATGACGCGATCACGATTACGGGCCTCGACGAGCCGCTGAAACTCAGCGCCGGCGACCACGGTTTGACCGTCACGTCGCCGCGATTCGAGACCGTGACGAAATCGTTCAAAGTGACACGCGGCGACACGACTGTCGTTGAAGTCGAGCTACAGCCGAAGGCATCATCGGCACCAGCCGAGCCTGTTGTCGCGAAATCGGAAACTCCTGATCCCGCGCCAGCAGAAAAGCCCGCCATTTACTCGGTCGAATTGGACCCGCCGCAAGCCGCATTTTCGGTGGAGGGAGACGGCGTCACCGTGGCCGGGACGGGACCGAAGCGAACCGTGTCGGTCGCGAAGCCCCAGCCGGACAAGCCAGTGATGTTGGTGGCGCGGATGGACGGATTTCAGGACGCTCGCCGAAAGTTGCAGCCGGCAGCGGGGGCCTCCGAGGCCATCGTGTTGAAGCTGTCGCCAGCAGCCAAGCCGGCTCCGGTGACTCCAGTAGCGAACAACCCAGGACCGGCAGCCGCATTCAAGATTCAGTTAGACAGCGATCAGGCGATCTACCAACGCACGACGCTCAAGCTCGGCGGATCGCTGATCGACGTTCCCGACGACCTTCAAAACTCGCTCATCGCGGAGGTGGACTTCGGCGACGGCGGAGCGATCGAGGCGGTGGAGCTTGCTCCCGACCGGACGTTTCAATTGGAGCACGTCTATCCGATGCTGGGTGAGTTTCCAGTGACTGTTGTCGTGTCGGACTCCAAAACCGATCCGGTGAAAGCGACGGCCACCGTCACGGTCAAAGCGCTGACTCCGGTTCCCGATGCGGCCGCGATCGACAAATCGCGGAAGACGATCCGCGACATCTACAAAAAAGAATTCGCCGACGCCAACAAAACCGCCGCGCGGATCGCGTGGAGTGAAAAGCTCATCGAACAGGGACAGCAAACGGCGGACGATCCGGCGGGGCGCTATGTGTTGTTCGATGAAGCTGCGTTGCAGGC
>SXKJ01000229.1 GCA_005778115.1 Planctomyces sp. | reverse complement strand
TGCTGCACATGGAGATCATTCAGCAGCGGCTGGAGAAAGAATCGGGCGTCGATCTGATTCAGACCGCGCCAAACGTGACCTATGAGTTGCTCAAACGCGACGGCGAGATCATGACGATCCACAACCCGCAGGACGTGCCTGATCCGGGCTTGGTGCAAGAGTGGCGCGAGCCAATTGCGAAAGTGAACTTCATCATGCCGGCCGAGTACATCGGCCCGATCATGCAACTCTGCGCCGACCGTCGCGGCGTCTTCAAGAGCACCGAATTCCTCGGCCCCAAGCGAGCACAGATCGTCTGGGAGTTACCGCTGGGTGAAATCATTTTCGACTTGCACGACAAGCTGAAGAGCTGCACTCGCGGGTACGGCACGATGGACTACAACGTCATCGGCTTCCGTCCGGCGGACCTCGTCAAGATGGACATCCTCGTCAAAGGGAACCGCGTCGATGCGCTCTCGACCATCGTGCATCGCTCGAACGCCGAACGCCGGGGCCGAGCAGTCGTGAAGAAGCTCAAGACCGAAATCCACAAGCATCAGTTTGAAGTCGCTCTGCAAGCCGCCATCGGCGGCAAGATCATCGCTCGCGAAACGATCTCGGCCTACAAGAAGGACGTCACGGCTAAATGCTACGGCGGCGACATCAGCCGCAAACGCAAGCTGTGGGACAAGCAGAAGGAAGGCAAGAAACGCCTCAAACAATTCGGCGAAGTTGAAGTCCCGCAGAAGGCGTTTCTGGCTGTCCTCAACACGGGCGACGACGATGCGTGATCATCGTGTTGCGTGCCCGTTTCGCTGATTAGATTTGCTGCCGATCATTTCGCATCCGATGGGAGTCTGTCATGCGTTGTCATCGAAGTATTCTAGGGTTGGTGAGTTGGTTGATGCTGACGGAACTTGGCTCGACTGTCCCAGCCGCAGAGGAATGGATCGACTTGATCCGTCCGACGGATCCCGCGAAGCAAGCGGTGCAAGGGGAGTGGGCGGCGACGAGCGACGGTCTCGTCACCAAAGCGGCCACCGGTTCGCGATTGCTCCTGCCGATCAAACCGGTTGGCGAATATGACTTCAAAGTGTCGTTCACGCGGCGAAAGGGTCGGCATTCGGTGGGTTTGTTCTTTATCGCGGGAGGCAAGCAGGCGGCGTATGAGGTCGATGCCTGGGGCCAACACCTCGCTGGCATTCAAGACGTCAACGGGCAACCGATCACCGCGAACCCGACGCGAGTCGCTAATCAAACCTTGGAAAACGGCCGCAAGTACACCGCTGAGGTTCGCGTCCGTCGTGACAAGATCGAGGCATTTCTGGATGACAAGTTACTGACGACGCATCGCACAGACGGCTCGGACTTAAGTCTGTCGAATCTTTAGCGGTTGTCCGACCAACAGTCGCTCGGTTTGGGGGCCTGGGAGTCGGAAACGATCTTTCACAGCGTAGCCGTTCGCCGAATCAGCGGTGAAGTGGCTTTGGCAACGACGCCCCCTGCGCCGCGGCCGTTGCAACCTCCCGGAGCGAAGTCCTCGGCCACTACCAAGACCACCGACAAATCAGATAACACATTGCCCAAGTCGGGTACGAAATCGACGACATCAACTGGCCGCCCGCCGCGCGTGCTGTTGGTGATTGCTAATCAGCACTTCTTTTACCGGGAATACTCCGAACCGAAACAAGAACTCGAACGGGCCGGCTGTGCCGTTGAGGTCGCGGCGGGGCGGAAGGCTCCGTGTCGTCCGCATCAGGGGACCGGTGAAGGAGCGGACGGTGGCGTCGTGAACCCGGACTTGGCGATCGCGGATGCGGATGCGTCACGCTACGACGCGATCCTGTTTTCCGGTGGCTGGGGGTCTTCGATGTACCAATTCGCGTTTCAAGGGACGTATCAGAACACGGCCTACAACGGCGAGCGGAGCGTGAAAGAGGCGGTCAACAAACTCATTACCAGTTTCATCCAACAAGACAAGCACGTCTGCGTGTTGTGTCACGGCACGACCGTGCTGGCTTGGGCGCGAGTCAACGGCCGCAGTCCGCTGACAGGAAAACAGGCAACTGGTCCGGTCATCAATGGCCCCACGGGGAGTTATCCTGGGTATCGTGGCTCGGCGACTCCGACTTCGCGTTGGCATGCGGAGACCAACGGCGCACGCATGGTTGCTCCGAATTCAGTTGGCGATCCCAGCACTTTGGTCGATGACGTGGTGATTGATGGCAAGATCATGACCGGCCAAGATGACCCGACCGCACGTGAAATGGGCCGGCAGTTGGCTCGTGCGCTGACCACGGGACGAGACGCGACGAAGTAAGTCAGGCGTCACGATGACGCGGGTCACGTTACCGCGATCCGAAATAGAACAACGTCATGCCGAGGGCAATGCGATCGACCAGCGGCGAAAACGGTGCTCCGAAGTCGATGAATTCGGGGACGGCGGCCACCAGGATCGCTCCGAGCACGATCACGGCCTTGACGTCCCCCCAGACTCCGGTGATCGGTTGAGTGCGGCGTTTCCTGAACCAGCCAGAAATTGAGCCGACGATTGCACCCAACAGGTAGGCAAAGACCATGCTCAGCATCGCGACCGCTGGCGGCTGAAACAAACGCCGCTCGTACCAGATTCCTTCGCCGCGAAACAGATGGATGCCCAATCCCACGAACGCTCCAATGATGATCGTGCGGATCGAGTTCTTCGGCAGGTAAAGTGGCTGTCGTTCTTTCTCAAGCAATCCTTCTTGTTCCAGTCGCTGGATGACTGCGGGAGACAACGAAACGAAACGCCGCGATGTGAAGTAGTGCGCCAACGCGATCATCAGCGTCTCGATCCACAGGCATCGGGCGGCCGATCGAGCGCGAGTTTCGTGACCACCACCGCGACGACGATCAGCGTCAACAATGCCCGCACGCTCCCGGTGGGCAATCCCAGCGGCGGCCATGACTTTGGTGAGCTTGCAAATTCGTTCATGCCGGCTTGACCTTCGGACCGTTAGGGTGACTTGGGTGCCGGTGCGTTCGGTCCCGTCCCAGGATCTACTGGAGCTTTTGCAGGCGGAGCCAAGCCCATCTTCGCGGCCACGAAGTCTCTGGCGATGGGAAACGCTAGATAGATGCCGTAGAGCACCGCAGCGATGACCGCCAAGTACAAGATGAAGTAGACGCCCCCCAACACTCCTTCGACTTTGTCGCGAATCCAGCGAAAGATATTGTGGCGTTTCTGTTCCTTCTCAATCTTGGCGTACATCTCCTTCATGTTGGTACCGCGAGCCTGAGCCGATTGCTTGGCGATCCGTTTCTTCATGAAGTCTTGGAACTCGGCAAATTGAGCGAGGGGCAGGAACTCCCCTTTTTCGCCCCGCTTGGCCGTGGTTTTGATGTCGAGCAATTCCGCCTTGACCATCTGCTGAATCTGAGCCGCCTGCATCTTGGTGATGACCGTCTGGCCTTTTTGGTTGGTGTGTTTCACATACCAGACGGTCGTGTCCTTGGCGGCGAGTTTCTCGGTGGCTTCCAGAGCGATGTCGGCCGAGGACTTCAGGACGCCGGTCATGTTGACCTTGGATTGCCCACCACCTGTCGCCACCGTGCGCCGCGAGGAGGTCGCGTCACCGCCAATAAAACTCAACGCCGGGTTTTCCAGACCCAGCGAGTCCAGGTCATGAATCAGATCATCACAAGTCGCATAGCGATGCTGTTTGTCCTTCTGGATCATCTTGTCGATGATCATGTCGAGCTTCTCCGGCACTTCGCGATTGTGCTTGCGAGCGTTGTCGTACTTGCCCGTCTCTTTGGCCATGATCAGCTTGACGACCGTGTCTCCGCCGAACGGCAGCTTGCCCGTCACGAAGTAATACAGCGTGATCCCCAGCGCGTAGATGTCGGTCCGAAAGTCGACGTTCTTGGCATCGCGAGCCTGCTCCGGAGCCATATACAGCGGCGTTCCCAATCCCGTGCCGCTTTGAGTCAGCGACATGTCCTCATCGTCTCCAGCACCGACCGCTTTGGCCAAACCGAAGTCGGCGACTTTCACGATCCCCTTCTTCGTGACCAGGATGTTGTCCGGCTTGATGTCGCGGTGGACGACGTTGTGCTCGGAATGCGCCACACGAAGCGCGTCGGCGCAGCGCAGAACGATGTGAATCGCGTCGCCAACCGGCAGTTTGCCGAGCTTGTCCATCCAGTTCTGCATGGATTGGCCGTCGATGAATTCGATGGCCAAGTAATGCTGATTGTTGACGACTCCGTAGGCGAAGACCTGCACGGCGTTGGGATGAATGAACTTGCCCATCGACTTGGCTTCGCGTTCAAAACGCTCAACAAAACCTTTCTTCTTGGCCATTTCCTTGCTGAGCAACTTGATCGCGACGGAACGGTCCAGGCTGATTTGGCGTGCCAGATAGACTTCGCCCATGCCGCCTTGGCCGAGCTTCCTCTGCATCTCGAAGTCACCCAGGATGGTCTTTTCCTTCTTGGGGGCCTCCGCCTTCGGTGGATTCACGAAGGTTGCGCCGAGCTCTTCCTGTTTAGTTTCGTCGGACACGGATGGGCCTCCTTGGCAATCGGACGTGCGGCACGGGATCTGAGGATCAGCGGACAGAAAAGAAAGACGAATTGCGAACCCGTGACGAGTCGCCGGACAGCGGGGTCTCATTATGCTTCGCCGCGCCGAGACTGGCAAACGTCTGCGAAAAAACTCGCTTTAACGAACGCACTGTCAGCGATCAAGTTCCGTTCCTTGAGGTTTCCGGCATCCATTTCAACAATGCCGACGATGTTCGATTTTCGATGTTTGATTGAGTAGACGAGGAGAAGTGTCTGGTGGCTTCGGGACCAATATCACAGGACCGTCCGCGTGGCATGATCGGCGAAAGTCCGGCCATGCGCGAGGTCTACGCACTGACTCGCCGTGTGGCCGCCTCGTCCGCCACCGTGCTGCTGACCGGTGAAACCGGCACTGGCAAGGAACTCGTCGCCCGTGCGGTCCATGAACTAAGTCCGCGAGCCAGCGGCCCATTCGTTCGCGTCAATTGCGGTGCGCTGAGTGAGTCGCTGTTGGAAAGCGAACTCTTCGGCCACGTCAAAGGAGCCTTCACCAACGCTTTCGAGAACCGCACCGGCCGCTTCGAGGCCGCGCATGGCGGCACCATCTTTCTGGACGAAGTCAATTCGATGACTAAGACGCTGCAGGTTAAGCTGCTGCGAGTGCTGCAAGAACACGAGTTTGAGCGTGTTGGGGACAGCCGCACGATCCACGTCGATTGCCGCATCGTCGGTGCCACCAACCGCGATCTGCTGCAAGAAATCGAGCAGGAGAGATTCCGCGAAGACCTCTACTACCG
>SXKJ01000228.1 GCA_005778115.1 Planctomyces sp. | reverse complement strand
TGATGACTTGAGCTTCCGCAGGCTGACGAGCGATCATCTCTTCCGTGATTCCCAGCGACATGCTCCCTCTGTCGCGAAAATCTCGAATTCACACCAGACCATTTTCAACAACTCATCGCCCCGGATCGTGAAGGCTTACCGGAAGACGAATCAGCAATCAACATCCTATTTCAGGATCTGGCAAACCCTCTTATTCTAGTTTAGCGTCTCACGTCGATGAACGCTCGCATATCCTCGAACGGACGTGTTGTTCATGCAACGGATTCACCGAACGTAAAGGTCGAGCAGCCATCCATTATTCCGTTGATGATTTCGTGGGAGATGATCGTGATCACAAACCATTGGAAATGGTGTGCGTGGAGCGGTGGCGTTGTGGCACTGATCGTGAGTTGCGCCGCTGGCTGCGAGTACCCCAGCAACGAATTTGTCGCCATGAACGAGCAAATTCCGTCGGCGCAAGTTGCGGAACTGCGCGGGCCTTTTGTCTCGGCGGATCTCGTCGTTGATCGCGACACGAATAGCACCCTGCTTGTCACTTGCTCAAAAGACGCGGTCATCCGTGTTTTTGATATGAAGGGTCACGAGCAAAGGCAGTGGAAAATCGATTCTTCAATTGGCCAAGTCCTCTTATTCACGGTTTCGACGCGAACCGATGCCTACGCAGCGTTGGACCACAACGGTGAAGTCGTTTTTGGACGGCTGAGTCAAGCAAAGACCATTGCGCGTGGTAAAGCGAAGATTCAATATCCTCGTCTCGCATTTTCGCACGATGGGAAGTGGCTGGCCGCTGTCGGAACTGATGTGGGGCAGGTTTGGCAGACCGCTGACATGTCCGAGTGTCCTGAGTTTCTTCGGGAGGACGGCGTCTCTAGGCGTGTCCAAGAAACCTTGGCATTTTTCAAAGAAGGCGACGACGCTAGGTTTGCGACAGCCGGGTTTCCGAACGACTTCATTGACCTCTTGGCTCTGCCATCGGGAACGGTCGTTCGGACGCTGCGTGGCAACGAACGATCCGACAAAAGATTCGAGGATCTTGTAACCACCCCCGACTCCCGATTCTTGGTTGCGGTGACGACCGCGTCTCTTCACCTGGCGGTTTGGGACATTGCGACCGGCGAAATCGTCGCACGGCCAAAGGCGTTTCCAACCGGCATCGGCAACCGATTGAAAGTTTCCGAAGACGGAAAAACATTGGTCTGTTCTCAATTCCTTCATAGCTCGATAAGCCGCGCCGGATTTCGAGTCTACCGAGTCAATGGCTGGACTGAGGCCGGTTGGGTCGAGGTCAAGGACGACGCGCCAAAGAGTGAATGGGAAAACCTGAAGATTCTCAATCTGTCGATCGATTCGAACGGATCGACTGTCGCCACTCTTCATGGAGCGGGTCAGGTTCGCCTCTGGCAGGTGCCAACCAAGTGAGACGCGCCGTCATTGCATCATGACGGCGCGGCGGATCGCTCGCAGGCAGCCAGCGGTGACTTGGCGCAGGAAGTGGATGTCGAGCGTGTCGATGGTGTCGCTGCCTCGGTGATAGTGCGGGTTGCGCAGGAAGCTGGTGTCGGTGATCATCACGGCCGGAAAGCCGGCGTCCCAGAACGGACTGTGATCGCTCAGCCGAGTCGCTTGCAGCAGGTTGCCGTTCTCCGGGACTTGCAGCGTTTCGGTCGGCAAGTCGGCGATCTCTTTCAAGCCATCGCGAAAGAGTTCGATCAGCGCGGTCGAGTTCTGATTGCCGATCACGGCGATGAAGTTGCCCGTCGTCGGGTACTTGCCGACCAGCGGTTTGGGGAGCATCTGCGTGTGTGGACGTTGATCGCAGTAGCCGATCATCTCCAGCGCGACCATGCCGAGCAGTCGCTCTGGTCGTGAAAGCCATAAGCGTGCGTGCTCGGCTCCGCCCAACATCCCCTCTTCTTCGAGATCGGTGACAACCAGTTCAACCTCTGCACCATGTGACGGTCGCCAGTCCGGCCAGCAGCGGGCGATTTCCAACAGCCCGGCTACTCCGCTGGCATTGTCGTCGGCTCCGGGAGTTTCGAATCGCGAATCGAGATGCGCGGCGACGCACAGCCAGGACTTCGCGTGGGATGACGCTGGCAAGGTCGCGATCAACTGGATGCCGGTCAGTCGGTCGCCGATGCCGTTCACCGCTTCAAACTCGTGGCGGCGGACGTGCCAGCCAAATTGCTGAAGCTGATCGGTCACGTAGGTCCGCAGCGATTCCAGCTCCGCGCTGCCGTTGGGACGCGGACGCACGATCGCGGTCAGATGCTGTCGCAAGCGGTCTGCTTCGATGTCGGTCATGACTTCTTCTGAGTCTTTTTCTTCGGTTCAGAAAGTTGCATCAGGTAGAGAAAGTCCTGATCGTTGCGGATCGAGTCGAAGTCGGTTTCGCTCGGCACGCGATGGCGGTAGGAACTATCCATGCGAATGGCTCGGCCCAGCCAGGAGAGAGCTTCTTCTTTTTCTCCCGCCAGCGCGTAGTAGCAGGCGAGGTTGTAGAGCACGACAGCGGTCTTCGGGGCTTCGCGATAGGCGGCCTTCATGGCTTCGATGGCTTTGTCCAACCGGCCAATCCGTTTGAAACACCATGCCATGCTCATCCGCAATTCGACATGGTTTCCCTCGTCCGTCGGGACTCGCTCGAAGTGTTTGAGCGCTCGCTCGTAGTCCTCTTTCTGCCGATAGACCTCGCCACGCAATTGCTCAACAGCGGGAGGGATGGAATCGGCGTCGGCGAAGATCCCCAATCGCCGCAGCGCGGCGTCGGGCAGTTCGAGCACCAAGTAGCCTTGCGCCGCTTCGATCGCGCGTTGCTTTTGGATGTCGGAGAGGTCGGACATTGTGAGATCTTCTTCCGTAGTTCGGACACCTACGTCCGAACTGCTGCCCGGACGTAGGCGTCCGGGCTACGATTCGCGACGTTGGGCTACGCAACGTTTGGCACCGCGACGTTTAGTTCGCCGGCCAGCTTCACGAGCGCTTGCCAGTTGCCGTCGTCGAGTGGGATGCCCTTTGCGGTTCGATCGGCGAGGACGCGGCGTTCGGGATCGCCCGGCAGCGTGACCTCTTTGACGCCGTCGATCAGTGGCACGCTGCGGACGAATTCCTCCAGGCCGGTGACTTGCTGGAACAAGTGCTCGACACCGCAGAACAGTTTCGGGTCGATGACGATGAAGATCGCCTCGTTGCCCAGGGGCGGCGGCGGATTCGGGCCGACGCACGGGCCTCCCGACAGACCGCCGCAAAACATCTCGATCAGGAACGAGAGACCGAATCCTTTGTAAGCCTGATCGCCCCCCATCGGCAGGATCGTGCCGGGCGGGTCACCATACAGAGCGGCGGGATTCGTCGTCGGCTTGCCGTCCGGATCGAGCACCCAACCCAGCGGGATCGGTTGACCGGCGATGTGTTTGACTCGGACCTTGCCTTCGGCCGTCGCACTGGTGCCGAAGTCGAGCACGAATGGATCGCCGTTCGCGCGGGGCATTCCCATGCACAACGGGTTGGTGCCGAGTCTCGGCCGTTTGCCACCGACGGGTGCGACGCGCGGCGCGCCGCCGTGCGTGTTGGCCACGATGATCGACGCCATTTGCTTCGCGGCCGCCATCTCGGCGTATTCGCCCAAGCGTCCGATGTGTGCCGACTGGCGCAGTGCGCCACAGGCGATACCGGTCGTCGCCGCTTTCGCGATCAGACGGTTGGTCAGATCGCGAGCGAGCACTTGTCCGAAGCCCCAATCGCCATCGACCACGAGCACGCTGGGGGTTTCGCGAAGAATCGTCAGCCTCGCGCCAGCGTGCAGTCGGCCGCTCTTCACATTCGCCAAATAGAATGGAATCCGCATGACGCCGTGCGAGTCATGTCCGCGCAAGTTCGCCCCAACGAGACTATCGGCAACGATCGCGGATTCCTCGGCGTCGGCCCCTCCTTTGGCAAGCAATTGACTAGCGAACTCAATCAAGGTGGCAGAGACGATGACGGGCACGGTGAGGCTCCTTCAAAGTTGGTTAAACAAAACACCTGGTGAGCCGGAGGGCGTCAGCCCCCCGGACGATCGCGATCACAAATGTCCGGGGGCTGACGCCCTCCGGCTCGCCTAAGTGCATTTCAATTGGCAAAGTCGGCAAAGTTTCCGTGAGGCTCAGCGTCTGACTTAACAACTGTTTTTGCAGTCCGTTTCAGATCGCTGAATCGGGGCGGCATCGTAGCGATTTTGTTTGCGATGCGGATTCATCGCGGCGTGAAAATTTCCGACGAGACCGGTTCGTCCGCTGAGTCGCATCGTGCGGAGCAAGCCTGTGTTGTCGGTTGCTCGGCGACACGCTGATGGATCGCAGGTTCGCGGCGTCAACGCCGATACCCACTCGGCTTCCTGTGGGAGAACTCCGAATGAGCGACATTGTGCCGGGCATCCGCAACCTCGACGACCTGCTGTCGTTCGTGCGCACAAAGCTTTGCGAAAAGGAAAACTTGCTCTTGGAGCAGTCCAAGCTGCGGCAAGCTCCGCTGATCAAGCAGGGCAAGCTCTGCGGGTATCAGTTCTCGGTTCAGGGTCCAAGACAAGTCCGCCTGGGGGCCGTGTGGGCGAGCGACCATAACGACATTTACTTCTACGACACGCGCGGCAACCGTTACCACAAAGTGCATCTGCCCGAACAAATTACCCTGCCGGAGCAAACGGCTGCGTCGGCATAACTGACCGCACACTCGCGCTCGACGTTCCGTCAGGAATGCGAGCCGAACCGACCGCGGGTCTGGTGGCGTTCACCCTCGAGTTTCGACTCGAACGGCTCAGCCATGAGACCCGCGGTTCGGGTTGTTCGTGCTGCAGCGCTCGTAGTGACCCCATTGATGGGGTCGATCACGCAATACGACCACATCAATGGGGTCACTACGAGCGATCAATCCCCTGTCACCACCTCAATCGTCGCCGGCTGGCAGTACGGACACAGCGTGCTGTAGATGATGCGATGACAGCGCGGGCACTCATGCGGGCCCAGGCTGAGCGGTTGCGGCTGCAATCGCTTGTAGGTCAGAAACGCGAACAAGACCGCGATCATTACGACCAAGATCCAACCAGGGTCGCCCAGCCGATTGATCGATTCGTAAGAGAGGGCCGCCGCGCATACGATGTAGATGGCCAAAGTCTCGGCGAAGTTGCGTCGTGACATCAAAGCTTTGTTGGCCTGGTTCAACTCTTCTGAGACCTCTTCTTGAATGAGCGCCTGGCGTTCCTTGCGGACGGATTCCGCTTCGGAAGCTCCCACGGCTTTCAACAGGCGTTCGACGCTATCGAGGATGCGGTATGTGTCCTCGAAATTGAACTGTTGCTGATGAGCCCAACGATTCCGGTACTCGCGAAGTTCGCTGACCAGACTCCGTTCGAGATGCCCCAGCTTGAGTCGAAAGACGCCGTTCCACTGGTCCCACATCACAGTCAGCAACGAGTGAGTGTCCCAGCGAATCGTCTCCCCTTTCGTGATCGCGATGCCGCGATCGTCTCGAAAGCTGCCGCGGG
This sequence comes from Planctomyces sp., assembly GCA_005778115.1. Lineage (GTDB taxonomy): Bacteria > Planctomycetota > Planctomycetia > Planctomycetales > Planctomycetaceae > SXKJ01. Next base: position 5,918 of record SXKJ01000228.1, on the reverse strand, counting down.
CCGCGTCTTTCCAATTGTCGCGATAGCACGCTTGCAACTCGCGCTCGATAAACGGCGACACCCCTTTGGCCAGCAAGTCCAAGGCTCGATTGATACGGTCTTGATGGCTAGGCATGACACTTTGCTGGGGCGATCGGAGGGGCGGGTGAACGAGGGCGAATTATTTCAGCGAAACGCGATGATCTTGTCTACGCCGATGCGCAGAACTCAATTCGATTGGTTCTTGCGAAAAACTCCAGCCGAACACAGGTGATTCCCGGCAATCCAAACCGTTCCTCCCAATAGCCCCATCAGCAAGTCCAACAGAGTGTCCGCCAAGCCGGGTTGTGTAAGCGTTCCAAACTGCCGGTCGGCGATGAATTCGGCGAACTCCCAAACGACGGCGGCCAAGCTGGTCAGCCCCAGAATCAACGGCAGAAACACCACGGCGGACGGCTCGCCCAACAACTTCAACGAAGCGGCGGTGCGGTAACTGATTCCGAAGAAGTGCGCGATCGCGACTCCGCCGATGAAGTGCATCGGGATGTCGAAATTGGGGAAGTGCTCGTAGATGTCAAAGCCGAAAAGCGCGACGAGATGAACGCTGAAAACCAGCACCGGAGCCCACGCGGCGCGACGCAACGACGTGATCCCCCAGGTCAACCAGGCGGCCATTGAATTCCCTTCTTCCAAGTAGGGACTCTGTCCCGACCGGGCTGGGTCGGGACAGAGTCCCAACCATCTTTGCGATTTTAACGCGATGAGAATAGGTTGCTGACCGTTTGAGGACACCACACTCCAGCAGGAGATTTGTGATGCGAACGGTCTTGGCGTGCCTGGGTGCGGTGGCTCTGTTGCTGGTGGCCGCCGCGTTCGCTCCTGAACCATCATGCCGAGTGACTTTGCTGCTGACCGACGCCAACTCGGGAAAGCCAGTTGCCGGAGTCGCTCGATTCACTCACGCCACTGACGGCAAGTCCGTCGTGCTGACGACGAAAGGAATCGACTCGCGCGGCTGGGGCTTGCTGCAAAAGCAGCCGGGGATCGAGGAGTGGTTTGTCGTCCCGCAATCGGTGACCGTCGATCTGCCGCGAGGTGCCGTCCGCATCGAAGCGATCTCCGGCCTCGAAACAGAAACCGCCACGGCCGAGTTGGATCTCAGCAACGGCCAACCGCGCGAAGTCACGATCCCGCTGAAGCGACTTATCTGGCAGAGCGATCGTGGCTGGCGTTCGGCGAACACTCATCTGCACTTGATGAAGATCACGCGTGAAGAGTCCGATCGCTACTTGAGAGACTTCCCAGCGGCAGATGGGTTGGACGTGCTGTTCGTCTCGCACTTAAAGCGAGCGGGGGCGGATCAGGACTACATCACAAATCAGTATCCGACCGGCCGACTCAAGTTCTTGGAGACTCGCGGCGTGCTGATCTCCAACGGCGAAGAGCATCGGCACAACTTCGGTGCCGGCGGCGAGGGCTATGGCCACGTCATGTTGCTGGGACTGAAAGAACTCGTGCAGCCGGTCAGCATCGGAGCCGGCATCGCCAAGATGCCGCCCGACTCGCCGCCGATCGCTCTGGGCTTGGAGAACGCTCATCAGCAAGACGGCACGGCCATCTGGTGCCACAATAACTGGGGCTTTGAAGACGTTCCCAATTGGTTGGCCGGTCGGCTGGATGCTCAAAACATTTTCGACGGCGGCAGCCACGGCGGTTATGCCGACAGCTTCTATCACTACTTGAACGCCGGCTTGAAGGTGCCGTTCTCGACCGGCACCGATTGGTTTATGGACGACTTCGCTCGCGTGTATGCCGAGGTCAATGGGGAACTCACTCCCGAATCCTGGCTGGCCGCGCTGCGAGCCGGCCGCTCGTTCATCACCAACGGCCCGCTGTTGGAACTGAAGGTCAGCAATGTCCGGGTCGGCGACACGCTGGACTTGTCGCAGTCCGGCGAAGTCACCGTCACGGCGAGCGCGATCGGCCGAGGCAACTTTGAAGTGCTGGAGATCGTTCAGAACGGCCAAGTCGTCGCCAGCGAATCGTCCAAGTTGGTCCACGGACATTTCGAGGCCACACTGCGCAAACCGATCAACATCGCGGAACCGGGTTGGCTCGCGGCACGCATCACGACTGCAAACAAGAACGAATACGGTCGCACGCTCTTCGGACACACGTCGGCTGTGTATGTGACGCTGCAAGGCCGCTCGATTCGCCGCGCCGCCGACGTTGCCTGGCTGCGTCACGAGGTTGAGACCGCTCGCGCCACCATCGTCGAAAAGGCTCAGTTCGACACGGCCGAGCAGCGCCAGAAGGTGCTGGGGTTGTACGATCAATCGCTCAAGATGCTGGCTGAGTAGATTTGGTGAATAGCCAGTGGCTAAGAAGTGTGCTGCTGCTGAAGAATTCCGTGTCTAATCCCCAACCGTTCCTCCAGCGAATGAGTTGGCATTAACCGAGGAGGCACGCAACATGGCTGATCGCGAAACAAGTTCCGATGGAAACGATCCTGTCTTTTCACGTCGCGGATTTCTGGAATCCTCAACGGCGGTCGCTGGTGCGGTGGCCGTGGGGCGTTGGCTATCCACTTCGGTGGTCGCGGCCGATTCGCCGAGGTTGGCGATACATCCGCTCGATCCGCTCAGCACTACGGAGATTGAGCGCGCGGTCTCGCTGTTGCGGAGCGAACGGAAACTTGGCGACGCTTGGCGATTCGTGGCCGTCACGTTGGCTGAGCCAATTCGTCCGGCGATGGTGGCACATCGCGCGGGACAAGCGGTCTCGCGGAATGCCCTCGCCGTGTTGTTGGACACCGCCACGGGACGTGGGGCCGAAGCGACTGTCGATCTCTCATCCGGAAAGGTGACGCGGTTTGAGTCGCTCGCGGCGGGGATTCAGCCGCCGATCATGATGGACGAGTTCGTTGAATGCGAAGCGGCCGTCAAACGTTCGCCGGAGTTCCGCGCGGCATTGGCGAAGCGCGGTGTGAAAGACGTCGATCTGGTGATGGTCGAACCGTGGTCCGCCGGCATGTACGGCACCGAGGCTCCGGAGGACAAAGGGAAGCGGTTGTCGCGTGCGTTGTGCTTTGTTCGCACAGCACCGACTGATAATGGTTACGCTCGGCCGCTCGAGGGAGTCGTCGCGGTCGTCGACCTGGCCAAGATGGAAGTCGCGAGGGTTGAGGACTACGGCGTTGTCCCGCTGCCCCCAACGGCCGGGAATTGGGCTCGCGAATTCATCAAGGAAACGCGCATCGGGCCGAAGCCGTTGGAGATCTCGCAACCGAACGGGCCGAGCTTCACTGTCGAGGGCCACGAGGTTCGCTGGCAGAAGTGGCGATTCCGCGTCGGCTTCACTCCGCGCGAGGGACTGGTACTGCACGCGATCAGCTATCAAGACGGTGACCGCGAACGCCCAATCCTGCATCGAGCCAGCGTCTGCGAGATGGTCGTCCCTTATGGCGATCCCAGCGAAGGGAGCTATCGTAAGAACGCTTTCGACATCGGCGAGTACGGCATCGGCACGATGGCCAATTCGCTGCAACTCGGCTGCGACTGCCTTGGTACGATCAAGTACTTCGACGCCAACTTGACCGACAGTCGTGGCCGGCCGGTGACGATCAAGAATGCGATTTGTCTGCACGAAGAGGATGTCGGCCTGCTCTGGAAGCACACCGACTGGCGGACGAATCAGAGTGAGACTCGGCGTTCGCGGCGGCTGGTCGTGTCACTCATCGCAACGGTCGGCAACTATGAGTACGGCTTCTTCTGGCACTTCTACCAGGACGGCTCAATTCAATGCGAAGTAAAGCTGACCGGGATCATGAACACGACGTCGCTGAAGCCCGGAGAGAAGCCGCGCTTCGGCAACGAGATCGCTCCGCAGGTCAACGCGCCGTTTCATCAACACATCTTCGCCGCGCGGCTCGATGCGCGAGTCGATGGCGACACGAACTCCGTGTATGAGGTCAACACGGTCTCGCTCCCACGCGGTTCTGAGAATCCGCATGGCAACGCCTTCCGCGCCGAGGAGACGTTGCTCGCGAGCGAACTCACCGCTCAGCGTTCCGTGAACAGCGCGTCGGCGCGTTTTTGGCGAATCGCGAACACCCAGCAACGTAATCGACTCGGCCGGCCAGTCAGTTATCGGCTCCTTCCCGGCGAGAACTGTCCGCCGTTCGTTCAACCTGATGCCGCCGTGATGAAACGGGCCGGATTCACCGCTCACCATCTGTGGGTCACTCCGTATGAAGCCGCCGAACGATTCCCCTCCGGCGATTATCCGAATCAGCACCCCACCGGCGATGGCCTGCCTCGCTGGACGGCAGCCAATCGCAACGTGACCAATACGCCGCTGGTCGTCTGGTATGTGTTCTCTCACAACCACGTCCCGCGCCCGGAAGATTGGCCGGTGATGCCAGTCTCTTCGATCGGGTTTCAGCTCAAACCGGACGGCTTCTTCGATCAAAATCCCGCGCTGGATTTGCCGGCGACGACGTGACGAACGGGAAAACCCAAGGTGGTTGAGAATCACTCAGAACAGCCTTAGACTGCCGCCCCTTTCTCCTAGGCGAAAGGGCATTTGGCCTTGTCGACCGGTTGTTCTCGAAAGTGATTGATTCCATGAAGCATGTTCTCTCGGCGCTGGTGATGAACCAACCCGGCGTGTTGGCACACATCTCCGGGATGCTGGCGTCGCGCGCGTTCAACATCGAAAGCCTCGCCGTCGGCGAGACTGAGAATCCGGAATACTCCCGCGTCACGTTCGTCGTCGAAGGTGACGAACGGGTGCTGGACCAGGTCCGCAAGCAACTCGAAAAGATCATCAACGTCGTCCGCGTGATCGATTTCTCCAACCAGAAGTACGTCGAACGCGACCTGATGCTGATGAAGGTCAACACGGGCAACGACCACCGTGCCGAGATCAAAGAACTTGTCGAGATTTTTCGCGGCCGAATCGTGGACGTCAGCCCGACGCACGTGATGGTCGAAATCTCCGGCCAGGAAGGCAAACTCGAAGCGTTCATCGAACTGATGCGACCGTTCGGGATCTTGGAAATGGTCCGCACCGGCCGCATTGCTCTGCAACGCGATCATGAAGTGACACCGAATGCGTAATCGCAAATCTCAGATTTGAAATCTGAGATTTGAAATTTGAAATCTACCCACCTCGAACCACTGATAACGGACCAAACAAGCCACCATGCCAGTCACCATCTACTACGACGCCGACGCTGACCTCTCGCTCCTCAAGAACAAGACCATTGCCATCCTGGGCTACGGCAGCCAAGGACACGCTCAGGCCCAGAACCTGCGCGACAGCGGTTGCAACGTGATCATCGGGCAACGACCCGGCAGCGCGAACTATGACCTTGCCGTCAGCCACGGCTTCAAGCCGTTCTCGGTTGTCGATGCCGTCAAGCAAGCGGACCTCGTCAACATCCTGCTGCCCGATGAAGTGCAGGGCGATCTCTACAAATCCGAGATTCGCCCGAACCTCAAGAAGGGCGCGCTGCTGATGTGCTCGCACGGCTTCAACATTCACTTCGGGCAAGTCATCCCGCCTCCGGGACACGACGCCGCGCTGGTCGCCCCGAAAGGCCCCGGCCATCTCGTTCGCAGTGAGTACGAAAAAGGAGGCGGAGTCCCCAGTCTGATCGCCTTGCTTCCGGGAGCTTCCGAAGAATCCCGCAAGCTCGCACTGGCGTATGCCAAGGGCATCGGCGGCACGCGCGGCGGAGTCATCGAGACAACCTTCGCCGAGGAAACGGAAACCGACCTCTTCGGCGAGCAAGTCGTTCTTTGCGGCGGAGTCAGCGCGCTGGTCAAAGCCGGCTTTGAAACGCTCGTGGAAGCGGGCTATCAACCGGAGATGGCCTACTTCGAGTGCATGCACGAACTCAAGCTAATCGTCGACCTGTTCTTTCAAGGCGGATT
>SXKJ01000227.1 GCA_005778115.1 Planctomyces sp. | reverse complement strand
TGATGACTTGAGCTTCCGCAGGCTGACGAGCGATCATCTCTTCCGTGATTCCCAGCGACATGCTCCCTCTGTCGCGAAAATCTCGAATTCACACCAGACCATTTTCAACAACTCATCGCCCCGGATCGTGAAGGCTTACCCGCGGCACTGTTACGGCTTGTCGAAAGCATCCAGCAGCGTCCGCTGCACAATGCCCGACGAATCCAGCTTCGCGGGATTCCGCGAGTAGACGTCGGCGAGGGTCAACAACGTCAGGTAGGGCCGAAACTGCTCGAACCCATGATTCTGATCGTCGAGTGATCGCGGCATGAAAGACACCGGAAAAGAGGTCGGATTGACGAGAAATATGCCAGCCACTTCTCAATGAGACGCCATCGACCATTCCGCAAAGCACGCAGTTGGCTATGAAACTCAAAGATTCTGTGAAGTCGAATGGGGCCTCGGCGGCCCCGGAAAGAACGCATTCGTCCGCGCTTGATACGCCGCGTACTCCGGCCGACGCTCGGTGATCGTTTTTTCGAGCAACGTCACCCCCGACACCTTCAGCAGCAGCACTGACATCGCCAGCGGACTGAGCACTGTCCACCAAGCTCCGCTCGACGAGGCGATCAGAAACAGCCCCCACCAGACGCAGAAGTCCCCAAAGTAATTCGGATGCCGAGTCAGCCGCCACAGCCCACGATCCATGACTCGCCCCGCGTTCGCCGGATTCGCTTTGAAGCGAGCCAACTGCCAATCACCGACCGTCTCGAAAAACAGACCGGTCCCCCACAAAGCGATGCCGATCCCATCCAGCCAACTCAGCGGCGCATCGGACGAGGTGGCGAGTGCGACCTGAATCGGCAACGCCACGAACCACAAGATGATCCCTTGCAGCAAATAGACGGAGATCAGACTGACCCACCAGAAGCGTTCCCCGTGTTGGGCACGCATTGCTTGATAGCGGCGGTCCTCGCCATGCCCCCAGTTGCGACACAGCAGGTACAGCGACAGTCTTGCTCCCCAAATCGTGGTGAGCACGGCCAACAACAGCGACCGCGGCGGCTCATGCCGATCCAACGCGAATGCCGTCCACACCACGAGCACGAAGCCGGTCCCCCAAAACGGATCGATGATGCTGGCATCGCGCTTGGCAACACTGAGCAACCAAAGCAGGAACAGCGTCGTCAACACGACCGCCAGCGTGGACAGCAAAGTTTGTGCGAACGGGGACATCAAATCTCCTTACGAGATTCCTCTGGCCCCATTCCTCTGGCAAGTCTTGGCAGAGGAATGGGCCAGAGGAATGAATCACAACAGCGGTTTGTTGGCGGGGAATTTAGGTGGCTGGCGGATGGCGTTTCACTTTTCATTTGCGAAGCTCAGCGACCATACTCAGCGCCGTGGTGCAGGCGGCTCGCCTGCACTCAGTCGAAATTCCAGTTCGGTGCGGGCGAGCCGCCCGCAATACGATAAGCCGATCCCTTTCGAGGAGCCACTGCCGATGAACCTGCGAACGAAGTGCGCGATGTTGGTCGTCTGGGGAGTTTTGGTCTTTGCCTCGTCTGCCGGCAGCTTCGCGGCGGACACGGTTAAGCTGGTTCGCAGCGGCGACACGGTTGCCGTCACGATCAACGGTGAGGAATTCGCGACGTATCAATTCGCCAAGTCGCTGCCGAAACCGTTCTTCTCACCGGTGAAGGTGGCCGGAACGCAGATCTCCCGGCCGATCGTTGGCGAGGACTACAAAGGAGACCATCCGCATCACAAAGGGATCTGGATTTCGGTGGATGAAGTCAACGAGATCAAGTTCTGGGCGGAGAAAGGGAAGATCGAAAACCGCAGCCTCGAACTGCTGGCGGCCGAAGGGAACCCGGCGAAGCTCAAGACCGAGAATCATTGGCTTGGCCCCGACGGCCAACCGGTGCTGATCGAGACCACCACCATTGGCATTCATGCGAATCGGCTGCTGTCCTACGACATCCGCTTCAAGATGGCCAACAGCGACGCTCACTTCCGAGACACGAAAGAAGGACTGCTCGGCTTCCGCATCGCCGAGTCGATGCGTGAAGACAAAGGGAGTGGCGTTATCACGAATGCCGATGGCAAGAACGGCTCAAAGGAATGCTGGGGGCAACGCTCGGCCTGGGTTGATTACGTCGGGCCGGTGGACGGCAAGAGTTTCGGCGTGACGATCTTCGATCATCCCAAGAATTTTCGGCCGAGCCGTTATCACGTCCGCAACTACGGTCTGTTCTCGGTTAGCCCGTTCGGCGAGGCGGCCTACACCAACAACCAAGAGAAACCGGTGGACGACGTCTTTCCGAAAGGCTCGGAGTTGCGGATGCGCTACGGCATCTTCTTCCACACCGGCGACGCCGCGTCCGCGAAGTTGCCCGACGTCAACGCTCAGTTTTTGAAAGCTTCTGAATAAATCCAAGTCGGACGGCGAAGACTCTGATTCGTAGCCGTCACCGCTCCGCGTGACCAGCCGAACGCTTCGACGACACGGCTTGGAAATTCAGTTCGTCACGCGGAGCGGTGACGGCTATGTAAACTCGCCTCACCGCGACAACATCCCTGGTCATTACCTTGCGACAGCCACATTCTTCTTGAAAGGACTCTGCATGATTACTCGACGACAGTTTTGCAGCGCGGTCGCCACGACCGCGGTTCTCGGAACAACGATTCGCTCGGCGCAGGCCGAAGTGAAACCTCCTCAGACGCCGAAGCCGGAGAACATCCCTGAGACATTTCAGGCGAAGTTCGAGACCTCAAAGGGGGACGTGCTGATTGAGGTCCACCGTGCTTGGTCGCCCAACGGTGCGGCTCGGTTCTACGACGCGGTGAAGGCCGGTTTCTACGATGAGTGCCGCTTCTTCCGAGTCGTCCCTGGCTTCATGGTGCAGTGGGGCATCAACGGAGACCCGAAGGTCCAAGCGAAATGGCGCGACGCTGAAATCAAAGACGACAAGGTTCCCGCCAAAGACCTCGCCTCCAACACGCGAGGATTTATCACGTTCGCCAAATCGGGCAGACCCCATTCGCGAACGACACAGCTCTTCATCAACTATGGCGACAATGCCCGGCTGGATGAGATGGGCTTTACTCCCTTCGGTAAGGTGCTCGAAGGGATGGACGTCGTCGACAAGATCTACTCGAAGCATCGCGAACGCCCCGATCAGGGAGCCATTCAGCAAGCGGGCAACGCCTACCTGAAAGACGAATTCCCGGACCTGGACTTCATCAAGAAGGCCACGATCATCGAGGCGAAAAAGTAACATGGGAGTGCGGTCTGTCAGTCCGCATTCTTTCCAATTCTCGACACAGATCCAATGCGGTGCTGACACACCGCACCCCAAGGGAAGTCTCATGCGGAATTTGACTCGACGCCTGTTTTGTGAATTGCTCACCGTTGTGGCGTTGGCTGGGTGTACTCAGCCGCAGCAAGCGGACCCGCCGCTGCCAATGGGGCCGCCACTCGACAAGCCGGCCAAGTCCGCTGATGTGCCGGCCGGCGATGTTCCAGAGACGTTTCAGGTGAAGCTGGAAACCACTCAAGGAGACGTTCTGATCGAAGTGCATCGTGACTGGTCACCGCACGGAGCCGCGCGGTTTTATGAACTCGTAAAGATTGGCTTCTATGACGACTGCCGCTTCTTCCGAGTCATTCCCGGATTCATGGTGCAGTGGGGAATCCACGGCGATCCCAAGGTGATGGATAAGTGGCGTGACAACAACATTCCGGATGACCGGCCCACCGGGGAGAACCTGCAATCGAATCTGCCCGGCATGGTCACATTCGCCAAGGCCGGGTTTCCCAATTCGCGGAGCACGCAGATCTTCGTGAATTACGTCAAAAACGCTTCTCTGGATCAGCAGGGCTTCACGCCGTTCGGCAAAGTGCTCTCCGGCATGGAAGCCCTGGAAGCTCTCAACGCCAAGTACGGCGGCAATGCCAGCGACCAACAAGGTCGCATCCAAAAAGAGGGCAACGCCTTCCTCGACAAAGCCTTCCCCGGACTCGACTCGATCAAGCGGGCCAGCATTGTCCAAACTTCTGCCGCGACTGACGAAGCGAAAACAATCCAAGGTACGCCGCTCGACGACAGCAAAGCTAAGGATGGCGAGAAGCCGTAGCTGATCCAGATTCCTCTGGCACATGCAGGTCTGGCAGACGAATGGGGCCAGAGGAATTCTTTTGAAAAAAGGCTCTCCGCCATTCGTGTTGATTTCGGTACCATGTGAGCCGCAAGGCACTAGCCGCGGGTTCTTTTCCTCGACCCGCGGCTAGCGTCTTGCGGCTCACGAATTCGTGTTCAACACGAATGGCGGAGAGCCGAAAAAAACAAAACCCCGACGATTAAGGGATGTCAGAATCCCTTAATCGTCGGGGCTTTTGATTCAAAGACGTGTTGGCTTCGTTTACTTGGCGGCAGCCGTCTTCTTGTTCGCCGCTTTGGCCAATCGCGACTTGAGCCGCGAGGCTTTGTTTGGATGGATGAGCCGCTTGGCTCCGGCTTGGTCCAGTCGCTTGGAGACTTCGCTCAACGTGACCGTCGCCGCCGGGGTGTCGCTGCCGGTCGCTTCCAACGAAGTCCGAAACTTCTTCACCAGCGTCTTCAGCGAGGCATGTTGCGAACGATTTTGCAGGCGGCGTTTCTGAGCTTGGCGGTCCGCCTTGGCGGCATTGCGATTGTTGGGCATGTCTGACTTATGGGTTCGAGGTCAAAAGATCGAAAAACTTACGGGCGATCGGGGCATCCCGACTTGTCCGAAGGGGCGGGATTCTAGGCAGCGACTTTCTCGATTGCCAGCGAATCGCGCCACCGTAGCCAGTGACATGACTTTGTCGGATACGCTTGGTTTTTTCGGGCACGATTTTGTCGCAGTCCTCCTCGTCGGCTAGGATATTGGTCGCTTAGTTGCGGGTGAATGGTTCGCGAATCGAGGTCTTGTCATGAATGTTTCCCGTCGCCGTGCTCTTCAAACCGTGGCCTGTGGGTTCGGCCAACTCGCGCTGGCGGGGTTGGCTCAGTCGGCCAACGCGGCCGTGAACCCACTGGCGGCGAAGGCAACTCTGCATCCGGCGCGGGCGAAGCGGATGATTTTTCTCTTCATGGCCGGAGGAGTTAGTCATGTCGACTCGTTTGATTACAAGCCGCGGCTCGACCAGCACGACGGCCAGATGCGTGAGTTCGATGACGCTCGGACGCTGGCCAAGACCGGCAAGATCGTGCAGCACCGTGTGATGAAGCCGCTGTGGAAGTTCCGGCAGCACGGCGAATGCGGACGCTGGGCATCAGAGCTTTTCCCGCACATGGCCGAGCATGTCGATGACCTGTGCATGATCTGCAGCATGCACACCGAAGGAGTCGCTCACGGCCCGGCGACGTTGTTCTTGCATACCGGCTCCACCAATTTGATTCGCCCCTCTGTCGGAGCGTGGATCAGCTACGGCTTGGGAACCGAGAGCCAGAACCTGCCGGGCTTCGTGTCGATCTGCCCGGCGATCGCGAACGGTGGTCCGAGAAACTTTGGCAGCGCCTTCCTGCCGCCGGTCTATCAGGGAACGGCGATTGGCCGTGCGGGGATCTCGACCAAAGAAGCTCAGGTGCGAAACCTCAACAACGACCGGCTCTCACTAGCCGAGCAGCGGCAACGCTTCGAGCTGATCCGCTCACTCAACGCTGAGCAGATTTCCGAGCATCCGGGTGACGGCGAGTTGCAAGCCGTGCTCGATTCATTCGAGTTGGGTTACCGAATGCAGAATTACGCGTCAGAAGTGTTCGATCTCAATCGCGAGTCCAAAGAGACGTTGGCGATGTACGGCATCGACCAAAAGCCCACCGACGACTTCGGGCGGCAGTGCTTGATGGCTCGGCGTATGGCCGAGTCCGGCGTGCGATACATTCAAGTCAACTATGCGGACAACTCGGCGAACCCCGCCTGGGATCAGCACAGCAACATGCCCAAGCATGGCGATCACGCGAAGGCGGTCGATCAACCGGTCGCCGCGTTGCTGACCGATCTCAAACAGCGCGGCCTGTTGGAAGACACGTTAGTTTGGTGGGGCGGCGAGTTCGGTCGGACACCCTATGCTCAGCAGAATGGCACTGGTCGAGACCACAATCCCGGCGGCTTCACGATCTGGCTGGCCGGCGGCGGCGTGAAGCCCGGCTTCGCTCACGGTGAGACCGACGAGTGGGGCCATCACGCCGTGCAGGGCAAAGTTCACATGCACGACTTGCACGCGACCGCCCTGCATCTGCTCGGCATGGACCACGAGCGGCTGACCTTCAACTACGCCGGTCGTCCCTTCCGTTTGACCGACGTGGCTGGGCGAGTCGTTCACGAAATCTTGGTGTGAACTCCGATGCGTGCGAACCGAATCGTCCTGGTGCTTCTCAATCTGTGGGCCAGTTTGGCTCTGGCTGACGAGCCGTCTTTGCCGCCCCGCGCGGACCTGACCATTCGCCGTGCTGCCGGGGATTCGGAGATCGTCATTACCACGACGCCCCGGTTGGCCGGGGCCGTACATTCGCTGACTTGGAACGGCCAAGAGTTCATCAACAGCACCGATCATGGCCGGCAGTTGCAGTCTGCCAGCAGTTTCAGTTCGGACGGCAAGCATGGGGCCGAAGCGTTCAATCCGACCGAGGCCGGATCGCGAGATGACGGGGCCGGGCCGAACTCGACCAGCCGATTGTTGCACTCCGTCGCGACCGAGGCAGCGTTGCAGACCACCACGCAGATGGCATTCTGGTTGACTCCCGGTCAGAAATCGGAGGGGCATCCGGCGATCAACACAACCAAGTTGTCGAATCATCTGCTGGCGAAACGAGTGCAGATTGGCCTTCCGGATTTTCCGCATGTCATTCGCTACGACGTCACATTCACCCTGCCTCTGAATGAACGACACTCGTTCGCACAGTTCGAGGCTCTGACCGGCTACATGCCAGAGGTATTCCGTTCGTTCTGGACCTTTCGGCCTCAAACCGGCGAACTACAACCGATCGACTTTGGTCCGGGCGAGCAGTCGTTTCCCATCGTCCTGTCGACCGAAAGCGGTAGCCACGCGATGGGGATCTATTCGCCTCAACAGCCGTCGGCTGGGTTTGAGAATGCGGGCTATGGCCGTTGGCGTTTTGAACGCGAGCGAGTCGTGAAGTGGAACACGGTCTTTCGTCAGCGGCAAGCGGACGGAATCGAACCGGGCGAGTATTCGTTTCGGAACTTCGTGGTCGTCGGGGATCGCGAAACCGTGAGGAAGTCGCTGGTGGAACTGCATCGTCAGTTTCAACGAAGTCGGCAACCATGACACGCCCAGGCGAGCGGGGCGTCGTCAGCCCCCCGGTGATTCGCTTTAGAACGTAGCAGGCACATTCCATGTGCCGTCTGCAATTCTCTGGCTGACGGCACATGGAATGTGCCTGCTACTTTGCTGACGAAGTGAGCGCTTTTGCACGTCAACCCTCCGATGACCGGGGGGCTGACGCTGCCCCGCTCGCATGGGGCATTAAAAAACCGGGCGAGTTCGTGGGGAACTCGCCCGGTGGTTTTTAGGTTGTCACTCACTCCAATCCGTTACCGGATGAAGAGCATCTCGCGGTAGGTCGGCAACGGCCAGAGGTCGTCAGCGACGACTTGCTCCAACTCATCAGCGACATTGCGGACCTTCAGCATCGCCGGACAGACTTCGTCGCGGTAGTGCTTGGCGTGGGCCAACAGGTCGCCGCTGGCAGTGTGCTCGACGGCGTGTTGCAGTTGCTTGATCGCCCCTTCGAGTTGGCCGGTCAGTTCGGTGACTGAATCCAGCGAGCTGGTGTCCGGCGTGCGTCCGCAGGCTTTCATCGCGGCGGCAGTCTGAGCCAACTCGCCTTGATAACGGTACGCGGCGGGCAGTATCGACGACCGAGCCATACCCAGGCACAGACGGCCTTCGGTGTTGATGTCCTTGCAGTAACGCTCGACGTAGATGTCGTAGCGGCTTTCGGTCTCACGCGGATTGAGCACGCCGTACTTGTCGAACAGGGCAACGGCCTCTTTCTCCTTGATTGCGACGAGTGCATCGACCGTGTTGCGGAGATTCGGCAGGCCGCGTTTCTCGGCTTCCTGGTGCCACTCTTCCGAGTAGTTGTTGCCGTTGAAGACGACCGCTTTGTGCTGCTTGTAGATGCTCTGCACGAGCGTCTGCACGGCACTGGCCAACTTGCTGGCGTCGCCGCCGGTGGCCTTCTCCAGTTCGGTGGCCACGTAGTCCAAGCTCTCGGCGACGATCGTGTTGAGCACGACCAGCGGACCAGAGATGGACTGACTCGATCCGACCGCACGGAACTCGAATTTGTTGCCGGTGAAGGCGAACGGGCTGGTGCGGTTGCGGTCACCAGCGTCCTTCGGCAGCGCGGGCAGCGTATCAACGCCGATCGTCAAGTAGCCGCCCTTCTTCGAGGACTCCAGCTTGCCCTTCTCGAGTTGCTCGAAGACATCGGTCAGCATGTCACCGAGGAAGATCGAGATGATCGCCGGCGGAGCTTCGTTCGCACCGAGGCGATGATCGTTGCCCGCGTGAGCAATCGAGGCTCGCAGCAGCCGAGAGTTCTTGTGGACCGCGCGAATCACGGCGGCACAGAAGACCAAGAACTGCATGTTCTGGTGCGGGTTGTCGCCCGGTTCGAGCAGATTGGCCGAGTCGGTTCCCAGCGACCAGTTGAGGTGCTTACCGCTGCCGTTGATGCCAGCGAACGGCTTCTCGTGCAGCAGGCACGCGAGACCGTACTTGGGGGCGATCTTTTGCAGCATCAGCATGGTGAGTTGCTGATGATCGGTCGCGACGTTGGCATTCTCGTAGATCGGAGCCAACTCGTACTGCGACGGAGCGACTTCGTTGTGGCGGGTCTTCACCGGCACACCGAGCTTGTACAGCTCGCGTTCCGTTTCCAACATGCAGGCCAGCACGCGATCCGGGATCGCACCGAAGTATTGATCCTCGAACTCTTGGCCCTTGGGTGGCTTGGCTCCGAAGAGTGTCCGGCCGCAGATGTTCAAATCAGGACGGGAGAAATAGAAGTTGCGGTCGATCAGGAAGTATTCCTGCTCCGGCCCGCCCGTCGCGAAGACGTATCCGGCGTCGTCGCTGCCGAGTGCCTTCAGCACGCGCTGAGCTTGCTTGTTGAGAGCCTGCATCGAACGGAGCACCGGGGTCTTCTTATCGAGGGCCTCGCCGGTCCACGAGCAGAACGCGGTCGGAATGCAGAGGGTCGTGCCGTTGGCGTTCTCCAGTATGTACGCAGGAGAAGTCACGTCCCACGCCGTGTAACCGCGAGCCTCGAACGTGGCGCGGATGCCGCCGCTGGGGAAGGATGAAGCGTCCGGCTCACCTTGAATCAGTTGCTTGCCGGTGAATTCGGAGATCGCGCTGCCGTCGCCGGTCGGGGCAAGGAAGCTGTCGTGCTTCTCGGCGGTGATGCCGGTCAGCGGTTGGAAGACGTGAGCGTAGTGCGTGGCACCCTTCTCCAAAGCCCAGTCGCGCATGGCGGTAGCGACGGCGTCGGAGATTCCAGAATCGAGCTTCTCGCCCTTCTTGATGCTCCGCTGCAAAGCCTTGAAGACCGGCTTCGGCAGGCGAGCACGCATTTCTTTTTCGTTGAACGTGTTGACTCCGAACAGCGACGGGCTGGGAATCTCGCGGAAGTTCAACGGCGTGGCATCGGACTTGTAACTAACGACGGCAGCAATCGCGGAAGCACGAGCATTCTGGGACATGAGAGCGCAGCTCCTAAGCAAAAAACCTAGCTCGAAAACCAATACAAGATGAACGATGTTTCGCAAACGAAGTGGCATCGAGCAAGACACTTCGCCTGCAACTTTTCACACCGGAGCACGCTGTGTGCCGGCTGGAGATGCGCGACCGCAACCTGCTGCGCCGCATCGCCATTATGGAAGTCGGCCTCAATCCTCCTGAAGCCGATTGCCCTGAGCCTCGGCAACTACTGCCACCGACTCCAGCAATCCCGACCGACCTCGCATTCTGCCTCTCGCCACGTCCAGTCCGTCCGGCAGCCGTCGCGAGGGATGGCATCCTAATAGTGCCCCAGTTGGCATTCAACGCAACGCGGTTAAGGGCTTTCCAACGTCGCTTTCAAACGTAGGGTGGGTCGAGTCATCGAGACCCAACAAATCCAGTCGTGATTCGTGGTGGGTCGCGATGACACGACCCACCCTACATTGCTCGACCACGCTGCATTGCTGTTGAGGACATGGCTCGGTCGGTAGGATGCCGCCCCTTTCCGTGAGACAAGCCCGTTGACGCGAGTGGTCCGATGATCTTCGTTCTCGATAACTACGAGTCCTTCACCTACAACCTCGTGCAGCGGTTTGTCGAGATCGACAAGTCGCTGAAAATTGAGGTCGCTCGGAACGATCAAATCACGATCGAACAGATCGAGCAACTCAAGCCGGAGCGCATCATCGTGTCCCCCGGCCCGTGTACTCCAGCCGAGGCGGGCATTTCGCGCGAGTTGATTCGACATTTTGCCCCGAAGCTGCCGGTGCTGGGAGTTTGCCTGGGACATCAAAGCCTTGGGGACGTCTTCGGCGGACAGGTCTTGCGGGCGCGGCGGCCGATGCACGGCAAGACGTCGATGATCTCTCACGACAATCGGGGTGTCTTCAAGGGCTTGCCGAATCCGTTTGAGGCGACTCGCTATCACAGCTTGATCGTACCCGAAGAGACGTTGCCCCCTGAACTGGAAGTCACCGCTTGGACGGATGCCGAGTCTCCGGGTCTGCCGCGTGAGATCATGGGGTTGCGGCATCGGAAATACGAAACGCATGGCGTGCAGTTTCATCCGGAGAGTTATTTGACCGGCGACAACGGTATCCAATTGCTGAAGACTTTTTTGGCTCTGCGCGATGCGTGACGTTGGCTCGCACCCCCAGCAACGAAGGCGGACATGGACACGCTGCGGATACTGCTGATCGGCACGTTGGTCGGTGCTCCGCTGGTGGCGTACGGCCTGAGTTTTCTGGAAGGGAAACTTTTTCGCCAAGTGCTGCTGACAGTCACTCAACTGGCGGCGGTCGCAGTCCAGTTAAGCGCGCTCGGGTTGTTTTTCACGCCTCCGCTGCAGTCGCAAACCTTTGAAGACTTCCGACTGGTGACATGGTTGAGCATGCCGGGTTTCGAGGTGACGCTTGGAGCGCAACTCAACGGTTTTTCGTTGGTGCAGACGACGCTGGTTTCGGTCGTGTTGTTGCTGGTACTGTCGGCTTGGCCGCAGGAGGTTTCACTGCGGTGGCTGATGCTGGCGTGGTTCGGCGTGACGTTGGTGAATGTCGCAGGCAATCTCGGCCAGATGTTCGTCGGCTGGACGTTGTCGGCGTGGGCGAGTTCGGAGTTGGCTCGCAAGCCTGACAAGCCACTGCGGCCGGTGTGGTTGATGCAGCGTGTTTCCGACATCGCGATGTTGGCGGGATTCGGAATTGTGTGGATGCACTTCGAGTCTTCGTTGGAGTTCACCGCGTGGACACCGGAGGCGATCGGTGCATTGCGGCCGGAGTTGGTCGAGAGCATGGCTTTGTTTGTCTTCATCGGAGTCATTGGCCGGTGCGCGCAGTTGCCTTTGACCGTTTGGTTGGAGACCGAACAGGGCTTTGCGGCACAGATGGGAAATTCGATGTCGAAGCTCTCTGACGTCATGGTCGGCGTGTGGAACGTCCCCGACGGGCACGAGGTTGCCGAGCGGCTGAAGTCGGATCGGACCAACCGGTGGCATGAATCGAATGAAGAGTCTGTCCCGTCCACGGTGCTGGCGTGGTGGCTGTGCGCGGCGTTCTTGCCGGCCGGGATTGGGTTGCTGGTCCGATTGGAACCACTGTTCGCCGTGGCTCCGCACACTCGGTTGCTGATGGTGGCCGTCGGGGCCTTCACGTTGCTGATGTGCTCGGCGAATGCGGCGGCTCAAACGAATTGGCCGCACGTACTGAGTCAATTCGCCGTGGGACAATGCGGGGTCGTGTTGATCGCGATGGGGATTGGCAATCAATCCGAGGGGCTATCGGGTGTGGCGGCCTTTCATTGGCAGAGCGTGTTGATTGCGGTGCTCTTGGTGGCGAACTTGGTGATTCGTCGGTGGGCCACAGCGCTGATGGCCGTGACGGTGTCATTGATCGTCGCTGGGCTTTGTGGTCGCCACGCGGTTGCAGACAGCATTTGGGAACACGCTCGGAAATTGTTCGAGTTGCCGATCAGGATGAGCGACGAGTCCAACGGAGTGGTGTTGGGGACGACAGAAACTCGGCTGTGGTGGCTCGTCCTGGGGACGATCTTTCTCGCAGAGTTCTTGACCGGGTTCTCGCTGATTCGAGCTTGGTTGCTCGGCCGTCGGAAAACCGTCTCCCGATCGCTGGCTGGATCGGACCGACGGCTTTACATCACGCTGTGGATCACGACGGTGTTGGTTCTCGGCGGAAGCTTGTGGAGTCGCGGAGAGTTCAGCCGATCGGAGACCGAATTCTCTTGGACGCCTCCTCAATTGTTTGGGACGGTTCCACTGTTGCCGCTCGGTCTGGCTGGAGCGGTGCTGGCGTGGTGGATGTACTCGAAGCCGTCGTCGTTGCCGGAGAAGGTGGCAGCGGCGATGGGGCCGTTTGCTCGGCTGAGCCGGAATCGGTTTTATTGGGATGATCTTTATTTCTTACTGGTCGTTCATCCGGCGAAGGCGATCGGCGAGAGATTGGTGTGGTTTGAAGAACGTGTGTTTGGTCCAGACGCAGTCTCGCTGCGAGATCATCTGGCGAGCGTCCTTGGCGAGTCAGCCGAACCGTTGTCGCGCGGATCGGCAATGATCGGCGCGTTAACGACGGTAGGCTCGGTGGCGGTGCTGGCGTGGATGCTGCTGTGGTTGCGGTCGTGATTGCGGAGAGTTTTCCAATGTGGGACACGCTGGTCCGACCGATTCGCGAGCACTTGCCGTTATGGCTGATGCTGTTGCCGGTGTTCGGCGCGGTGCTGGTTGGATTCGCTCGGTTGGCGGGGGCGGCAGCGGTTCGTCAGGCGATGTTGGTCAACCTGCTGATGTCCGTTGCATTCAGCGTCTGGCTGGTTGCGGCGTATGAACCGTTGAAGCCGGCGAGTTCACAGGAGCAAGCGGCGCTGCTTGGTCCGCTCGAACGATTTCAATTTCGAGACAGCTTCGCGTGGGTTGGCGAAACTCGGTCTGCGCTGGTGGAGCGGCTTAACCGTCGTGGCGAGCGACGGATCATCGAAGTCCCGGCGCAATGGGGACCGAACATTCGATTCGCGATTGGTGTCGATGGCATCAGCGTGTGGTTCGTCGCGCTGAGCATGTTGCTGGTTTCGTTGGGGGCCAATGCGGAGTGCGGAATGCGGAATGCGGAATTGTCCGCTCCGCACTCGCCAGTCGCGTGGCTGTGGTTGCAAGCGAGTCTGGTCGGCACGTTCGTGGCGCTCGACGTAGCGCTGTTCGTGACGTGCTGGATGAGTACGTTGCTCGCGATGGCCTGGCTCGTGGGGTCGGGTGGCGATTCGCAGCGGCACGATGTGGTGCCTCGGTTCTTGAAGGTGAGTTGGTGGGGTGGTTGGCTTGTCACGTTGGGACTGGGCGGACTGGTCTTGGTCTTCGGGTGGCTGCGGCCGTCTCCCAGTCCGGCTGAGTCTTCGCTGATTTTCTCGATCCCGGAATTGATCGCCGGGATCAGACAATGGACGGTCGCGGGAGAGAACGCCTTCTTGTGGGGTTCGATCAACAGTTGGTTGTTTTGGCTGCTGGTCGTCGGCTTCACGTGGCCGTTGGGATTGGCTCCGCTGCATCGTCCATTCGCAGATGCGTTCGTGTCGGCTCCGCGCGGCGTGGCACTGGTGCTGGCGGGAGTGCTGCTGAAGATCGGCGTGTATGGCTGGCTGCGGTTTCTCGTGCCGGTGTTTCCCGACTTGTTGCGTCATCACGCCGACACCTTCACAACGTTAGTCGGTTTGAGCAGTTTGCTCACAGCGGTGTTGGCGTTCGGTGAGCGTGACTGGCAACGTCGCATCGCCTTGGCGACGAGCAGTTCGGTTGGCCTGAGTTTGATTGGCATGATGACTCAGACGACAGAAGGTCTGACCGGCGGCCTGTTGCGCGTTCTGAGTCACGGCCTCACGGTGGGGTTGCTGGTTTGGCTGTTGCCACGCGAAGTGGTTGGGAGTCTTTTTCAGGCCGCCGCTGCGGACGATCGTTGTTTCGCCGACGAATTCAGCGGCCTAAAAAAGACTCCCGATCCCGTGACGTTGCGACGTCTCAGGCTCGTCCGTTTCGCGCTCTTCGCCTGGATCGGCCTGCCGGGCCTGAGTGGTTTCGTCGCGGAATTCGTCACCCCATTCGGATTATTTCAGCAGGAATTCAACGCGGCCGCGCTGAGTCTGATGACGAGCGGCTTGATAGCCTGGATGTGGGTCCGTGCGGATCGTGAGCCGCTGGATTGGTCGGAACAACTTTGGACGAGACGCGACACTTTCGTCGCGGCCACTTTGGTGACGCTCAACATCGCAATGGGAGTCGCGCCGCAGTTCGTGGTGCATCGTCTCCAGCCAAGTTTGATGTCGCTGTTGCCAAGGCCGGCAGAGCCATTGGAGGCTCGCTGACATGCTGGATTGGCATGACCTCTGGAGTCCGGCGGCGATCCTGGGTGGAACAGGAACGCTGGGAATCATCGCATCGTCGTGGCCGACGGCGAGGCGCGGAATTGCACCGGGATGTTTGCTGGCGCTGTTGTTCGCGGCGTTGAGTTGGTCCGATGCGGGCAGCCACGATCTGGCACGAGCAACGTTTACAGTCTCGTTGATTTGGGGCGCGCTGCTGACGGCCCTGCATTGGTCCGACGATTGGGAGGGCGAGACCCTCGCTGAACCGTTTGGGGCGATCGCCGATTCGACGAGCAACGGCTCGGCGGGAGCCTCGCCCTCCCGAAGATCGACTCTCCGGCAGGGCACGTTGCCATTGCAGTTGGTGCTGCTGGCGGGCTTGTGCTTGATGTCACAAGCGGGCGATATCGTGACCCTTTTTCTGGGTCTGCAAATCGCCTCGCTGGGTGGCAGCGTTCTGGCGACGCCGCGCGGCCGACCGGCGCGGGATGGTCATTTCCCGTTGATGTGGACGTTGCTACTAGGGGGCATGTTGCTGGTGGCGGTGACGGGATCGACTCGCTTGGAAACGATTCAAGAGGCGCTGCAGACGAGCTATGTGACTCGGACCACGGCGATCGCGGGAGGGAGTTCGCGAGTGTTGACGTTGTCGGTGATCTTCATCGGGACCGCGCTGGCAGGATATGCGGCGTGCGTGCCGTTTCATTTTTCGAGATTTGACTCACCGGCGAGCGGGGCGGCGTTAGCCCCCCGGTTGTTCGCGGGCATCGAGACTACCGGGGAGCTAACGCCGCCCCGCTCGCCTGTATTCGCGCTGTTCCCTCGCGCGGCGGCGCTCTTGGCGTGGGTCAAGCTGTGGCCGGGGACGATCGCTGCGTCGGAATCGACGGCACAGTTGTTGATCGGGGTGCTGGCGGCGATCACCGCTGTGGTGCCGCTGCTGCAAGCGCGAGTCGAACGTCATCTCGTCAAGCAGTGGTGGCTGCTGGCGGTGGCCCAGGGAGGTTGGCTGCTGGTGGCAATCGGGGCGTGGTCGTTCGTGAAGAAATCGGCGGCGATCAATCCGGCCTGGCCGGTCGTAGAGTGGAACATGCCAACGGCGGCTCAAGCGGCGTGGTTGCTGTTGCTGCTAGATGGCGTCGCGGTGATCGGACTCTGTGGCGTGCTGGCCTATCTGCGTCGTCGCGAGCGTCCGGTGGAATTCGTGGACGATCTGCGCGGACTGTGTCACTTTGAACCAATCGCAGCGGTGTGCGCGTCCGTTTGTTTGCTGAGCTTGTCGGGCCTGCCGCTGCTGGCGGGTTTTTGGAGTCGGTTGTTGATCGCGCTGGCGGCGATGCACGTGCGCGGCGATTGGGGGCCGCCGGGGTTACTAATTCCGCACTCCGGGTTGCTGTTGTTGACGGCGCTTCTGGCGTTGAGCGCGGTCTGGTCGGCGTCGATCGCGATGCGTTCGGTGTGGACGATGTTGTTTGGCCTACCGCTGGGTAAACCTCGTCCGGCGGGAGCAGTCTCGTCATTGTTCTCAGCGGTGCTGGCGTCCGTGATCCTGATTGGTTGCGGCGTCTTGCCCGGCCCGCTGTTGAGTTGGCTCTGTGCTCCGCGCGTCGAGCAATCCTTACCGCAGGAACCACAGAAAGCTCCAGAGTTCGTGGACCGAGGAGGGACTCAATGATGGAGTGCCCATTCCTGTTACAGGCGAGCGGGGCGGGGTCAGCCCCCCGGTGGTCTCGATATCTGAGAACTACCGGGGCGCTGCCCCCGCCCCGTTCGCCTGCGATGCGCGTCCTGTTCTGTGCTCTGCAAATGTGGTGGATGTCACTCGCACTGGCTGCCGCTGAGCCGCGCGTCACCCTTTTTGATGCCGATGGGCGTGAGACGACGGGCTCCCTGCAAGCGATTTCTCAAGAGTCAGTGCGTATTGGCGAGCAGACAGTCGCGGTGAATTGGTCGGACGTTGTGCGGTTGCAATTCGAGCACGTTGAAAACGTGCTCCACGAACCGCGCGGCTCGGCGATTTGGCTGGCGAATGGCGACAGGCTAATCGCGCGAGGAACAGCGATCGAGGATGAGCAACTCCGTGCGGCGTGGCGGGAGTTTCCGGAATGGCCGGAGTTCGCTCTGCCATTAGAATCGGTGCGCGGGTTGTCGCTGTCGTTGCCGCATTCTCGCGAACGGCGCGACGAAATCGCGGCGTGGTTATTCGATCGCAAAGAACAGCGAGATGAACTGCGATTGCTCAACGGAGACGTTTCGTCCGGCGAGCTGGCGAAGTGGCGAGACGGAACGATCTCGCTCAAGACCAACGGCCGCGATGTGACGCTGCCGATCGCGGACGTGCGCGACATCGCGTTCAATCCGGAGTTGCTCGCGCTGCCGGAGCCGAAAGAACTCTGCTGGCTGGTGTCGCTGCGAGACGGTTCGCGAGTCACGCTGCTGGCGTCGAAGAGTCGCGTGGCGGATACGGTTCTTAAGGCCGCGCATGTGTCGGGCGTTGTGTGGGACATCCCGCTCGACGCGATCTGCGAGATGCGTCTGTTGGGCGGCCGAGGCGTCTTTCTTTCCGACTTGTCTCCGATAGAGTCGCGACAGACGCCGTTCTTGCCCGGCGCGCGCGAGTGGCCGATGCAGCGGGACCGTTCGGTCGCCGGGCGGCCGCTGCGACTTGGCGGACGTGAGTCCCCCAAGGGCTTGGGAATGCAAAGCCGCTCGGCGGTGACTTACGACTTGGCGGAAAAGTACCGAGCGTTTCACGCGATCGTCGGATTGGACGACACGACGGTCGGTGCAGGAACAGCCTTGTGTGCCGTCGAAGTCGATGGCAGACGCGTGTTCGAGGAGCCTGCGTTGTCTCGTCAAAGAGGGGCGAAACGATTACCAGTCCTCGACGTCAGTGGAGCCAAGCGGCTGACGCTAGTTGTTGATTTCGGAGAACTCGGCGATTCGCAGGATCACGTCGATTGGGGCGACGCGGTGTTACTCAAGTAGCCAGCAAACCGTTTTGTCCTACTCGTACTCTTGCTCAGACTCCTACTCGAACAATCCGAGTAGGAGTCGGAGTAAGAGTAGAAGTAGGAGTAGGAACATGACGAAACGATGTCCCTTTTTTGCCGCCGCTTACGATTGGAAATCGACTTGTCGCGCTGCGGCATCGGCGAGCCGATCTTGCCGGCGGGTTATCGTTGGCTCGAATGGTCGCCGGAATTGCTCGAACGGCACGCGGCGGTGAAGTTTCGCTGCTTCGAGACCGAGCAAGACGGCCAAGTCTTTCCCTCGCTGCGCACGGCCGACGGCTGTCGGCGATTGATGGAGTACATCGCCGGCCACACGCAGTTCGTTCCCACTGCGACGTGGTTGCTGGTCCGCGAAGACGTCGCTCAGGTTGGTGTTGTCGATTGCGGCACGATCCAAGGGCTCGCGCCGATCCCCGATTCAGGAGCGATTCAAAATGTCGGCATCGTGCCAGAGCATCGTGGGCTCGGCTTGGGGCGGTCGCTCGTGCAAGCGGCACTGCACGGCTTTCGCGCGAGCGGTCTGATTCACATCTCGCTGGAAGTCACCGCCGCGAATGAACCGGCCGTGCGACTCTATCAGTCACTTGGTTTTCGCGTGACGAAGACGCTCTATCGATCAGTCGATGAGCAGACCTGATGAATCACAAGGGTGTCGATACTATCACGCCGCATCGGGGCGAGAACTGGCGTGAGTGGGATTAGTTACCGGTGACGCGTTTAGCCCCTCACCCTAACCCACTCCACCGATGCGAGGGAGAGGGGACCAATCCACTTGCAATCGTTCCGCGTGATCTCTGAGAGGTGCGCGAGTTGAATCGTCGACGGGAATGCCATCACGCTCACGCTGTCGTAGCGTGCGGAATTCGAGGTCGCCGGGAACCAGGACTTCATCAACGCCCGGTGCGGGCTGCGACAATTTCATATAGGCGATCGTATCATCCATCAGCCGCCGGAACTCATTGAGCGGACAGAAGGCCGAGGGATCCATCACGAGAAAACAGACGCCGTTGCCGAACACGTCTTTGTCTTGCGAACTGAACCCGGCCAGCGCGCTGCCGAGAATCTCGACAAGCAAGCTGAGCGTGAATCCCTTGTGCCCCGCGCCGCCACCCAGCGGCAAGATGCGGCCGTTGGCGACAAATCCCAAGTATTCAGGAATCCGCAGCACGCCGTGCGAGTCATGCCCCATCAAACTGCTGGTGACCAGCGACTCGGTAGCGATACGGGACTCGGTTTCGGTGGCACCAGCGGCGACGAACAGTTTCGTGCCGAGGCTGGTGATCTCACTCGCAGGGAACAGACGGCTCATGTGTGAAACTTGTAGAAACTCGTAGGGTGGGTCGAGTCATCGAGACCCACCATAAGACGACTTCAGTCTGGTGGGTCTCGAGGTAAGCCTTCACGATCCGGGGCGATGAGTTGTTGAAAATGGTCTGGTGTGAATTCGAGATTTTCGCGACAGAGGGAGCATGTCGCTGGGAATCACGGAAGAGATGATCGCTCGTCAGCCTGCGGAAGCTCAAGTCA